>NZ_CP024633.1:3900000-4200000 GCF_004924335.1 Mycobacteroides salmoniphilum | reverse complement strand
GCCGTCCGCCAGTTCAACGACCTGCTGCGGGTGCTGCCCCCGTCCGGGGAGTCGGCGCCTTCGCCCATCCAGGCCGCGGAGCGACCCAGCCGGCCCGTCGGCAGCAGTTCCGCGCCCGCCGGAGACCGGCAGCCCGCCCCCGTGGGTCAGGGCAGTCAGCCGCACGTCCGTTAGGAACGCCGCCAGAGCTGGTTCATCGGCAGCGGCCACCAGAACTTCTTGTCGAGGATTACCGCCAGTGTCGGCACCGTGAAGGTGCGCACCACGAACGTGTCGATGATCAAGCCCATCCCGATCGTCGAACCCATTTGTGCGATGTTGACCAGACTCGACCCCATCATGGCGAACTGTGTCATCGCGAACACCAGTCCCGCCGTGGTCACCACGCCGCCGGTGCCGGCGATGGCCCGGACGACCCCCGTGCGGATGCCGGCGCTCATCTCTTCTTTGAAGCGCGATGCGACTAGCAGGTTGTAGTCGGCGCCTACCGATATGAGGATCGCGAACACCGCGACCGGTACCGACCAGTGCAGCTGAATGCCGAGCACATGCTGCCAGATCACCAGGGCCAGCCCGAGGGTGGATGCGAAGGACACCAAGACCGAGCCGATAACGATCAACGAAGCCACCAGCCCGCGCAGCAGAAGCAGCACCACGGTGAAGATCACTGTCAGGCAGCCGATCATGATCAGCTTCTCGTCGCGGTCGAGCATCACCCGCATATCGCCGATCAGGGCTGCCGGCCCGGCGATTTCGATCACGCTGCCCTCCAGACGAGTGCCCTTGAGCGCGTACTTCATCTCGTGCGCCAGGTCTCGGACGCGCTGGATGCCCTCGTCGCCGTAGCTGCTCCCGCTGCCGATGACGATCATGCGGGTGGTGGTGCCGTCCTCGGAGAACATCATCTTCAGGTATGGCTTGAATCGCGGGTCCGAGAGCATCTGTGCGGGGAAGTAAAAGTAGTCTCCGGTACCGGCGCTGCTTCGGCCGAGGTCCTGCATGAGCGAGGTCATGGTGTCGATCTGCGACATCATCTGGGTCATCTGCTCGTTGGTCTCGGTCATCAAATCCTGCATCGAGGACATGGACTCGACCATGCGCGGCATCGTGCGCGCGGCCTGGGTCAAGCCCCCGGTCATGGAACCCGAAGTGCTGACGAGGCTGCGCATCTGGTCGGTGACGCTCGACATGTTCTCGAAGTTGGACAAGGTCGATTGCGCACCTACGCACATCGGATCGGCGGCACAGTTGGGTTGGGCACGCACTGCTTCACGAACGGGTCCCATTGCCGAATTAATCTGTGACTTAAGCTGATTCAGGCTGGATTGGATGGGTTGGGCGGCGGCACTGAATTGCTTGGCACCCTGCTGCGCGGTCCGCAAGGTGCCCTGCAGGCCTTGGAGCGTACTCATCATCGAGTTCATGTCGTTGGTCATGGTGTGCATCCGCTGCTGCCGTTGTTCCATGACAATCTTGTTCTGCGACATCATCGTTCCGGCCATCCTCACGCTGTACATGAGTGAGGTTTGATCCATCGGCATGCCGGTGGGCCGGGTGATCCACTGCACCGATGCCACACTGTCCAGCTTGGTGATCTGTTGTGCGGCCTTCTCCAGGAGTCCGATATTGGCCGAGGTGCGCAGGTCTTCCGGAGCCCGGATCAAGATCATGTCGGGGTTCATCTGTCCCGCGGGAAAGTGTTCCTGAATCGCGTTCATACCGGCCGCGCTGGGCATGTCCTTCGGGATGAACTGCAGTTCGTCGTAGTTGAACGAGGCGCTGGGGATCACCATCATGAGCAGGATCAAGGCGGTGAAGGTCGTGATGAATATCGGTTTGGGCCAACGCGCCACCCGGATGCCGACCCGGCGCCACAGTCGAGTCGACCGGATGGTCGATCTGGGCTCGAACCAGCCGAATCTGCGAGCCCCGATGAGCAGTGCACCGGGCGTCACTGTCACCGCGGACAGCACGGTGAAGATCATCGTGATGGCCCCCGGTAGACCCATGGATTTCATCATGTCCAGTTGCGCGAATGACATGCAGGACAACGCACCTGCGACAGTCAGCCCGGACGCGATCACGACCGGTGCCACCCCCCGGTAACTGGCGCGGAACGCATCGTCGACGCTGAGGCCGGCACGCCTGCCCTCTTGATAGCGGCCGATGAAGAAGATGGAGTAGTCGGTGCCGGCGCCCAGCGCCAGCGCGCCCATCAACGCGTTGGTCATCATGGATGTCGGAATCAGCCCTGCCAAGGTGAGGAAGCTGGTCACCGGGGTCGCGATACCGACGGCAACGCCCACGGTGATCAGTGGCAGGAACGCGACCACCAGCGAGCGGTAGACCAAAAGCAACAGACCGCCCACCAGCACGAGCGACAGCCCTCCGATGATCACGACATCTCGCATCATCGTGTTGATCTGGTCTGCGGCGGCCTGGCTCGTTCCGGTGGCATAGATGGTGGTGCCTGGTGGCTTCGCGATGTTATCGATGATGTGTTGCACGGCCTTTGCGGATTCCATGGCCTTGGGTCCGCCGATCTCCCCGGCCAGCTGCAGCTGGGCGAGCGCCACCTTCTTATCCGGGCTTTCGGATGCGGTGGCGAATTGCGGATCGGACCACATGTCCATACCCGGTTCGACGTGCGCGGTATCGGCTCGCAGCTCCTTCATCAGTTGGGCACGAAACTGGCGATCCTCCTCGGTGAATGGCTGGTCCTTGACGACGACGACCGCGGCGGTGTTGTTCGACTCGGACTCCCCGAACGCCTTGGCCATGTGTTTGAGGGCCGCGGCGGATTGGGTGTTGGTCGGCATCATGGGGCTGCCGTGGGTCAGGGCGAGTTCTTCGAGGTTGGGTGCCGATGCCATCAGACCGCCGGCCACCATCATCAGGAGCCCGACGATCACCGCGGCATGTCTGCTGATGACACCGGCGAAGCGTCCGAATATGGGGCTGTCGTGCATCAGTGGCCGCCTTGTGGTTCGAGTTTCTGAAATGCGACGAGATTGCAGCTCACCGAGGGGGTGCGGCCGGCGTCGGTCTTCTCGTCGGCCACCGTGCCGTCGACGGTGATGCGACAGGTGACGGTGTCGGTCGATATCGCGGTCACGCCCGCCGCGAATCCCAGGTCGCTGGTGGTCAAGCTGGTGCGCCAGGGTGCGGGGCCGTTGAAGAGCTTGGACTGGCCCTTCTCGTCGAGGTAGGACACCGTGACGGGTTGGCCATTACTGGACACCTCGTAGCTCACCGTCTTCGGCTGGCTGAGCGACATGGCGCTGATGGCCTGCGCGGTCGGGGTGACCTCTGGGGTAGGCAGTGCAACCTTCGGGGCGGTGGTTATGTAGGTGCCCGCGGCGATCCACAATGCGATGAGTACCGGGTAAATCCAGCGCTGACGCGCGATGAGCCGCACCACTAGCCGGTCAAACATTTTGCGATGCTAGCAACGCTTGTTCGCGCAAGCGGCAGATTCCGGACAATTTGTACTAGTAACTTTTAGTACCGGTTATACGGTCGGTGAGAGGTATGCGGCCAGCCGGTACGCTGACCAACCATGACCGATGGTCTTCACGCAAGCGGTTCATCCGCGCCTGACGGTCTTTACGCAAGCGACCCTGCCGCGAATTCCGTACGCCCCGTGGCGCTGGTCACCGGCCCCACCTCGGGCCTGGGGGGCGGTTTCGCCCGCAAGTACGCCTCCCTCGGATACGACGTGGTGCTGGTCGCCCGTGACGAACAGCGCCTGAGCGCACTCGCCGACGAGCTCACCTGCCGGTATGGCGTCCACGCCGAGGCGCTGCCTGCCGATTTGGCCGATGCCGCCGACCGCGCGAAGGTCGCCGAGCACGTCGCGGCCGGGGTATCCGTGTTGGTCAACAATGCCGGTTTCGCCACCGCCGGCGAGTTCTGGACGGCAGCGCCCGAGCTGTTGCACGCGCAGCTCGACGTCAATGTCACCGCGGTCATGGAGCTCACCCGCGCGGCCCTGCCCTCGATGGTCGAGGCCGGCTCTGGCACGGTCATCAACGTGGCGAGCGTGGCGGGCCTGGTGTCCGGACGCGGCTCGACGTACTCGGCATCCAAGGCCTGGGTGGTCTCCTTCACCGAAGGATTGGCAAATGGGTTATTGGGCACCGGCATTGGTATGCACGTGCTGTGCCCCGGATTCATCCATACCGAGTTTCACGAACGGGCCGGAATCGAGATGGGCACCATCCCGGAATTCATGTGGCTCCAGGTCGACGATGTGGTCAACGCGTGCCTGCAGGACATCGCCGCGGGTAAGGTGCTCAGCGTTCCCGGGGTGCAATACAAGGCGATCACCTCGGTAACGCGGGTAATACCAAGAGGTTTGGTGCGGAAATTCAACAGCGTGGTAGGACGGGGTCGTGGCAGAACTTGATTTAGGACCGGATCTGAACCCGGCCGAGCGCGACGAGTTGGCGGCCTTGGTCCGCGATATCGCGGTGGTGCATGGCAAGGTCACGTTGTCGTCGGGCAAGGAAGCTGATTACTACGTCGACCTGCGACGGGCCACACTGCATCACCGTGCCGGTGCGTTGATCGGGCGACTGGTACGCGAGCTGACCAGCGACTGGGGCTATGCCGGTGTGGGTGGACTGACTCTCGGCGCAGATCCCGTCGCGACGGCGGTCATGCACGCTCCCGGACGGCCCATCGACGCGTTCGTGGTGCGCAAGTCGGTGAAAGCCCATGGCATGCACCGGCTTATCGAAGGTTTCGAGGTCTCGGGGCAACAGGTCCTGGTGGTCGAAGACACCAGCACCACCGGCGGGTCCGCGCTCACGGCCGTGCATGCGGTCCGTGAAGCCGGTGGCGAGGTGATCGGGGTGGCCACCGTTGTCGACCGTGACACCGGTGCCGCCGAGGCCATCCGCGCAGAAGGTGTTCCCTATCGGTATGTGTTGGGACTGGCGGATCTCGGCCTGGCCGGATCGTGACCCTCCGTCGGGCCCTCGTCGCGTTGGTCGCCGGGGCCCTGATCTTGACGGGCTGCTCGAAAGACCCTGACAAACAGCTGGTGTACGGCGCCCAGACCGCCAAAGTCGGTGAAACACAGAGTCTGTTGGGTTGGAATCTCAGCGTCGCCAACCTGCGATTCCAGAACGGGTATGTGCTGGTCGACATCACGGGGGCCGCCGCCACACCGGGGGAGAAGCCTGCCGCCGCCCAGGATCTACGTTTCGGGTTGTACGGGTCGCTGGCGCATCCACAGGAAGTGCCGGCGTTGAACGGCTGTCGTGACATGGCCGACTTGTCCGTGCATCCGCTGACGGCCCCGACTCCCGATCGGCTGACCGGCACGGTGTGCCTGGGGCCGATGCAGAACCAGAGCGCGGTACGCGGCGTGTACGCGTATTCGGCGAAGGATCGCATCGCGGGAACCACGGTGGCCTATCCGGTGGCCTACCCGATGGGGCTGCTGCCCACCCCACAGAACGACTCCGGTCTGGTGATCGTCACCAAGAGCATGGAGGCCTGGCGGGCAAGCGGGCAGCAGATCAGCCAGGTAGATCTGGGGGATCCGAATGCCTTCACCGGCAACGGATTCGCATTGCTGGGCCTGAACATCTCGGGGGTGGCGCCACGCTACCGCGACGAGTCGGCCGAGCGCGGTGGTCCACTCATGGTGACGGTGGCGCCGACGCTGCCCGGGGAGGGGCTGACGCGCAGCTGTGCGATCTACGGGGCGTCGGTGTTGGTGCTTCCGGACGCTGCCCTCGACGCCGTGCAGTTGCAGCCGTCGTTGTGCCTCCAGGGGGAGATCAACGCCGCGGTGCTCGCCGGGACGCTCTCGGTGATCGGCACCCACGCCGCGGTCTGGATGACCCGTGAGTGAGGACTCGAAGGATCAGAAGGACGCCCCCGCTGAACCATCCCTATGGGGCGCCACCGGCAACGGAGTGGGGCCGTGGGCGGCCGAACGGGGGCAGCCGCTGCCGACGGACGCGCGCTATGACCCGGAGCTGCTGCGTGATGGCGACGCCCGCAACGTGGTTGACGCCTACCGGTATTGGCGACGTGAGGCGATCGTCGCGGATATCGATACGCGGCGGCACCGGCTGCATATAGCCATCGAGAACTTTGACAACGACGCCAATATCGGAACGGTGGTGCGCACGGCCAACGCCTTCGCGGTGCGCACCGTGCATATCGTGGGCCGGCGCCGTTGGAATCGGCGTGGTGCCATGGTCACCGATCGCTACCAGCATCTGATGCACCATGACAGCACCGAGGAGCTTCTGGAGTACGCGAAGCTGACCGGCCTGACGGTGGTGGCCGTGGACAACGTCCCCGGATCGGTACCTCTGGAGACCGCGGTATTGCCCGCGGACTGCTTGATGGTGTTCGGTCAGGAGGGGCCGGGCGTCACCGATGTGTCGAAAGGCGGTGCGGTGATGACGGTTTCGATTGCCCAGTTCGGATCCACTCGCAGCATCAACGCCGGAGTTGCCGCGGGTATCGCGATGCACGCGTGGGTCCGCCAGCACGCCGACTTGACCAAGGCGTGGTGATCCCTAGATGGGGCACCCCTAGTATCGAGTGCATGGATGTGCTGTGGGCCAACCGCGCCAGTAGCGCCGAAGCCGCAATCACCGCCAGACACTTCTCGCCGCTGTGGCATCTGCCGCGCATGCGCCTGGGCATCGTCACCTGGCCGCCCGCGCCGGGTGCCACCTGGTTCAAGAACTGGCACTACTGGTGGCAGGCGCATCTGCAGGACTGCCTGATCGATGCGCAGCTGCGCGACCCGCGCCCCGACCGGCTCAAGTACATCGCGGATATGCAACGCGCACACCGCTTCCGCAACGTCTTTATGTGGACCAACCAGTACTACGACGATATGGCCTGGTTGGCGCTGGCAATGCAACGAGCCTCCGAGCTGTTGGGCGTGGAGCGTCCCCGCGCGCTGAATCGACTGCGTCAGCAGTTCCTCGACGCATGGATGCCGCAGTACGGAGGCGGCATACCGTGGCGTAAGCAGGACAGGTTCTTCAACACCCCTGCCAACGGCCCGGCGGCAATCGTGTTGGCGCGCACGGGAAGAGTGTGGCGTGCCGAGGTGATGTCGGACTGGATCGACCAGACTCTCGTCGACCCCGAATCGCATCTGGTGATCGACGGCATACAGGAGGACGGCACCCTGGAACGGGCTACGTACACCTACTGCCAGGGCGTGGTCCTGGGGCTGGAGACCGAGCTCGCGGTGCGGACCGGCGAATCCCGGCACGCCGAGCGTGTACATCGTCTCGTCCACGCGGTGAGGGATCGGATGACCGAGGAGGGCGTCATCCGGGGCAGCGGTGGTGGAGACGGGGGATTGTTCAACGGCATTCTCGCCCGCTACCTGGCGCTGGTGGCCACGATGTTGCCGGAGAACTCCCCGCAGGACACCGATGCACGCGCTACCGCCCGCGACATCCTGCTGACCTCTGCGGAGGCGGCCTGGGCCAATCGACTGAGCGTGGAGGACCTTCCGTTATTCGGTGCGGATTGGACGCGGACGGCGGATCTGCCGACCGCGCACGCGCCGGCGTCGCAGTTCATCGCCGGTGCGGTCAATCCTTCGAAGGTGCCCGAACGTGACCTGTCGGTACAGCTGTCCGGCTGGATGCTGTTCGAAGCGGCGCACGTGGTCGCCTGAGATGGCGCGCGAGGACTTCAGCTTCTTCCATCCGTTGCGGGTCCGGTGGGCCGAGGTCGATATGCAGGGCGTGGTCTTCAATGCCCACTATCTGGCGTATTTCGATGCCGCGCTCACCGAGTACTGGGCGGCGCTGACCGGTGCGCGCAACGCCACCGGCGATGGGATCTTTGAGCACATGTACGTGGTGAGGTCGGTCATCGACTATCACGGGCCGGCCCGTTTCGATGATGTCGTCGATATCGGGGTCCGCATCGCCCGGATGGGCACGGCGAGCATGGCCTGTCACTTTGAAATTCACCGCGGCGTAGACCATCTCATCACCGGTGAGACGGTGTACGTGCATGCGATCGACGGCAACTCCGCCCCCTTTCCGGATGCCTTCCGGGACAAGGTGGCCGAATTCGAGACGACGCCCGTGGAGCGTGCCTAGCTGAGAACATTGAGGGTCGCCGCCGCTTCGATGTGGGCCGGGCTTTATCAGGGTTCGTCGAGGTGTCCCTCGTTGCGGGCATGGCATACCTTCCACGCGCCATTGACCTTCTCGGTGTGATACACGAGGTTGATCCCGTTGCCGCCCGGATCCTGCGGGTGGTGCTCGGAAGTCAACTGGGCCAGCAGATCGACCTGGCCGGGCGGTGATCCCAGCTCCACTGGATGCAAGACCTCTATGTGTGCTAGCCCGATGAGGTCGCGTTGAGACTGCATGACCTGACGGATCTGTTCGTCGGTGCCGACGGAGGTGGTGGCGGCGAGGCGACCGCACACCGTGGCACGCATCAGGGGCACGTCGACGTTGTTCGTTGCGCTTATGTATGTCTGTACGGCCTCTGACGCACCTGCGAGATCCGCCGGTGCGGGCTCCGCGCCGGCGGACGCCGTAAAGCTCCAACCCGTTAGCGCGATCGCCGTCAACGCTGTCAGACAACTGCTGATCTTCCCCACGGCGCGACATTAGCGTAGTTTGCTATGGCGCGCACTTGGCCGTCTTTCCCCGTAGTTGGCGGATAGCCGTGGGTCTTGCCGGCGAGTGATTTCGACTGCTTACTAGGCCTCGGGTGCTGCCTCCGGGCTCTTCGCCGCCTTGCGGCGCCGCATCCATTCGAAGAACATCGGGGCCACCGAGGCCAGCACAATCAGGATGAAAATCGGTTCGAGCAGCTTCTGAATGATCTCGAACTGGCCCAGCCAGTAGCCGAGCAACGTGAGACCGACACCCCACACCACGGCGCCCAGGATGTTGTACAGCGCGAAGATCGGGTAGCTCATCTTCGCCGCACCCGCGGTGATCGGAGCCAGGGTCCGCACGATCGGCACGAACCGGGCGATCACGATGGCGAACGGTCCGCGCCTCTCGAAGAAGGCATGCGCCTCGTCGAGGTATCTCTGCTTCAGGAAGCGGGCCTCCGGCTTGAACATCGACGTGCCGATGCCCCGACCGATCCAATAGCCGACCTGGCCGCCCAGGATGGCCGCGATGGGGATGAAGACCAGCAGCTGCCACAGCTGAAAACTGGCCTGCGAAGCGCCGTCGGCGGCTGCGGCAGCGGTGCCGGCGGCCAGCATCCCGGCCACGAACAACAACGAATCGCCGGGCAGCACCGGGAACAGCACGCCCGATTCCACGAAGATCACCACCAGCAACCCCAGCAGCGCCAAGGTTCCGAAGTGACCGAGCAGTTTGATCGGATCCAGGAAATCCGGCATGAGTGCCAAAGTGGTGACGGATTCCGGTGCTGCCAGCAAGTTCACGGCGCCAACAGTACCGTCGATATCTGTCGGCAACCTGGCTGCCTTATGGTGAGGGGCGAATCCGCAGAGCTGACATGGAGGTCATCGAAGTGCCCATCGCCACGCCCGAGGTCTACGCCGAAATGCTGGACCGGGCCAAGGAGCATTCCTTTGCCTTCCCGGCCATCAACTGCACCTCGTCGGAATCGATTAACGCCGCGATCAAGGGTTTCGCTGACGCGGGTAGCGACGGCATTATCCAATTCTCCACCGGTGGTGCGGAATTCGGTTCGGGTCTGGGCATCAAGGACATGGTGATCGGCGCGGTCGCGCTCGCCGAGTTCGCGCACGTCGTCGCCGCCAAGTACGGCATCACCGTCGCGCTGCACACCGACCACTGCCCCAAGGACAAGCTGGACAGCTTTGTGCGTCCGCTGATCGCCATCTCGCAGGAGCGTGTGGCCGCGGGCCAGAACCCGCTGTTCCAGTCGCACATGTGGGACGGCTCGGCGGTGCCGATCGGTGAGAACCTCCAGATCGCGCAGGAACTGCTGGCGGCGACGGCAAAGGCACACATCATCCTCGAGGTGGAGATCGGTGTCGTCGGAGGTGAAGAGGACGGTGTCGAAGCCGAGATCAACGAGAAGCTCTACACCTCGTCCGAGGACTTCGAGAAGACCGTCGATGCGCTTGGTGTCGGCGAGAACGGCCGGTACCTACTGGCGGCCACCTTCGGCAACGTGCACGGTGTCTACAAGCCGGGCAACGTCAAGCTCAAGCCGGAGGTGCTGGAAGAGGGGCAGCGCGTTGCCTCGGCCAAGCTTGGTCTGGCTGAGGGCTCCAAGCCGTTCGACTTCGTGTTCCACGGCGGTTCGGGCTCGCTGAAATCGGAGATCGAGGACTCGCTGCGCTACGGCGTGGTGAAGATGAATGTCGACACCGACACCCAGTACGCCTTCACCCGGCCGATCGCCGGGCACATGTTCGCCAACTACGACGGTGTGCTGAAGATCGACGGCGAGGTGGGCAACAAGAAGACCTACGACCCGCGCAGCTACCTGAAAAAGGCCGAGGCCAGCATGACCGAGCGGGTCATCGAGGCCTGCAACGACCTGAAGTCGGCGGGCCGGTCGGTCTCCGCCGGAATGGCGTAGTCGCCCGCGTTCTCCCACCAGTGGCCAACCACTGGTGGGAGACTTCTCGCCGTGGCGGCGCTTTGGCGAAATCTTGTGGCGGCAGTCGAGCGGGCGGCCGGAGTTCTGGCCCTGCTCGCGTTGGCGGTCGCGGTGACAGCATTGGTGCTCACCCTGTGGCGGGGGCATGCGCCGGCCGACGAGAGTTACACCGCGGCGCAGCGCGCCGACGCGAAAGCGCAGGCGTGCGCCAACGCAGGTCTGGTGCGCAACGCCGTCATGCTGAACACCAACCGGGCGCTTCCCGAGAACGCCGGCACGGTGGGGACGGTGGCCACCGCCGCCAACGCGAGAATCGCGCTGTTCAACGGCGGCCAGTATCTGCTGGCGCGGCTGACCCCGGCGACGCCGCCTGATCTTGCGGCGAGCATTCGTGACTTCGGCAACGCGCTGATGGACGTCGGTGCCGCGGCCATCGCTGAGACACCGAATACCGATCCGAAGCAGGCGCAGCGCCTCAGTAAGGCTGACGAGCTGAGCAAGCACATCGTCGACCTCTGCAAGTAGTCCTATCTGACACGTGTGCAGTGATCATGCATGTTCGCTCCGTTCATATTTCGCTGTGAGTGCCCGCGTTTTCGGAATTCGTGGGACTTCGGATCCCAGGCGGGTCCCCTCTGGCGACGGCACTACATCCTTAGTAGACACGGTTGTCAATTGTCCATTAGCTGACCCTGGAGTCAGATAGATAGCAAATCCTTTAAATTTCACTAAATCTAGTATTTATACGTTCTTAAATGCATGTTTATGATTTTCTCAGGTAATTTCTTCGATACCCAGCGCATATATGCCTCATTGCGTCTACTCTCCGTCTACCGGCCCACATTGGCGTGTGCCGGATTGCCAGGCAAGTGAGGCAGCCATGCAGTCATCGCGATCCAAAACTGCCATCGCAATATTTGCGACAGCTGTCCTTCTGGCAGGTGGTAGTAGCTCCGTCTCCAAGTCGCTCATCGAGAAGCAGCGCCTACTTTTCAGCGGTGACACCAGTCTGACGGCCTACGCGGGATCCTTGCCCGCAGTTGCCGTGACGCCGGGCTCGACGCCGACCTCCGAGGCGCAGGGTTATGCGGACACCGCAGCCGGTGCCGCCGCACTTGCCGACCTGATGGCCAAGGCCGCTGCCGATGCTGCTGCTCGTGCGGCACTGCGCAAGGCGGAAGCGGACAGGGCGGCAGCCGATGCCGCCGCCAATCCGGCGGTTGCCGAGAAACAAGCGCAGGCTGCCGCGGCCGCGGCAGCGGCCGAACAGGCGCGTCATGACGCCGATGATGCGGCTCGGGCAGCGCTGGATGCGCAGGCGATTCTGGAGGCCGCGGCCGCCAGCCAAACCAGCGCGCAGGCGGCCGCGGCTGCCAATGAGAAGGCCTACCAGGATGCGAAGGCTGCCGCCGATGCCGCCGCCGCGCAGCAGCAGGCGGCCGATGCGGCGAAGGCCGCCGCCGAGAAGGCTTTTGCCGACGCGCAAAGCCATGCGGCGGTGGGTGACAAGGCGTATCAGGACGCCAAGGCAGCACTTGACGCGGCCGCCGCGCAGCAGCAGGCCGCCGACGCGGCCAGGGCCGCCGCCGATGCTGCACTGGCCGACGCGCAGAGCAAGGCCGCGGCCAACGACAAGGTCTTGTCCGATGCCACGGCCGCCCAAGCGGCAGCTGCCAGTGCCGCCGTGGATGCTTTGGCGGCCAAGACCAACGCCGATACCGCGCGTGTCAACGCGGACAAAATCGCCCAGGATGCGGCGGCGGCCAAGGATGCTGCGGCGTCGCGGGCGGCGGATGCTGCCAAGGATGCTGCGGATGCGGCGGCAGCGAAGACGGCGGCGGAGCAGGCTTTTGCTACTGCGCAGAGTCATGCGGCGGTGGGGGACAAGGCGTATCAGGATGCTAAGGCCGCACTGGATGCGGCTACGGCGGATAAAGCGGCCAAGGACGCCGCCAAGGCCGCCGCCGACGCGGCGCGCGCCGACGCCGACAGGGTCGCCCAAGCAGCGGCCGTGGCAGCCAACGATGCTGCGGGCAAGGCAGCCGCGGCGCAGCAGGCGGCCACTGACGCGGCAGCACAGAAGACGGCCGCGGATGCCGCGTTGGCGGATGCCTCAAGGGCTGCTTCCGATGCCGCGGCGGCGAAGGATGCTGCGGCGTCGCGGGCGGCGGATGCCACCAAGGCCTCCGCGGATGCTTTGGCCACCAAGACAGCTGCCGATGCGGTAGTGACTGATGCGCAGGCCAAGGCTGCGGCCGGCGATAAGGCACTGGCGGATGCCAGTGCGGCCAAGGCCGCTGCCGATGCCGATAAGGCCGTCAAGGATGCGGCGAAGACGGCCGCGGATGCTGCGTTGGCGGATGCCTCAAGGGCTGCTTCCGATGCCGCGGCGGCGAAGGATGCTGCGGCGTCGAAGGCGGCCGATGCGGCCAAGGCATCCGTGGATGCGCTGGCGGCCAAGACCGCGGCGGACACCGCGTCTACGAACGCGCAGGCCAAGGCTGCAGTCGCCGCCACGGCCTCGGTCGATGCCGCTGCCGCCAAATCGGCCGCGGACAAGGCTGCCGTGGATGCGTTGGCGGCCAAGACCACGGCCGATCAGGCGGCTACACAAGCGAAGTCGGCCGCGGATGCGGCCGCCGCGGACAAGGCCACGAAGGATGCCGCGCAGGCCGCTGCCGATGCCGATAAGGCCGTCAAAGATGCCACGAAGGCTGCCGCGGAAGCGGCATTGACCGATGCGTCAAAGGCGGCAACGGATGCGGCGGCGGCCAAGGATGCTGCGGCGTCGCGGGCGGCGGATGCTGCCAAGGCTGCTGCGGATGCGGCGGCAGCGAAGACGGCGGCGGAGCAGGCTTTTGCTACTGCGCAGAGTCATGCGGCGGTGGGGGACAAGGCGTATCAGGATGCTAAGGCCGCACTGGATGCGGCTACGGCGGATAAAGCGGCCAAGGACGCTGCCAAGGCCGCCGCCGACACCGCGTTGACGGATGCCCAGACCAGGGCGGCCGCGAGTGATGCGGCCCTGGCCGAGGCCGCCGCTGTGAAGTCGGCTGCTGATCAGGTGGCTGCGGATGCGTTGGCTGCTAAGACTGCTGCGGATGGGGCTGCGGGGCAGGCGAAGTCGGTGTCGGATGCGGCGAATGCCGATAAGGCTGCGAAGGATGCGGCGCGGGTGGCTGCTGATCAGGTGGCTGCGGATGCTTTGGCCGCCAAGACTTCTGCGGATGGGGCGGCGGCGCAGGCCAAGACTGCTTCGGATGCGGCGAACGCCGATAAGGCGACTAAGGATGCGGCGCGGGTGGCTGCTGATCAGGTGGCTGCGGATGCGTTGGCCGCCAAGACTTCTGCGGACCAGGTAGCCGCGCAAGCCAAGACCGCCTCGGATGCAGTGAACGCCGATAAGGCCACTAAGGATGCTGCCAAGGCCGCTGCGGATCAGGCTGCTGCCAATGCTGCTGCGGCGAAGACTGCTGCTGATACCGCGCTCACTGGCGCGCAGACGAACGCTGCCACAAGCAATCAGGCGTTGGCCGACGCCGCTGCCGCCAAGGCGGCCGCCGACGCCGACAAGGCGACCAAAGACGCCGCCAAGATAGCCGCCGATCAGGCGGCAGCACAGGCAGATACGACTGCCAGAGCGGCCGCGGACGCCGCGGTGGCAGCAGGCCAACGGGCAATAGATGCGGGCAAGGCGGCGAGCGACGCCGCCGCGGCCAAGACTGCTGCCGATGGCGTACTGGCCGACGCCGGCAGGGCGTCCGCAGATGCCGCCGCGGCCAAAGCCATTGCAGATCAGAAGGACGCCGATGCGGCGCAGGCCTCAGCGGATGCGGTGGCGGCCAAGACGGTTGCCGATCAGGTGGCGGCGCAGGCCAAGACTGTCTCGGATGCGGCGAATGCGGACAAGGCCGCGAAGGATGCGGCCACATCGGCTGCCGATCAGACTGCCGCGAATGCTGCTGCTGCCAAGACGGCTGCGGATCAGGCGGCGGCGCAGGCGAAGTCGGTGTCGGATGCGGCGAATGCGGATAAGGCTGCTAAGGATGCGGCGCGGGTGGCTGCCGATCAGGTGGCTGCGGATGCGGTGGCGGCCAAGACGGCTGCGGATCAGGCGGCGGCGCAGGCTAAGACCGCCTCGGATGCGGCGAATGCCGATAAGGCTGCTAAGGATGCTGCCAAGGCCGCTGCGGATCAGGCTGCTGCCAATGCTGCTGCGGCGAAGACTGCTGCTGATACCGCGCTCACTGGCGCGCAGACGAACGCTGCTGCGAGTAATCAGGCGTTGGCCGATGCCACTGCTGCTAAGACCGCTGCCGACGCCGACAAGACGACCAAAGACGCCGCCAAGATAGCCGCCGATCAAGCAGCGGCGCAGGCCAAGACTGCTGCGGATGCGGCGAATGCGGATAAGGCCACTAAGGATGCGGCCAAGGCCGCCGCCGATCAGGCTGCTGCCAATGCGTTGGCGGCGAAGAACGCCGCTGATGCCGCGCTGACGACCGCGCAAACCAACGCCACCGCAAGTAACCAGGCGGTGTCCAACGCGCAGGCCGCACTGACCGCGGCCAACACCGCCAAGCAGAACGCTGATACAGCGAAGGTCAATGCGGACAAGGCATTAAACGATGCACAGAAGGTCGTCGATGCCATTCAGAAGGCCAAGGATGACGCAGTGGCCGCCGCCGCGACGGCTCAGAGCACACAGACCGCTTATCAAAATGCCCACGCCGCTACGGTCACAGCACAGCAGCAGCGCGATCAGGCCCAGGCAGACGTCACCTACTACTCAACCAACCTCGTCGGCATCGCCGCGAACCTGGTATCGCTGGGCACGCTCCTGGCAGGAGCCCAGCAGCGGCTTACGGCGGGCAATATCGCGGTGACTCAGGCGCAGGCCACCGAGGCCACCGCCAAGACCACCGCCGACAACGCCGCTGCTGCCAAGACGGCTGCCGATGCCGCGGCGGCGACGGCCACCAGCCAGGAGCCCGCGGCGATCGCGGCGCGCAATGCGGCACAGACCACCGCGAACACCGCCAACAACAACGTCACGGCTGCCGCGCAGCAGGTCAGTACCGCGCAGCAGGCTGTCACGACCACCACGGCGGCGAAGGTGGTGACGGACCAGGCCTTGACCGACGCGACGAATGCCGCTGCGGCCGCGGCGACGGCCAAGACGGTCGCGGATCAGAATGCGGCGGCGGCGAAGACGGCCGCCGATGCGGCTGCGGCGGTGAAGGTGACGGCAGATCAGGCGTTGGCCGATGCGAACACAGCTGCCGGTAATGCCGCCGCCGCCAAGAGCCTCGCCGATCAGAAGGTCGTCGAGGCACAGCAGGCCGTCACCACCACCACGGCGGCGAAGGTGGTGACGGACCAGGCCTTGACCGACGCGACGAATGCCGCTGCGGCCGCTGCGACGGCCAAGACCGTCGCAGACCAACAAGCCGTGGATGCGAAGTCGGCTGCTGATGCGGCTGCGGCGGTGAAGGTCACTGCGGACAAGGCGCTTTCGGATGCGAACACGGCCGCTAGTGATGCGGCCGCGGCGAAGACGGTCGCGGATCAGAATGCGGCGGCGGCGAAGACGGCTGCTGATGCGGCTGCGGCGGTGAAGGTGACGGCAGATCAGGCGTTGGCCGATGCGAACACAGCTGCCGGTAATGCTGCCGCCGCCAAGACCGTTGCCGACCAAGCGGCTGCCGACGCGGCCACGGCCGCCACCAATGCCGATGTGGCCAAGGCCGCCGCCGATCAAGCCTCGGCGCATGCCTCCGCAGCGGCCACGACCGCGGCGGATGCCGCCGCTGCGGCCGCACAAAACGCCACCGGCGCCAAGGCTGCCGCGCAGGCCGCCGCCACGGCTAAGTTGGCGGCGGACGCTGCGCTGGGTGACGCACAGACCAAGGCTGCTGCTGCCGCCTCCGCGCTGACCGATGCCACGGCGGCGCAGGCGGCCGCCGACGCTGACAAGTCGGCCAAGGATGCGGCGAAGACCACTGCCGATGCTGCACTGGCGGATGCGAACACGGCCGCCTCGGATGCGCAGGCGGCGAAGATGGTCGCGGATCAGCATGCTGCGGTGGCTAAGTCGGCTGCCGATGCGGCTGCGGCGGTGAAGGTGGCCGCGGATCAGGCGTTGGCTGACGCGGGTAACGCGGCCTCGGATGCGGCTGCCGCCAAGACCGTCGCAGACCAACAAGCCGTGGATGCGAAGACGGTGGCCGATGCTGCTGCGGCGGTGAAGGTCACTGCGGACAAGGCGCTTTCGGATGCGAACACGGCCGCGAGCGATGCGGCCGCGGCCAAGACCGTCGCCGATCAGAAGGCCGCCGAAGCGAGTGCCGCGGCCTCGGACGCGGCGACGGTAAAGGCCAATGCGGACAAGGCTTTGACCGACGCAGCCAAGACGGCCAGTGATGCGGCGGCGGCTGCCGACGATACCGCTGGCAAGGCCGCTGCGGCGAAGGCGGCCGCCGATGCGGCTGCGGCGGTGAAGGTCGCTGCGGACACGGCGCTCACGGATGCCGATAAGGCGGCTGTGGATGCGGCTGCTGCCAAGACCGCCGCCGATCAGAAGGCGGCCGATGCCAGGGCCGCGGCGGATGCTGCCACCACGGACAAGGCGGCGGCCGACGGGGTGTTGGCAGATGCGGACAGGGCGGCTGTGGATGCGGCTGCTGCCAAGCTCGCGGCCGATCAGAAGGCCGTGGATGCCCGGACGGCGTCGGATGCCGCGACGGCCGCGAAGACGGCAGCCGACACGGCATTGGCAGACGCCGATAAGGCTGCCGCTGATGCCGCCGCAGCGGCACAGGATGCCGCCGACAAGTCCGCGGCCGCGCAGGCTGCCGATGATGCGGCCGCATCGATCAAGTCTGTGGCGGACAAGGCGTTTGCCGATGCGGGTAAGACCGCTACCGATGCGACGGCGAGCGCCAATGAGGCCTCCGGCACAGCAACTGCTGCCAAGACTGCTGCCGATGCGGCAGCAGCGGTGAAGGCCGCTGCGGATGCGGCATTGGCCGATGCGGGCAAATCCGCTGCTGATGCCGCTGTCGCTACCTCCGCTGCGGATCTGAGGGCCACCGAAGCGGGTACCGCCGCGGACGTGGCGGCGGCGGCAAAGGTGGCCGCTGACAAGGTATTTGCGGATACGTCGAAGGCTGCCGCGGATGCCGCCGCAGCGGCACAGGATGCTGCCGACAAGTCCGTGGCCGCGCAGGCTGCCGATGATGCGGCGGGGGCGGCCAAGTCTGTGGCGGACAAGGCGTTCGCTGATGCGGGCAAGGCTGCGTCGGATGCGGTGGCGGCCAAGGCTGTTGCGGATCAGAAGGCTACCGAGGCCAAGGCGGCGGCCGACGCTGCCGCGGCGGTAAAGGCCAGCGCGGACCAGGCGCTGACAGAGGCAAATACGGGCGCGACCGACGCGGCCACCGCGGCGAAGGATGCCGCGGATAAAGCGGCACTCGCCATCCAGACCGCGGTCGATGCGACGTCCGCCAAGGAGACCGCTGATCAGAAGGCGGCCGATGCGGCGAAGGTGGCCTCGGATGCGGTGGCGGCTACGGCTGCTGCGGATCAGAAGGCTGCTGAGGCCAAGGCGGCGGCCGACGCTGCCGCGGCGGTGAAGGCCAGTGCCGACCAGGCGTTGGCGGGTGCGGACAGTGCCGTTCAGGGTGCAGTGTCCGCGTCGGATGCGGCGGGCGTACAGGCCGGGCAGGCGGCGCAGGCCGCCGCCGCTGCACAAGCCGCGAAGGCGGCCGCCGACCAGGCATTGGTTGCGGCCGATCAAGCGGCCAAGGACGCTCTCTCGACATCCGATGCGGCAAATCAGGCATCGGCGAACGCGAGTCAGGCCGCCGCCGATGCCGCGGCGGCCAAGACCGCCGCCGATCAGAAGGCAGCCGATGCGGCGAAGGCTGCTGCCGATGCCGCCGGTATCAAGGACGCCGCGGACCGCAGCGCGGCCGATGCCAAGACGGCTGCCGATGCCGCCGCGGCGGCCAAGGCCGTCACCGATGGCGCGCTGGCCGGCGCGGACCAGGCCGCCAAAGATGCTGCCACTGCGAAAGATGCTGCGGACCAGAAGCTTTCCGGCGCGTCTACGTCGGCTGACGCGGCGGCCGCGGCAAAGGCCGCAGCTGATAAGGCGTTGGCTGATGCCGCCACTGCGGCAAAGGCCGCAGTGGATGCCTCTACGGCTGCTGGCGACAAGTCTGCTCAGGATGCCAAGGCCGCCGCCGATGCGCAGGCTGCCAAAGCCGTTGCCGACAAGGCACTGGCCGACGCGGCGAAGGCCGCCCAGGATGCGCAGGCCGCCAAGGATGCGGCTGCGGTTAAAGCCACCCAGACCGCTGATGCGGTGCAGGCGGCGACCGATGCGGCGGCCGCGGCGAAGGCCGCCGCAGAGCAGGCAGTCGGTGATCAGAAGGCCGTCATCGATGCGGCGGTGCAGGCGGGAGTCGACAAGGCCGCCGTCGACAAGGCCGCGGCCGATGCCCTGCGTTCCGCGGAGGCTGCTGCCGCGTCCTCTGCGCGTGCTGCCAACGCCGCCAAGATATTCGCCGAGGCGCAGGCCGCAGCCGACCGTGACCGGGCCGCGGCCGAGCAGGCGCTGAAGGATAAGGATGCTTCGGCCCAGGCGGCGGCAGTCGATTCCGCCAAGGCCGCCGAGGATCGTGCGGCGGCTGCGCAAATTGAGGCGGCAAGTGCCTCCAGCGCGGCGGCCGTCCAGGCGGCTGAGGGGCAGGCGGCGTTCCAGAAGCTGGCGGCCGAGAAGGCCGCTGCGGACCGGGTAGCGATGGACAAGGCCGCGGAGGAAGCCAAGCAGCGTCTCAATGTCATTGCCGCCGACTGCCGTCCGATCTTCGCCGAAGCGGCGGCGGCAGCTCAGACCGACCCGCAAGCACAGGCAGATCAGAAGGTCCAGTCCACCGAGATCCAGGTCGGCGCTGCCGCTCAGTTGGCACAGGCACGTGACACCCAGCAGTCATCCGCCCAGCGCGCGGTCACCGACAAGACGGGTGTCGCCGAGAGCACGGGTATCGCTGCCGGAACGGCCGTGTCCGACGCATCGGCCGCCCGCGCCAAGGCCGTCGAGACCGCGAAACAGGCTGCGGCGGGGCAGATTGCGCTCGATACCGCGGTGAACGCGGGGGTTCCCGGGCCCGAGGTTGCCGAGGCACAGAACGCGGCCCGGATCGCCGCCGAGCAGGCCGATGAGGCCGAGCGTGCCGCCCAAGCCGCGGAGGCGTTGGCCGCACAGGCGACAGCTGCCGCACAGACGGCCGCGGGTGACCGGGCGGCCGCGGAGGTAGCCGCCCAGGCCGCCGCCGATCAGGCGGCAGCGGCGAGGTCGGATGCGCAGAAGGCCGCCGATGAGCTCGCCGCCGCGCAACAGAAGGCCGACGGCTATGCCGCCGCCAAGGCGGCCGCCGACAAGGTCGCCGCGGATTACGCCGCCGCCGCTGCGAAGGATCGGCTCGCTTCGGCGAAATCGGCTGCGGATAAGGCGATCGCGGAACAGGCCTATGCCGACTGTGTTTCGGGCGCTGCGGGCAAGTGTGGAGCCACCAATGTCGGCAATGGGGGATCGGCCTGGAATCTGTTCGGTGGGCGTCCGCTGTTCGGACCGGGTGGGTTGATCATCGGCGATGGTTCACCCAACGCCGCGGGCGTGTACACCCAGCGTCCGCTGTTCGGCCCGGGCGGCCTGATCATCGGTGACGGCGGACTGGGCCAGGACGGTGGTCTGCTGATCGGTAACGGCGGCAAGGGATTACCCGGTCAAAAGGGTGGTAACGCTGGCCTGCTGTTCGGTAACGGCGGTGCCGGTGGTGACGGTCTGCCCGGTCAGAAGGGCGGCGACGGTGGCAATGCCGGCTTGGTCGGTACCGGCGGCGCGGGCGGGAAGGGCGGCGACGCATCCGCGACGGCCGATGGCAAGACGGGTGTCGGCGGCGCGGGTGGTAACGGCGGCAAGGGTGGTGCGCTGGCGGGTGACGGCGGTGCCGGCGGCAAGGGCGGAGAGGGCAGTAACTTCTTCACCGGGACCTCGACCGGCGGTGCCGGTGGTGACGGCGGCAGTGCGGGCATGCTGGGGAACGGTGGAGTGGGTGGCCAAGGTGGCACATCCAATTCGTTTGATACCCGGACATCCGAGCCGGGCACCGGTGGAAATGGCGGTGTTGGTGGTAGCGGCGGCCTGATTGCGGGCACCGGCGGCACCGGTGGCGCCGGTGGTGAGGCCAAGACGACCTACGGGGAAACCAAGGGTGGTACCGGTGGTACCGGCGGCGCCTCGGGGGGTCTTGCCGGCGACGGAGGTTCCGGTGGTGCGGGCGGTGCCTCGTCGAGCCTGGGAGGTACGGCGGTGGGCGGCAGTGGCGGTAATGGCGCGAGTTCGCACGCCGTCGTCGGCAATGGCGGTAGCGGAGGTGCCGGAGGCAAGGCCGAGACCACCAACGGCGTTGTGAAGACCGGACCCGCGACCGGTGGAAACGGTGGCACCGGCGGAACCTCGGGTGCGATCGGTAACGGCGGTAAGGGTGGTGCCGGGGGCGATGCCTCCGGTAACGGGGATACCGGCAAGACCAATACCGGTGGCAAGGGTGGTGTCGGAGGCGATTCCCGGGGCCTGGGCGACGGCGGCGGCGGAGGCCGTGGTGGTCACTCCCAGTCGACAGACGGGGACAGCAAGGGTGGTGCGGGAGGCACCGGCGGTGCCGGTGGTCCGATCCATCGGGGCGGCACCGGCGGAAATGGCGGCAACTCGTCGTCCGTCAAGGGTTCACACACTGCGGGCGCGGGCGGCCCCGGTGGTCGAGGCGGTACGAAGGGCACACCCGGTAGCGCCGGTGAGTCGGGTGCCGGCACGTCGAGCAGTTCGAAGTCGGCCAGCACGTCATCCGGTGGCGGCGGCTCGTCGTCGGGGTCCGGGAGCTAGTCGGACTGGCAGATCTTCCATTCCTTGTCGCGGAACTGCAGATCGAAGCTGCGCGATGACCGGGTCTGCGGCGCGAACGCCATGAACGAGGTGACGTTGGCCTCGGCGTGCTCGCCATTGACCACAACCTCGTCGATGCTGGCCACCACCGGGTACTGCTTGGCAGCCGCCACCTTCTGGTACGTCTGGGACCACTCGGCGTCGGGGTAGCGGACATAACCGTCGCGGGTTTCGCCGCATGTGATGGTCCGCAGCGCGGCCAGGTTGCCGGTCTGGATGGCGTTGTCGTAGTTCTGAATGCTGGTGCGCACCAGCTCTTCTTGTGACGCCTTCGGTGCGCTGGTGCGCGAGATGACGACCGCGGCGAGGACGATCACCGCAGCCAGCGCGGCGACGACGAGTGCCAGCGCGATCACCCAGCCCCAGCTGCGCTTCTCTTCCTTGCGAGGTGCGATCGTCTCCGGGGTCGCAACCTTGGGGCGCGCCTGGGTCGCCAGCGGCGCCATGAGCTCGGTCTTCGGATCCTCGCCGACGGGCGCGATCATCTCGGTCTTGTTGGCGTCGAATCCCGGTGCCGTGTAGCGCGGAACGTCGGGCTTAGCCGGAGCCATCACGACGGTCTGGGCATCATCGAGCGGGGGAACCGGGCCGGTGTCGGCGGTATCGGATATCTCCGGGGTGTTCGCGGCGCTATCCGACTGCTCGGCGGGGTCCGCGGACTTGCCGCCCTGTGCGTCGGGCTTGGCCTCGGAATTTCCACCGGTGGGGTTCGCCATGCGTCTCGTTCCTTATCCGTGCTGAGCGCTCTTGTGCGCAGGCGCGATCGACCGCGCCCACCCTATCGCGATCGCGGGAGGCGGTTGGCGTCAGAATGGGATCCATGAGTCCAATGCATGATCTGCTGGGTCCCGAGCCGGTGCTGCTACCCGGAGACGAGGACGCCGAATCGGCCCTGCTCAACGGCCAGGATCCGGCTGCGGTGGCGGCGGCGTATCCGTCCGCCTCGATCGCCTGGGCCGAACTGGCCGAGAACGCGTTGGACGGTGATGGCTCCGTGGGCAGCACCGTGACCGCCTACGCCTTCGCGCGTACCGGGTATCACCGCGGTCTGGACCAGTTGCGACGCAACGGGTGGAAGGGCTTCGGCCCGGTGCCGTACGCCCATGAGCCCAATCGCGGCTTCCTGCGCGCCGTGGCGGCCCTGGCGCGTGCCGCCCAGTTGATCGGTGAGAACCATGAGTTCGCGCGCTGCTGCGATCTGCTCGACGACTGCGATCCGGCGGCCCGGCCCGCGCTGCTTCGGTCCTAACGTCACTTCCGTCGACACGCCGCGTTATGGCGGCAATGTGCGATACGGACCCGCCATAACGTGGCGTGTCGACGCGGAGGTACGTCGCAGCTAGAGCAGCTTGCCCCAGAAGCGGAACAGCCAGCCACCCACGCGGGAGAGATCGGGGTCGACGCCCAATGACGCGACGATCCAGTAGACAGCGTCGAAAAATGCCCTGTTGATCGGCGGCGACATCAGCAGCACGAACAGGATTAAGAATCCGAAGGTCTTGGCATTGGCAAGCGTGCGCTGTGTATTCGGGCTCAGATGGGGTTCGAGCGCGCCGTAGCCGTCCAGGCCCGGTACCGGCAGCAGGTTGAGCACCACCGCCGTCACCTGAAGGAATCCGAGATAGGCCATCGCCGCCCAAAACACGATGTGCTCGCGGTCGGCGAAAAGCGCAGTCGTTCCCAGAATCAGCACTGCGAGTAGGGCATTCGCGCTCGGCCCGGCCACGCTCACCAGGGTGCGCTGCCGATTGCTCATGCCCGCGGTGTGCACGTACACGGCGCCACCAGGAAGCCCGATGCCGCCGAGTGCGATGAACACGAGGGGCAGCACGATGGAGAGCACCGGATCGGTGTACTGCAGCGGGTTCAACGTCAGATATCCGCGCGCACCGGTATCGCCGAAACGCCAGGCGGTATAGGCATGCCCGAACTCGTGCAGGCACAGTGACACCACCCAGCCGGCGAAGACGAAGACAAATACCCCACCGCGGGCCAGCGGCTCGGTCGAATTGCCGCCTAGCCATGCGAGCACCGCCCCGGCGAGGGTGAGTGCGACGAGCGCGAGAAAGACAGGGCTGGGCCGGACCGACTGCTTGACGTTCACGGGCAAAAGCTACCGGACGAGCAACCAGCCCTGTTGGTGGCGATAGAACGTGGACCGGGTGACCGGACGAGGGCCCACGACACCGTCACGGACGACGACGGCACCCTCGGAGCCCAGTTGAGCGGCACGTCCGGTCACCCAACGACGGGGCACCAGCCGCGCTCGGCCGCGCACCGAGGCCCGCAGGCCCGGCAGCGACTCGATGGGCTCGACATCGACGGCGGCGATGCCCTCGAACAGCAGGGTGTCATCGACGGTGGCCTCGCCGATGACCCCGACGCCGTCGGTGTTTTGCCATGAGGCACGTCCGGCGAGGGCAATGCCGGTGTCATCCCGGATAAGCGGCACCCGGTGGGCATGGCCCGTGCGGGCCCGTCGTGCCGCACCGATCCCGATCCGATAGATCCGGCGCGTGCGTGAACGGCGGTCCGGCACAAAACCCAGTTCCACGTCCAGTTTTTCGGCGCGCATCAGCCGGGTCAGCACCTGCCCGAGATCGGCGTCCGCGCCGACCACGACGAGCCGCGTCACACCGTCCGGAAGCGCGTCCACGAGCGCGCGCACGGCGTCGGGATCCGCCACCCGATCCACGGGGAGGCCACGCAGGGCACGGGGCAGTCGGCGTACCCCGAACAGCAAAACCCGCGCGGGCGCCGCTTCGGTGCCGCTCGGGGTGCTCACCATGGATCTCCTTCGTCGGTGGCGAATACGTACAGGGTCCTCGCGGGCCCGCATGCTGCGATACAGTGGCTCACCGGCTGAACAACATTTTGCACGCGCAGCGTCGCGCCGCCTTCGCCCAGCCGGAAGGACAGTGTGTGCTGCCAACAGGGAAGCGCAGAGAACGCACATGCCGGCAATAGTCCTGATCGGCGCCCAGTGGGGCGACGAGGGGAAAGGCAAGGCAACCGACCTGCTCGGTGGCTCGGTTCAATGGGTAGTCCGCTACCAAGGCGGTAACAACGCCGGACATACCGTCGTCTTACCCAACGGCGAGAACTTCGCCCTGCATCTCATCCCGTCGGGAATCCTTACCCCGGGAGTGACGAACGTCATCGGCAACGGGGTCGTTGTCGATCCCGGCGTATTGCTCACCGAGCTCGCGGGTCTGGAGCAGCGGGGTATCGATACCTCGGGGCTCATCCTCTCCGCGGATGCGCATCTGTTGATGCCGTATCACGTGGCGATCGACAAGGTGACCGAAAGGTACCTGGGATCCAAAAAGATTGGCACCACTGGTCGCGGTATCGGCCCCTGCTATCAGGACAAGGTGGCGCGCATCGGGATCCGGGTCGCCGATGTTCTCGACGAGGAATCTCTGCGCCAAAAGGTCCATGCGGCACTGGAAATCAAGAACCAGGTGCTGGTCAAGATTTACAACCGCAAGGCGCTCGACCCGGATCAGGTGGTCGACGGCGTGCTGGAGCAGGCCGAGGGATTCAAGCACCGCATCGCCGATGCGCGTCTTGAGCTCAACCGGGCGCTGGAACGTGGTGAGACGGTACTGCTGGAGGGATCGCAGGGCACTCTGCTCGACGTCGATCACGGCACGTACCCCTTTGTGACGTCCTCGAATCCGACGGCGGGCGGCGCATCCGTGGGATCGGGTATCGGCCCCACCCGGATCACCACCGTGCTCGGGATACTCAAGGCGTACACCACACGGGTGGGCTCGGGTCCGTTCCCCACCGAACTGTTCGACGAGCACGGCGCCTACCTGGCCAAGACCGGCGGCGAGGTGGGCGTCACCACCGGGCGTGCCCGGCGCTGCGGCTGGTTTGATGCTGTCATCGCCCGATATGCCACCCGGGTCAACGGCATCACCGACTACTTCCTGACCAAGCTGGACGTGCTGTCGAGCCTGCAGACCGTCCCGATCTGCGTCGGGTACGAGGTGGACGGCAAGCGCACCAACGAGATGCCGATGACGCAGAGTGAGATCTACCGCGCCACACCGGTTTACGAAGAGCTTCCGGGTTGGTGGGAGGACATCTCCGCTGCCCGGGAGTTCGGCGATCTGCCCGCCAAGGCGCAGGACTATGTGCTTCGTCTCGAAGAGCTGGCCGGTGCGCCGATGTCGTGCATCGGCGTCGGGCCGGGCCGGGATCAGACGATCGTGCGGCGCGACATACTCTCGAGGTCATGACCGCCGACGGGGACAGACTCGCCGCACTGCATGAAGAGATGAATCGGGCGATCCGTGAAATCCGTGGCGGGGGTTTCCCGCAGTATTCGCCGTCCTCGGTGGGGCCGGGGTTCGGGCGCTTCCTGACCGCCATGCGGCGGCTGCAGGATCTGGCGGTATCCGCCGATATGGACGATCCGCACTGGGACGAGGCGGCCGATCTCACCGAGAAGCTCGTCGAGCTCATGGACCCGCATGAGGCGCCCGAAGGCGTCGGACCCGCCAACCGGGTTGCCGACGAACCCGCCAACGGGCACCTGCTGCTGCCGCCGTGGTTCATCGACAAGGCAGGCCCGGACGGCATAGCGGCTCACGGCGACTTCCCGCGGTTCTACCTCGGCGGTAACGGCGCCGTGCACGGCGGGATCCTGCCGCTGCTGTTCGATCACCTCTTTGGGATGACGGTGATCATGGCGGGCCGCACCATCAGCCGCACGGCCTTCTTGCACGTCAACTATCGCCAGGTGGTGCCGGTGGGCGTGCCGCTGACGGCGAGCAGCCGCATCGACGAGGTGGATCGTCGCAAGGCCTTCGTCTCCGCGGAGCTCTATGACGCGCAGGGGACGGTGCTGGCCGATGCGAATGGGCTGATGGTGCAGCTACTGCCCGGCCAGCCGTGAGCGGCTACCGGTCGGCCTGATTCATGGTGGCCTCTTCGAGGTCGAGTCCACGGAGCACGGTGCGCAGCACCTCGTCATCGATGTTGCCCGCATCGCGTTCGGCGATGAACACCTCGCGCTCCTTCTCGAGCATCTCCAGCCGCAGATTCCGGAATGCCGCCATGGGGCTCTCGCCGGCGTCCTCGTCGCTGCGTCCGAGGCGCTCCCATGCCGCGTTGCGGCGACGGGTGTTCCAGTGCCGCAGGATTTCGGCGGCGCGGCTGCGCACGTTGGTGTCCTCGATGCCGTCGTTGTCATCGAGCAGCTCCTCAAGACGGTCCGCGGCCGCGCGGGCGGCCTTGTCCTGAGCGGCGGCCTCGGCGAGCGCGTCCTTGCGTTCGTCATCGCTTTGCACACCGAGTACCCGGATCACCCACGGCAGGGTAAGCCCATGCAACAGAAGGGTTCCCACCACCACGACGAAGGTCAGGAACACGATGTGCGGGTGCCCGGGTAGGGGCTCGCCGGCGATGGTGGTCAGCGGCACCGCGAAGGCCATCGCCAGCGACACCACGCCCCGCATTCCGGCCCATGCCACCACGAAAACCCCTCGCGCCGAGGGGCGTTGGCCGGGTGGGCGCATATAGGCGAATGCGAAGACGAACAGGATGCGCACCACGATCACCGTGGACAGCACCGCGATCGAGGACAGCACGATGGTGGCGAAGGACAGGCCTCGCAGTCCTTCGACGACCTTGGGCAGCTGCAACCCGATGAGCAGGAACGCGAAGGATTCCAGTAGCAGCTGCACGGCCTTCCACACCGCGTCGTCCTGGAGCCGGGTCGCGTATCCGGCGTGCACCGAGCGGTGTCCCAGCATGAGCCCGGCGACCACGACGGCGATCACGCCGGAGCCATGAATCTCCTCGGCGAGCAGGTACGCGAAGAACGGCACCACCAGGCCGATAGCGCTTTCGGACAGCGGATCGTCGAGCTTGCACCGGATGATGTTGACCAATTTGCCGATGACGAACCCGACCAGCACCCCACCGATGGCCGCGAGCGCGAAAATCTTGAGCCCGTCGGCCACGGTGGCGCCGAGCCCTATCGCCGCGGCTATCGCCACCCGATACGCGGTGAGCGCGGTCGCGTCATTGAGCAGACTCTCGCCGCCCAGCAGCGTCATGATGTTGCGCGGTAGTCCCAGGCGCCGGCCGATCGCGGTGGCCGATACCGCGTCGGGCGGTGCCACGATGGCACCCAGCACCAGTGCGCCGGCCAACGGCAGCTCGGGGACGGTGTAGAAGGCCACGAACCCGACCGCGACGGTGGTGAGCAGCGGAAGCAGCACGGCGAGGCTGCTGACCGCCCGCATGTTCTTGCGCAGGTTGACGTAGGAGCTTTCGAGCGCCGTCGTGTACAGCAGCGGCGGCAAGATCACGAACAGGACGAGGTCCGGATCCATCTCGATGGACGGCAGGCCGGGGATGGCGGTGGCCGCCAATCCGGCTACGACCAGCACCAACGGGGTTGGAAGCCCAAATCGCCGGGAAATCGCGGCCAGGACCAGGGCAACCGTCAGTACCGCCAGCAGGGAAACGTTCACCTTCGTATTCTGTGCGGAGAGCGGTTCTGGCGCCTAAGCGGGCATGTAGAGAGGGCATATATGAAGCGGCTGTTCCGGCGTGGATCCGCCGCTCCCGAGTCGACACAGGGCGAAGGTCCCTGTCCTGAGCTGGCCGCCGCCACCGGGCAAGACCCACAACCCCGGACCCCGGGGCAGTGCGAGGACTGCGCGGCACTGGGTGAGCAGGTGTGGGCCCATTTGCGGTTGTGTTTGGAATGCGGCCGGGTGAGCTGCTGTGATTCCAGCCCCCACCAGCACGCCACCGCACATTTTCACGCCTCGGGGCATCCGGTGATGCGTTCACACGAGCCCGGTGAGGATTGGCGCTGGTGTTATGTCCACAGCACTCTCGGTTGAGGATGTGTGGCAATCTGGCACGCTAGGCACGGTCCAATAGGGCGACAGATCGACCGGAAGGCGTAAAAGGCATCGTGGTGACGCAGGAGGGTTCGCCCCCCAGCGAGCACGGCTCGACGGGTTCCACCGACACCGTTGAGCCCGGGCCCGCCGAGGCGGCGCCGGTGACCGAGGACGCCGTGCGTGCCACCAATGGCGCCAAGTCCGCCAAGGCCTCGAAGGTCGCCAACAGCGTGAAACCCGTCTCCGAACTGGCCGGGACTCAAGCCCCGGCACCGGACGCGCCGGAACGCGTGGCCGCGAATGGCACCACCGTGATGCTGCTGGGTTCGGGTGAACTGGCCAGGGAACTGGCCATCTCCTTCCAGCGTCTGGGTGCTGACGTGGTCGTGGTGGACGCCGACGAGGGCGGGCCGGCCCATAGTGCGGCAGATCGTTCGGTGGTCGCACCGATCGGTGAGTCGGAGAGCCTGGTCGCGCTTGTCGAGAAGGAACGGCCCCGATTCGTGGTGCCGCTGGTCGAAACGGCGTCGGGCGAGGCGCTCGACAAATTGGCCGAGGGCAAGGTCACCCAGGTGATTCCGACCGCTAAGGCCGTACGCCTGGCCGGTGATCGTGAGGCGATGCGGCGGATGGCCGCCGAGGAACTCGGCCTTCCCACGCCCGCGTACTGGTTCGCGAACTCGGTCGAGGAGCTGCACAAGGTCCTCGAGACCGCGGGTTTTCCGGCGGTGGTGCGTCCGGTGTCGGCCGCCTACGGCCAAGGCCAATCGGTGGTGCTGCGGGACAGCGACGCCGAACCGGCATGGGATCAGGCCGTCGCATCGAACATCGGCGGCAATCAGCGGGTTCTGGTGGAAACGGCGGTGGAGATCGACTACGAGATCACGCTGCTCACGGTGCGGACAGCCGGGGTCGGCGGTGCGACCAGACTGTATTTCTGCGAGCCCATCGCACACCGGCAAAGCGGAACCGATGCGCTGCAGATGTGGCAGCCGCAGCCGTTGAGTCAGGCGGCCCTGGAGCTGGCCCGGTCCATTGCCGCCAGGGCGGTCAATGCCCTTGGTGGGCATGGTGTTTACGGCGTCGAACTGTTTGTCCGGGGCGACGAGGTGTACTTCTGCGACGTGAGTGCGCGGCCCTATGACTCCGGGCTGGTGACCGTGCGATCACAGCGACTGTCCGAGTTCGATATGCACGCGCGCGCGGTGCTGGGTGTGCCGATCGACACCATTCTGGTGTCGCCGGCGGCTGCTGAGGTGGTCTACGGCGACGGTCCTGGTCCGTCGTCACGGCAGCTTGACGAGGCGCTGCAGATACCGGAGAGCGATGTTCGGATGTTCGGGCATGCGGAGATCCACCGGCGTCGCCGTGTGGGCGTGGCACTGGCGACGGCGCCCAACACCGCGCTGGCGCTGAGCCGTGCGCAACAGGTCGCCCGGCATCTGCGGTGACACCCGACGAGCAGGCGGCAGATCGCGAGGACGCCGGGAGTCCGGCACCGTTCATCGTCGGGGCCGCGATCTTTGGAATCGTGGTGATCGGTATCGCGGTATCGACGTTCTTCCGGACGGGCGACGGCCTTACCGAAGAGGGCAGGGTGGGGCAGTCCGTCGTCGCGCAGAACGACGCGCTGCAGCGGCGCGCGTACGCCGACTATGTGGCGAACAGCTGTCGGGCCATTGTCACGCCGGAAAAGAATGTGATTGCCGCACAGGACAAATCCGAGGCCTCGCACGGAAACCGGTACGTGGACGACGTCAAGGACGTCAAGATCAGCGGGGACACCGCCACCGCGACGGTGACGTATCACTACATGAAATCCGAGGACAACAAGCTCACCGCGGACGTCTCCTTCGCCAAGGAAGACGGCTCGTGGAGGGTCTGCAGTCAGTACCAATAGACTGGCTCTTCGTGGGCTACGCAGGAGATATCACCCCCGAGGCGGCGTGGGCGCTGCTGAAGGAAAACCCGGAAGCCGTGCTGGTTGATGTGCGCACGTCGGCGGAGTGGAAGTGGGTCGGGGTTCCCGACCTCACCGAGCTCGGCCGCGATGTCGTGTACATCGAGTGGGTGCGCTCCAACGGCGAACGCAATGAGCAGTTCCTGGACGAGCTGGCCGCCGCGGGTGTCACCGGGCCCTCCCAAGGAGACAGCCGTCCGGTGGTGTTCCTGTGTCGATCCGGCAACCGGTCGATCGGCTCGGCGGAACTGGCCACCGAGGCGGGGATCACCCCGTCCTACAACGTGCTTGACGGATTCGAGGGCAACCTCGACGAGAACCGGCACCGTGGCGGCGTCGGCTGGCGGGCCATCGGTCTGCCGTGGCGGCAGTCATGAACCAGACTCCCGAGGGCGTTCCCTCGGTGCGCATTCCCAGGGCGCTGCCCGAGGGCGTGAGCCAGGCGACCATCGGCGTGCGCGGCGGACTGCTGCGCTCGGAGTTCGAGGAGACTGCCGAGGCGATGTACCTGACCTCCGGGTACGTCTACGAGAGCGCGGCCGCCGCGGAACGCGCCTTCACCGGCGAGGTCGACCGGTATGTGTACTCGCGATACGGCAACCCGACGATCTCCATGTTCGAGGAGCGGCTGCGGCTCATCGAGGGCGCCGAGGCGGCGTTTGCGACGGCAACAGGGATGTCGGCGGTGTTCACCGCACTGGGTGCGTTACTCGGTGCTGGTGACAGACTTGTCGCCGCGCGGAGTCTGTTCGGTTCCTGTTTCGTGGTGTGTAACGAGATCCTGCCTCGCTGGGGCGTGGAGACCGTGTTCGTCGACGGCGAGGATCTCTCCCAATGGGAGGAGGCGCTATCCGTTCCCACGCAGGCCGTGTTCTTCGAAACCCCTTCCAACCCCATGCAATCGCTGGTCGACATCGAGGCGGTATGCAACCTGGCGCATGCCGCAGGTGCAAAAGTGGTGCTGGACAACGTCTTTGCTACCCCGCTGCTGCAACAGGGCATTCCGTTGGGTGCCGACGTGGTGGTCTACTCCGGCACCAAGCACATCGACGGGCAGGGCCGGGTGCTCGGTGGCGCCATCCTGGGCGACACCGACTACATCGAGGGCCCCGTCAAGACGCTGATGCGGCACACCGGGCCGGCGCTCAGCCCGTTCAATGCCTGGACGCTCGTGAAAGGGCTTGAAACGCTAGATCTTCGGGTGCGGCATGCCAACGAGTCCGCCTCCAAGATCGCGCAGTACCTGGAACAGCATCCTGCGGTGCGCTGGGTGCGTTACCCGTTCCTGCCGAGCCATCCTCAGTACGAGCTGGCCAAGCGGCAGATGAGCGGCGGCGGCACCGTCGTCACCTTCGAACTCGACGCCGACGGCGATGCGGGCAAGCAGCGCGCCTTCCAGGTGCTCGACGGGACCTCGCTCATCGACATCTCGAACAATCTGGGCGACTCCAAGTCGCTCATCACGCACCCCGCCACCACGACCCACCGCGCCATGGGCCCGGACGGCCGTGCGGCGATCGGGCTCTCCGACGGTGTGGTGCGTTTGTCGGTCGGGCTGGAGTCCGCCGAGGACGTCATCGCGGACCTGGATCGGGCGCTGAGCTAACTCGGGCTAGCTTCAGTTAGCAGGGGCTAGCACTCCGGGAAGTTCCTTTGTAGTATCCCGTCATGACGCAACGAAGCGTTCATGTCGCGGTAGTGGTGTTTGCCGCCGTGATGATGTCGCAGGCCCTGAGCGCTTGCTCGATGTCGGATTTCGTGGGCGGCGCCGTGGAGCGCACCACATATCCGCCGATCACACCCATTCCGCCGCCCCCGCCGGGTGCCAGCGTTCTGCCTGTGGATTTTCCGCGCGACATCCCGGTCGTCAAGGGAACGTATCGCCAAGACGCGGGGGGTGATTCTCGGACCCTGGCGGTCAGCGGTGTGGACGCATCGGCCACGGCCGCAGCGGGCAAGCTGCTGACCGACGCCGGATTCGAACATCAAACCGTGATGGGCCAGGACGCCTATCTCAACAACAAGTACACCGTGCTGGTGGTCGGCGACGACCTCGGTGGAGCCTTCACGCTGCGCTACACCGTGATGCCGATGACCGGTGTGCCGGGCATGCCCAGTGTCACCTTCCCGCCGTTGATCTGAGGAGCCGACCATGTCGCACCAATACAGTCCGGCGTTCGAGCGGGCAGGACGCCTGGTGGCCAAGCACGCAAAGTTGGTGATACTGGCCTGGATTGCGGTCGGGGTTCTGGTCAACACCGCCTGGCCGCAACTGGAGCGGGTGGCTAACGAGCGCTCGGTCAGTCCGCTGCCGACGGGTGAGGTGAGCCCGGCACTGGCGTCGATGAAGGAGATGGGAAAGGCGTTCGGCCGCCCCGGTATCGATAACGCCGTCATCATCGTGATGCACAGCGACAAGGGATTTGACGCCGACGCACAGGCCCGGTACTCCGCGCTGATCGATCGGCTGGGCGGGAACAAGGAGTACGTCACCTTCGTCCAGGATCAGCTGGGCGATCCCCGGATGCGCAACAACCCGGTGGCACGTAAGCAAGTGCTCAGCGAGGACGGCACCACCTGGTACGCGATGGCGGGATTGGCGGGGGATCTCGGTACTCCGTTGGCGCAGCGGGCATATCGATCGGTTGATGACTTGGTGAAACAGACCTTCGCCGGTTCGTCCACCACGGCCAACATCACCGGCGCAGCGGGGACCATCACCGATATGGGCAATGCCGCGCTGGGCGACCTGCCCAAGATCGGCGCGGTGACCGTGGTGGTCATCGGTCTCATCCTGTTGCTGGTGTTCCGATCGTGGTTCACCGCGATGCTGCCGCTGCTGGTGATGGGAATGAGCCTGCTGATCGCGCGCGGCGTCATAGCCGGGCTCGCCGATCGGGGCCTGATTCCGGTGTCATCGGTATCTGCCGGGCTGATGATGGCCGTCCTGATGGGGGCCAGCGTCAACTACACGGTGTTCCTGGTCAGTCGGTACCACGAGCGAATACGCGCGGGGGAGGCCCCACCTGAAGCACTCGCGCATGCCTGTGGCTCGATGACCAGGGTCATCCTGGCGACGGCGGCGACCGTGGCGATTGCCAACATCGCGCAGTTGACCGCCAAGCTGGCCTTCCTCGCGGCGGCCGGTCCGGCGGTGTCGATTGGGGTGATCGTCGCGTTCTTTGTGGTTACCACGCTGCTGCCGGCGACGTTGAGCCTGGCGGCCAAGCGCGGGTTGGGACTGCCGGGGCCGGATCGGGCGGGGGTCTATTGGCACCGCATGGGTGTGACCATCGTGCGGCACCCGTGGCCCGTCTTCGGTGTGGCGATCGTGATCCTGTTGGCGGCCGCGTCCTTCGTCCCTTTCATGCGACCCAGTTTCGACATGTCGCGGGTGCTGCCCGATTCGGCGCAGTCGAACCAGGGTATGCACATCCTCAACGCCCATTTTCCCACCAATTCGGTGATGCCGCAGTATCTTCTGATCCAGTCGCCGTCGGATCTGCGCAATCCGCGTGCGCTGGGCGATCTTGACCAGATGGCCGAGCGGATCTCCCAGCTCGGGGGAGTCGGGAAGGTCGTCGGCATCACCCGGCCCGACGGGAACAAGCTCACCCAGGCCACGTTGGCGTGGCAGATCGGGTACATGGGAACGCAGATCGACAAGACAAGCGGGCAGGTCAACGCCGACCTGCGGCCACAGCTCGAACGGATGTCGAAGCTCGCCGACGTCATGTCGGCCATGACCAACGAGCTGGGTGACGGGGACCTGGCCCGGATGCAGCAGATGATGCCGCAGATGTTGTCAATGGCCAAAGAGCTTGAGGGGCAACTCGATCGGTATCAGTCGCTGATATCCCAAATGGGCACCGTGGCGGGGATGGTGGATCAGCTGGCCAAGATGGGTCCCTCGGTCGAGGCGACCTTCTCGGCGCTCGATGCCGGGGTGTCGTTGATCAAGACGCTTGCCGAATCGCCGTTTTGCCCCGTGCAGCCCGATTGTGTGAAGCTACGCGACCAGCTGGTCGAGCTGCGCGACACGGGTCCGCTCTCCTCGGTGGAAGGCCTGCGGGAGTCGGTGCGGGCGGTCACCGGCGGCAAGACGATCACACAGCTGCTGGGCGATATGAACAATCAGTTCAAGCAGATTCGCGGTCTGCTCGCGAAATTGCCCGAGATGGAACGCAAATTCGAACGCATATCGGGCTATTTCCAGCAGCTGCGAGGGCTGGGCGTGGATATGAACTCCGTCAAGACGATGGGCGTGCGGATCCGGGACTTGAACACCCAACTCGAGGACACCGTGCGGTCCATGGGTGAGGCCGCGGTAACCCTGCAGACCATCGGCAAGGACTCCAATTCTCCTGCGGCATCCGGCTTCTCCGTGCCGGGGGCGATGCTGCAGAATCCCGGATTCAAGGAGCTGAGTTCGGCATTCCTGCAGGATGGTGGGCGTACCGCCATGTATCTGGTGCAGTCGCCGCTCAACCCCTATGGGCCCGAGGCGATGCAGCTGAGCCGCGATATGGAGCGCGTCGGAAACGAGGCCACGCCCAACACCGCGCTGGCCGGTGCCACGGTGTCGGTGGGCGGATTCCCCGCTATCAATGCCGATCTGAAGAAGGCCTACGACAGTGATCTGCGCGAGATCATCGTCGTCACGCTGCTCATCATCTTCCTGGTGATGTGTCTGCTGCTGCGGGCGGTGATCGCGCCGCTGTACCTACTGGGCACGGTGCTGCTCACCTATATCGCGTCACTGGGCATCGGCGTGCTGGTGTTCCAGGTTCTCCTTGGGCAACAGCTGGATTGGGCCGTCCCCGCGATGACCTTTGTGCTGGTTGTGGCCGTCGGGGCCGACTACAACATGCTGTTCATCTCGCGCCTGCGGGAGGAGAGCGCCCGCGGCATGCGGCTCGGCATCATCCGGACCGTGCGTCAGACCGGGTCGGTGATCACCTCGGCCGGACTGGTGTTCGCCGCCAGCCTGCTGGGCATGATGGTCGGCTCGGTCAATCAGATGGTGCAGATGGGGTTCATCATCGGTGTGGGTATCCTGCTGGACACCTTCATCGTCAGAACCCTGATGGTGCCGACGCTGGCTCAGGCCTTCGGCAAGCTGAGCTGGTGGCCCTCCAAGGCGTGACAGGGCGGCAAGCTTGAATCGCGAGCCATAGCGTTGGTTTAGGTCTGTAATGCTGCATGCACTATTGCCGTGAGGTATTGCCGTGCAAACGCACGGGCGCTCTCATCCGAATCGGTAGGCAATGCTGTCGATGGACTGGCGAGAAGTGTTGCCGTGATGCGCAGCGAGATCTCAAGGGCATTCTCGATTGCGGTGCTCGGTGTTACGCCTTCATCCTGGACGAGCTGAGCGATGGCGTGCAGCATCGTGCGTGCACTAGGCGAGTTTGTATCGAGCAGTTTTTGCAGCAACATCCGGTCGTCGAATTCCTTGAGAGCTTGAATCATGGGGTGCTCACGCGCTTCGCGTACGCCGAGAACGAACGCTTCGACAACCTTGTCTTCCAACGACTCTAAAGCTTTCAGAGCCACTTGCGCTCGAGCGAAAAACTCAACAAGATCGCGGGCGGCAACTGCCGTGACAATGTCGTCCTTGTCGCCGCAGCGCCGGAAGAGAGTGGGGCGGGATACGCCGGCTCGCCGAGCGATCTCGCTGATAGAGGCGCGACGGATTCCGTGCGATACGAACTCCGATCGCGCCACATCGAGCAGCCGCGAAGTCTCGGGATCGAACTTCAGCAGGGCGCCGAATTGTGGTGATTCAGTGCCAGTTTGAGCCTCAGACATGTACGGAACTGTAGCAGTTCGCTAGAGCAGATGCATCATCTGTCATAAATGTTGCAGTGTTGCATTGCCTGCCTTTGTGTGCTTATGATCCGGCTCACCCATTGCGTACAGAAGGGGAAAGGCCGATATGAACCAACCGCATAAGACGCGACCCGCGGACTCTCACGTTGGTTGCCTCGCCGATGCTGCACCGGTCGCACCATCAGCGACCAGCCCGGAGAGGCGGGCGAGACCTGCGATTGGTCGCTCGAGTGTTCTGAGCGCATTGAACCAAGATCCCTACTGGCCAACGAGACTGGCGGTACCAACCATTCTCGGGGCAATACGCGGCGTGGGTAGGCCGACACCATTACCCCCGGGGCCGAAGGGTCTGCCGGTGTTTGGGTCATTGTTCGAGCTGCGCCGGAACCCGTTTGAGTACATGCGGCGTAGTGCCGCCGAGTACGGCGACGTGTTCCGTGTTCCATTGCCGTTCATGGACATGATCGCCGTGACTCACCCGGATCTAGTGAGCGCATTCATGGATGAGCCCACTGGGCGTTACAGCATGGCGGGGCCGGGCCGGTGGGCCACACAGATCGTGGGCGCTGCCGTGCCGATGCTCGAAGGAGAGAAGTTTCGACAGCGCCGAAAGATGCTGCTGCCCATGTTCTCTCGCAGACATTTGTCACGAATCGGCGATGTGATAGCGGACGAGTTCGTCAAGCGGGTCGATCTGTGGTCGGGTTGGGCAGACTCGGGGCAGGTGGTGGACCTTCAGCACGAGATCGCGAAAGTGACGCTGCCGGCCTTTCTGCGGGCGATGTTCTCCTCTTCCATCAGCGAGGATGAGATACGCAACACCGATATCGACATACGTATGGGGATGGCGCTTGCCGGTGCCGCGTCGATGATGATGCCGATACCCCCGCTGTTCCCGTGGCCCGGCCGCCAAAGTGTGCCCCGGTCCGTGGCGAGGATATACATGCTGGCCAGGAAGCTAATTCGCCGTCGGCGTGAGAGCCCCGTGGACACCAAAGATCTTCTGGATATCTTGCTTGACGCACGCTACGAGGATGGATCGCCGATTTCGGAGCGAGATCTGGCGATGGAGCTGATCATTTTGATCGGCGGCGGCTACGAAACGGTCGTCGCGTCATTGTCCTGGACGCTGGCGCTGCTGCTGGCCCACCCCGAGCACCTTGCCAAGCTCTACGACGAGATTGACGCACTCGGTGGCGCAGTGCCCACCGCCGCGGACCTTCCCCGTCTTCCGTGGGCCAAGGCCTGTTTCGATGAGGGACAACGGTTGCAGGGGCACCCCATAAATCCTCGATTTTCGATGGTAGACAACGAGCTTGGTGGCTACGTCGTCCCAAAGTTCACCGTCGTGGGTGCCCCGATGTATGCCATTCACCGTGATCCGCGCTGGTGGCCCAACCCCGATGCCTACGACCCGACACGCTTCACCGACGAGGCGCTCACACGAGCACGCCCGCGGCTAGCCTTCATGCCATTCGGATCCGGCCCGCATCACTGTGTCGGTACCGGACTGGCATATATGAACGCGCAATTCCTGCTCACCGTTATCTTCCAGCGCTATCGCCTGCATCTACAGCGCGGCTGGTCTCCGCAGCACAAATTCTCCTTCTCAGTCACGGTTGATGGCGGGCTACCTGTCAACGTGAGTCGAGCCTGAGATGCCCATGGATTCTGTAACGGTCGGCATCGACCACGACGTCTGTATGGGTTCTGGGTACTGCGTGCGAGAACACCCAGAGTTGTTTCGGATGACCACCGAAGGTGTAGCGGAGCTGTATTGGGGCACGAAAAAGCCAGTCCTATCAGCTGTTCCGGACAAGTTTCGTAAGGCGGCTGAAGATGCATCCGCGATCTGCCCCGCTGCGGCCATCAATGTAAGCGACCGATGATTGCTTTTGACCGGGAGGTATTGATGCACTACATCGCAAACCTGACCCCGGCGGGTGAGCGCGGATTCCTACCGCCGCCAACCGATCTGCAGGTGGGGCCAACATGGGCGTCGCTTGCCGTTATCGGAACGGCGATCTTGCTGACGATTACTGTGATTCTTGGCGTGTTTGTCACCAAACAAACCCGCAGCCCCATGTTTATTCTAGTGCTTCTCGGGGCCATCACGTTCCCGACGATCGTGGAGCCACTCGGCGACATCATCGGCGCGACATGGTATCCCAGGAACCACATGTACATCGTCGGTCAATTTTTCGGTCGACCCATGCCTCTGTTCGTGTTTCTGTTCTACGTCGCTGGCATACCCATCATCACCTGTTCGATGTACGCCTTGATGCGTGCGGGCGCGTCCGCGAAGCTACTCATTGGCATGTGGGCGCTGCTGGCAGTTCCCGAGATAGCCGCCGAGATGATCGCGACCAAGCTCAATGTTATGCACTACTACGGAAACAACGTGATCCTCGGTGTTCCGGCATCGTCAATCGTGCAAAACGGCGGCTTCATGATCGTCATCGGATGGCTAATGCTGGCCCTGCATCCTGGCGGTAAGCGCGCCGGACTATGGCGCTGGATCCTGACCCCGTTCGTAGCGCCGTTCGGGCTGATGATCTACGCCATTGCCGCAACGGGCGGGTCCTATCTCCTCATCCACACACAAACGTACGGTCCCGCGCTCTGGTTTACCACGGCTGGAAGCGTATTGCTCAACATTGCGCTGCCGCTGCTGCTCATCTACAACCCCATTGTCACTAGAATCCGCGAACGTCGCCAGCCGACTAATGAGGAGCTAGCTTCGGCAATGCTTTTCATGGTCCCACCCAAGGATGACCCTTCTTACGCGCTGGTCTCCAGCGCAGACGAGTCGACGCATGCCCGAAGTTGATCTCTCAAACAGTGTTGGAAAGGAACTGCGAAATGACCTCAAGTACAAAGGAATTCAGAGAAACCGGGTATGAGCATGAACTGTTCACCTTCGTCAGTCGCTACAAATCGCCTGTCGCACTGAAGTATTATTCAATACTTCCGCAATTCTTCGAGCGGGTCCAAGAGCAAGAGGATGCATTTTCGGCCGCTGGGCTGCCCGCGCAAGGATTAGCCGCCTTCCTTCGCGACTACATGCATGCCTGGGACCAAGACGATTACACCAAATTTGATCTACGAAGAGCGTTGGCGTGCGTCACCGAAGACATGGTGTTTACCCTGTCCGCGACATTCAAGTTCCAATGGAAGAACCACAAAGTGGGCTGGAGCAGCTCTCGACTGGCGACGGTGTCCTCTTGGCTGCTGTATGCGCTTAGCCGTGAGGTGATCTTCGGGCCCATGAGCGATTCACGCGACGACCTGCCGGTGTTTGACTTTCATGACAACATCGTCCGGATCGCGATGCCGTGGGGCATACCGTTCGAGGCCGCGTGGAGCAGGTGGATTCCGAGATTCCTTCAGGTTGGACCACTTCGGCGATGCTGGTTGATCACAGGAATGGATCGTTATGTCATGCGCCATCAAGACGGTGAGTGGAGAATCGCCCGAATTGACACTGACTGGGACATGGCGCAAGCCCTCGTGCAACTGCTGCCGATCCACACACCCGTCTTCTGACAGCCCTGTAGGTAACGTCGTGTTCCCGCCGGCAATGTCTACAGCGATCATGGTCGATCAACGGAGTTGCGTGCTTTTGGTATGGCGTTGCCAACTCGCAGACGTGTGGGGCTGGGAGGCTCCGTGCGGCGGCGCGCGGGCATGCGAAACCGGCCCGGAGGCTGCAGCTCGCAGGACCATCGAAGAAACAGGTTGGAAACCAATTGGTTTGAAGCAGCTGATTGTTTTTCAGTCGACATCTCACGGGATGGACGCACTTCATAAAGTGTATGTTGCCCGCAGGGCCGTGATGGTTGATCGGCCGCCTAACCATGTTGACCCGAGTGTGGTGCGGTGGATTCCCATGGCCGACATCCCCGCGCTCATCAGGGAGCGCGAGATCCTTGGAGCGGGGTCCCTTGTTGGACTAATGGCGTTGTTAACAGGGATCGGCCCGCTAGGCCACTAGCGTCGGATGCGGCAGCGGCGCATCGGGATTGGCGATCCGTCTGTTGAATGTGCCGTGGAACCCTATCGGCAAGTGATGCGTCAGGTGCGCCACCGCGACTGGGCCATGCTCGACATCACGCGCGTCGAGAATGACCAACTGCGAACGATTTTCCACGAGATCGTGATTGACCGCGAGTAGCCAGCCGTCATCTTGTGCGGAGTCTTTGTCGCGTGGCACAAAGATGGGCTCGCACACCGAGGCCTTGCCGAAGTCGCAGTGTGTCATGGCGCCGGTGCGGTGGTCGAACTTGAAGATGCCGTTGTAGTGACCCTTGGGTTCCAGCGTCCCGGCGGTATAGGTGATCTGATGATTGCGGGTGGATTGGCGCCAGTCATATTGCGGAAATTCGATTTTCGCGGACTGTGACACCACTTCCTCGGTGATCTTGCCGCTGGGTGAGATGCGGAAGCGCACCAGGTGGCTGTCCGGCCATTCGCGGACTACCAGATGGTGATGAGGATTTGGGTGGTCCTTGGGCCCCATGGCGGCGTTCAGTGTCCGCCGCAGAAACTCAAGGCTTTCATATCTGACGAACTCGACCACCGCATCGGCGCCATCCTGGAAGGCGTTGGTGACATGGATATGGGTCTGGGGGGCGTGTTCGATAACGAGTGGTTTGGATCCATCGCGGGGCACGAGGATGAACTTGGTGCTGCCATTGGTCAGCTGGTACTCGAGGCTTTCGTCGAAACGCTTGCCGCGCAGCAGCTGGCCGATGTTGGGGCGGATGGGATCGAGGACGAAGACCAGGTACTTTTCGGTCAGCGCGAAATCGTGGTTCCAGCCCATATCCCACAGGGTTACCGAATTGATCTGCGAGAGTTGTCCGCTGGGACTCACCCGGTAGCAGCGCAGTCGTGGTGTGGGAAAGATGTCCAGACCGAAGTTGAACATCTCGCCGGTGACGGGATCCCATTTGGGGTGTGCCGAGAAGGCGCCGACATACCCGAGCTTGCCCTTAAAGTCGTTGGTGCCCAGCGTTTCCAGTGTGTCGGGGTCCAGCCGGTGTGGTGGCCCGCCCTCCCAGAGTGCCAGCATTTCCCCGGCCAGTGACACGATATTGGTGTTCGCGGTGTTCGCCGGCAATTGGAGGTTGGCGAATAGTTTCCCGGGCACCTGGGTGGTGATCCCGGGTCTGCGCATCGGGCCCTGCTGCAACCCATCCCGGAACTGCTGGGTGCGTACATACCGGTTGGTGAAGCGGACCGAGGATCCGTCCAGGATGAATCGGGACACCATGCCGTCGGCGTCGAACATCGTGCGCAGCACGGTGGTGCCCACCTCGAACTTGCCGGGACCGATGCGGAAAAGCGTGCCGGTCAACGCCGGTGGCAGCGTGCCGTCGATCTCGGTGACCTCGTAGTCGTATTCGCGCAGCTGGGACTCGAAGGGACGCGAGATGAGCTCCTCAAAGTCCGTATCGGAGGCTGAATGCTCGGGCGCAAGTGTCATGAAATCTCCTAGACCGCATTGTCGGTAGTTTCTGATGACGTGTGTCCTCAACATTAGCGAGTAGGTTGCCTATGTCAAGACGAAGGGCGTTTACGCGTGACGAACGGTCAGACTCACCGCACGTACGGTGGCAAGACGCGAGAGCAGCGCCGTGATGAGCGGCGCGTGGCACTGCTGCGTGCGGGCCGCGAGCTGTGGAGTGACAAGGGCCTGGCCGCGGTCACCGTTCGGGGTGTGTGTGCCCGGACCCGGCTGACCGATCGGTACTTCTATGAGCAGTTCGAGGTGATCGGTGATCTGGTTCTGCAGATCGTGGACGACGTGTTCGCCGAACTGTTCGCGTCCATGGCAGAAGCCGGCCGGGTGGCCGGCGACAATCCGCACGCCCAGCTGACGGCGGGGCTCACGGCGTACCTGGAGCAGTCCGTCGCGGACCGGGCGGTACTGCGGATTCTGACATCCGACCTGGCCGGATATCCCGGACTTGCCGCCAAGCGCCGAAGTCTTCAGCACCGCGTCGCGCGGGCGATTCTCCTGACCATCGCGCCTGAGGTGTCCAAGCCAGAGCCGGCGCTGCTCGATGCCGCCGTCTTCGGCGTCGGGGGTGTGACTCTCCTCATGGAGGACTGGCTTGCCGATGAAAATAGGTGCAGTGCTGGCGAACTGGGAGCCAAGGCCACCGATATGTGTATGCGCCTGCTGGGGCCGCTGGCCTAGCCGTGGCTCACGAACTTGGTGGGCCGCAGGTACAGAATGACGCGGTCTGCCTCGTCGCCGGTGCTCGTTCCGGCCCACGGTGCCTGGTACAGGTGGGCAAGCTCTTGGATGAATGACCCCGTCGGATCGTCGTCGATCTGGTCGATGGTGCCGCGCACCTCCAGGTACCGGTACGGATTGGTGGGGTCCAGGATGGAAAAGGCGACCCGGGGTTCGGACCGGATGTTGCGGAACTTGGCCCGCTTGTTGGTATGGGTGAAGCGCACCCGCTCCCCGTCCCAGCTGAACCACATCGGACTGGACTGCGCGGAACCGTCGCTACCGACCGTGGCTAGGTGGCCGTAGAGCTGCTGTTTCAGGAGATCGTCAAAGCCCGCGGGGATTTCTGGCATGTCCTATTTGAACATTCGAGCGGCGCGGATGCTTCCCCGGTCGAACATGACGGATAGCCGCCGTTCGATTCGCCGGGAGCCAAAGACTGTTGTGCACTGGTCGGTGTTCCTAGGTTCGACCGCATGACATCGGCACCCGCTGCGCCGCCGCGCGCCCGGGCGTCCGACGACGATGCCGAGGCGGTGCTGCGGGTACGGCGCCGGGCACGTCCGGGCAACTGGATTCTTTCTGCCGTCGCGCTGCTGTTCGTGGCCATGTTCGTGCACGGTCTGGTGCGAAACCCGGGGTGGGACTGGCCGACGTTCGCGCGGTACTTCACCGCCAAGTCGGTGCTGGCGGCGCTATGGCTGACCATCCGGCTCACCATCTACGGCACGGTGCTCGGGTTCGTCCTGGGGGTGGCGCTGGCGGCCGCACGCCTGTCCAACAATCCCGTCCTGAAGGTCATCTCGTGGACCTACGTGTGGATATTCCGGTCCATACCGCTGATCGTGCAGCTGCTGTTCTGGTTCAACATCGCCTACCTGTACGACAGCATCAGCTTCGGGATCCCGTTCGGGCCGAGCCTGATCACCGTCGACACCAACGAGCTGTTGAGCGGCCTGACCGCCGCCGTGATCGGGTTGACTCTGCATCAGGGCGCCTACTTCGCCGAGATCATTCGGGGCGGCATCCTGTCCGTCGACGAGGGGCAATTGGAAGCCGCGGCGGCCCTGGGGATTCCCCGGCGCCGTCAGTTCTTTCGGATCGTGCTGCCGCAAGCCATGCGGTCGGTCATGCCCAACGCTGCGAACGAGGTCATCAGTCTGGTGAAGGGCACGTCCATTGTGTCCACCATGGCCATCGCCGATCTCTTCTACCAGGTGCAGGTGATATTCGGGCGTAACGGACGGGTGGTGCCGCTGCTCATGGTGGCGACAGTCTGGTACATCGTCATCACGTCGGTGCTGACCATCGTGCAGTACTACATCGAACGGCATTACGCCCGGGGCGCACACCGATGAGCACCATCGAGGTGCGTGGGGTGCGCAAGTCCTACGGCCAGGTGGTTGCGCTGCGCGATGTGAATCTGACTGTGCGGCAGGGAGAGGTGACGGTCATCATCGGGCCGTCGGGCTCGGGGAAGTCGACGCTGCTGCGCACCCTGAATCACTTGGAGAAGGTGGACGGCGGGACCATCCGCATCGACGGCGAGCTCATCGGTTACCGGCAGCGTGGATCGGTGCTCTACGAGCTCTCGGAAAGGGCCATTCTGCGGCAGCGTTCGCAGGTCGGCTTCGTGTTCCAGAACTTCAATCTGTTTCCGCATATGACGGTGCTGGAGAACGTCATCGAGGCGCCCCTGGCAGCGCGGCGGGCGCCGCGTGCTGAGCTGGTGGCCGAGGCGACCCGGCTGCTCGAACGGGTGGGGGTTGCCGACAAGGTGGCAGAGTATCCGCGCCGGCTATCCGGGGGCCAGCAACAACGGGTGGCCATCGCGCGCGCTTTGGCATTGCGGCCCAAGGTCATTCTGTTCGACGAGCCCACGTCGGCTCTGGATCCCGAGTTGGTCACCGAGGTGCTCGATGTGATCCGCCAGCTGGCCCGTGACGGTGCCACCTTGGTGATCGTGACGCACGAGATCGGGCTTGCCCGGGAGATCGCCGACACCGTGGTCTTCATGGATCATGGCGCCATCGTCGAGCAGGGTCCGCCGGAAGAGCTGCTGGACAACCCATCGCATCCGCGGACCGTCGGCTTCCTGTCAAAGGTGCTGGCGTGAAGGGTTGTATCGCGTTGTTCTGCACGATGATGGTTGTCCTCACCGGTTGTGCCGGGGGCGCGGAGCCCGGCGCATCCTCGTCGTTCAATCTGAGCCCGAACCAGGATCGGGTGCGTGCCGCCACGGCGGACGCCATCGCCGCCGAGGTGCCCGATGCCATCCGCAAGCGTGGCACCCTGATTGTCACCGGCGATGCCAATTCCGCACCGCCGCTGCGCTTCTACGCCGATGACGACAAGACGATGATCGGGATCGAGACGGATTTCGCCTATCTGGTGGCAGACATTCTGGGGCTGCGGGTCGACCTGCGTTCGGCGGATTGGGCGCAGAACTTCGTCAAGGTGGATTCGGGCGAGGTCGACGCGTTCATTTCGAATGTGACGGTGACCGAGGAGCGCAAGGAGAAGTTCGACTTCGCCACATACCGGTTGGACAACGTCTCCTTTGAGGCCCGGCGATCCCTGGACTGGAAGGTCAAGGGTGCCAGGGATATCGCCGGTAAGACCATCGGCGTCGGGTCAGGTACTAACCAGGAAGCATTGCTGGTGCAGTGGAACGAACAGAATGTCGCGGCGGGTCTTCCCGCCGCCGACCTGAAGTACTTCCAGCAGACCACCGGCTATTACCTGGCGTTGGCGTCGGGGCGCATCGATGCGTACGTGGGTCCCAACCCGACGGCGGTGTTTCATTCTCAGGCTACCGGGCAAACCAAGTTGGTCGGTACCTTTTCCGGTGCGGGGGCGGCGCTGCAGGGGGAGATCGCGGTGCTCACCAAGAAGGGCAATGGACTGGTGCGCGCCATCGCCGATGCCGTCAACCATGCCATTGCCGACGGCACGTATCGTAAGGTGTTGCAGCGCTGGGGATTGGAGAACGAAGCAGTGAGTCGGTCCGAAGTGAACCCCCGCGGACTACCGAGGCAGGGATGACATGACGGCGTGTGAGGATCTGCTGCAGTTCACGACGGTGCAGCAACAGGACCCGCTGGCCGCTCCGCTGCTCGCCGAGTTGGCGGTGGAATACAGCACGCGATACGGCGGGACTCTCGACGAGCATCACGAGTTCCTGGTCAACTATCCGGCCGTCCACTTCAGCGCTCCCGACGGAGGGCTGCTGATCGGCGTGCAGGGCGGTGTGGCTGTGACCGGTGGCGCGTTCCAGCGGTATGACGCCGATACCGCGGAGCTCAAACGCATCTGGACGTCGAGCGCGCATCGCCGTCAGGGCCTGGCGGTGCGCACCCTGGCCGCACTGGAGCAGGAGATCCGCGGTCGCGGATACCGGCGCATCTACCTCACCACCGGCCCGCGCCAGCCCGAGGCCAAGGCGCTGTACCTCTCTGCGGGGTATCGACCGCTCTACGACCAGACCCTGTCCGCCGATGAGGTCGGTATTCATCCGTTCGAGAAGGACCTCTAGGCGGCCCTGGCCCACCGCGGGCTGGCTTGCCGCCGCCGCGCCATGATCATGAGGTGGTCGTGGTAGCGATCGGCAAGGCTCTGCAACTCGGCGCGCACCTCGGGATCGAGGGTGCGATCCACCTCGCGCTGTGAAGGGCCGGTCTCACTGCCGTAGTGCACTTCCCACCACGTCTCCTCGAAGTACAGCGCTTCTCCCTCGGCGACGGTGAGGTCATCGGGGCAGGAGTATCCGTCGACACGGGCGAGCGGAAGCTCGTCGACAATCTGCGGCCCCGCCGGGACCCGGCCGAGCTCCGGTTGCGTTACCCCGCAGTCGCCGGTGCGCGCGGCCCAGCGGATGGCGCCATGGGTCATCCGGCTTGCACGCAGACGCCGACGCGTCTTCAGGTCATGGTGGTCATGGCACACCGGATGCAGGTTCTCGAAGATCGTCCAACCACCGCACATGGGGGCGTCATGATCGAACTCGACGATATGGTCCAGCTCGCAGCGCGCTGACGACGCCGAACAGCCAGGGAAGGTGCAGGTGGAGAAGGTCGTGCGCACCGCATCGGCAAGGGCGGCCCCGGGCCGATAGGTGAGCGCACCTACTGGTGGGTCGCCATATCCGCCGTGACCGTCGGGATGCGCGGGCACGGCGGGCCCGGGCTCCGGCGGGGCGACCTTGCCCGGTGGCGCATCAACGACCGGTGCCGGCAATGGAGTGCGTTTGACCCTGGAACGTCCCACCACGGTCGGCACCATCTTGCGCAGTTCGATGAAAATCGCCTGCCAGTGCGCATTTTCGGTGATCTTGCGCGCCAGTTCCGGATCGATGACTGAGCCGTCACCGAGCCGCGCAGGATTGTTGGCCAACCCCAGCAGCGTCTCCAGATCCACCACTACCTGGGCGAGATGCAGATGCTGAGGTGGCGCCTTGATGCCTAGGTACGGGCAATCGCTCATGTCGCACCGGCATGGGATGTGGTGGCCGCCTGCGAGGACCGACATGAAGGCATCCGCCATACGCTGCCCGCGTGTCCGAGGATCATGCCGGCACACGGTGGACGCCACGTCTTCGATCCGCCGCTCGGCCGTCCTGGCCTCCAATAGCGTGAGATGTGCGGTCAGGAAGGCCATGCCGTCCGGGTTGGGCTGCACCCGGACGTAGCGATTGCCCGATGCCTGTTCGCGAGCGCGGGCCGCCTCGTCGGCGTTGTGTCTGATCCACCGGCGCCAGATTGCAGACCGGAGGCGTTGCGGTGGAAGCGTCTTCGCAAGCTCAACTGCTTCGGCGCTGATCGCGTCAACGGTCTCTTGTGAGGCGGCCGCCAGTACCGAGCTGATCACGCACGCATGGGCATAGGACAGTTCGCCATCGAGAAACGGCTTCTCCACCAGCGGCATCCGTCGACCGATCTGCTCGGCGCAGGTGATCAAGGTGGAGGTGGCCGACCGCGATAATCCCAGTGCCAAACCGATCTCAGCACGCGCCAGCCTGATGCCCGTCAGCTCTTCGCCGTACTCGGCCAGCGATTGACACATGCGCTCTTCGAGAACCCGTAGAGCCAGGAGAACTCGTTGCGCCGCAGCGCGATTCTCATGGCGGGACCGCTCGCGCATCTGATCCAGCAGCCCAGCCACCAGCGTGTCGGGGTCCGTGTCTGGTTCGAAAGCGGTGTCTATCCCGGCGTCGGGCGGGCAGACCCCCTCGCCGGCATCGATCCGCCGGAACAGCTCGTCGCGTCCGAGGCGCTGCCGCGACTCCTTGCCGGACTCCCAATCTGCCCGTGCTGCCTCGTCGGCCAACCATCGTTCGATGGGATCGATGAACGCCGCGCGCGCCGCGTCCTCCTCGGCGGCCTGCGTGGCCATCATGAGGTCCGCCTCATCGGAGGAGGGAGGCCCGATCCCCGTATCGAACATATGTTCGATACGGGGATGCTCGCCTTAGTCAAGAACGATTTTTGCGTGCCCAGGGCTCTGTTTCCTTCAGGGTGAGATTAACGCCGTTGTCACGCGGTTCGCGGACGTTGAGCCCACTGTGACGACACTTCTCGGCCTGGCCCTGGACGGGTATGGATGGCATCCCGAGCAGGGCAAGCACACCGGCGGCGCGCTCACCGGGAAGTACTGGGCCGAACAAGTTCAGCACGCCGAGCGCGGGCTCCTGGATTTCGTGACGTTCGAGGACTCGTTCGCGCGCACTTCCGGCGGCCGTCTTGACGCGATACTGACCGCCGCGCGCGTGGCCCCGACGACAACGCATATCGGACTCATCCCCGTCGCGCCGGCCACCCACAATGAGCCATTTCACGTCTCCAAATCGATTGCCACCCTGGATATCGTGTCCGGCGGCCGGGCCGGGTGGCAGGTGACCATCGCCGATACCGGGGACGAGGCGGACGCGTTCGGCCGCACCAAGGTGCTGCCACTGCACGACCTGCTGGAGGAGGCCGCGGACTCCGTGGAGGTGGTTCGACGGTTATGGGACAGCTGGGAGGACGACGCCGAGATCAGAGACGTGGCGACGGGGCGCTTCATCGACAGGGACAAGCTGCACTACGTCGACTTCGAGGGCCGGTTCTTTTCGGTGAAGGGGCCGTCCATCACCCCGAGGTCCCCGCAGGGGCAGTCGGTGGTGGCAGCACTCGCGCGTAGCCGTCCCGGGCAGGCCTTCGCCGCGAAGAACGCCGACCTGATCTTTGTCACCCCGCATGACGGCGCCTCCGCTGCCGAGATCCCGGCACGCCTGCACAACACGGCGGGGCACCGCACCATCAAGGTGCTGGCAGATCTGGTGGTCTCGTTCGGTCGTGATGACGAATTCCACTCGGATGCAGCCATATTCACAGGGCAGGCCGCTGAGCTGGCCGACCTCATCGCACAGTGGCATGAATGGGGTATCGACGGTGTGCGCCTGCGACCGGCGGTCAACGCGCTCGACATCCCCGTCGTAGTTGACGAACTCGTGCCCCTCCTTCAGGCCCATCAGGGGTTCCGCGCCGAGTATGAGAGCGGAACGCTGCGCGAACGGCTCGGCCTGCCCACCGCCACCAACCGCTACGCAAGGAAGTCGGCATGAACGTCCCACTCTCGGTTCTCGACCTGTCCCCGGTCAGCGAAGGATCGGATGCCACCGCGGCACTGCGTAATTCGATCGACCTGGCCCAGCACGCGGAGCAGTGGGGTTACCGGCGATACTGGCTCGCCGAGCATCATTTCGTCGCGGTGGCGAGCACGGTTCCCGCACTGGTCATCGCGCATATTGCCGCCGCTACTCGTCGGATCCGGGTGGGCGCCGGTGCCGTTCAGGTCGCGTCGACCACGGCCGCCGCGATCGTGGAGAGCTTCGGCATTCTCGATGCGCTCTACCCGGGGCGTATCGACCTTGGGTTGGGGCGCACGGGCCATCGGATCAGGGACCGTCTCGCCGGAAACGAGCAGAAGCCCGAACCGGCACCGGCACATGACGTTGATGGGTTGTTCATCCCGCAGGCGCCGACGGAGTTCGGCATCAAGGACAACCCCAAGCTGCGGGCCACCGTCGCCGCCCTGCAGCAGCCGGGCGCCCAGATCGCCGACTTCGACCAACAGGTGTCCGATATCCAGGCATTCCTCGACGGCACCTATGTCAGTCCGGAAGGTGTTGCGCTGCATATCCGTCCGGGAGAGGGCGCCGATCTGCCGCTATGGCTGTTCGGTTCCAGCAAGGGTGAATCGGCTCAGGTCGCGGCGCGTCGTGGTCTGCCGTTCGTGGCGAACTACCACGTCACGCCCTGGTCCACGGTGGAAGCCGTGCAGGCGTACCGTGCGGCGTTCCGCCCCTCGAAGGCACTGACAGAGCCGTATGTCATCGTCTCCGCTGATGCCGTGGCCGCTGAGGACGAGCAGACCGCTGCCCACCTCACCAGTACGTTTGGCCGCTGGGTGCACTCGATTCGGTCGGGGCACGGCGCCATTCCGTACCCCGATCCCGAGGGTGCGCAACCGCTTACCGACGAGGAACGCCACCACTCGGAGGACCGGGTCGCCACCCAGTTCGTCGGCGACGCCGGCCAGGTCGCCGAGCGGCTGGACACCCTGGCCAGGGTCACCGGTGCCGACGAGCTCGTCATCACCTCCATCACCCACCGGCACGAGGACCGGCGCAGGTCCTACGAGCTCATCGCCAAGGAATGGGGACTGATCTGATGACAGACACCCAGGTCCGGGAAGGCATACACCGCAAGCCGATCCATCTCGCCGCGCACTTTCCCGGGGTCAACAACACCACGGTATGGTCTGATCCCGCGTCGGGGAGCCAGATCGACTTCGCCTCCTTCGTGCATGTGGCCCGCGCCGCTGAGCGTGGGCTGTTCGACTTCTTCTTTCTCGCCGAGGGCCTGCGATTGCGCGAGCACCGGGGCCGGATCCATGACCTCGATGTGGTCGGTCGGCCCGACACCTTCACGGTGCTCTCCGCGCTGGGCGCTGTCACCGACCGCCTCGGACTGGTGGGAACCATCAACACCACCTTCAACGAACCCTTCAATGTGGCAAGGCAGTTCGCCTCTCTCGATCATCTGACGGACGGGCGCGCGGGCTGGAACATGGTCACCTCGTCCGATGCGTTCACCGGTGAGAACTTCCGGCGCGGGGGATTCCTGGAGCACGCAGACAGGTACCACCGGGCCGAGGAATTCATCACGGTGGCCCGCACATTCTGGGACAGCTGGGACAACGACATCCACCCGGTAAACCACAAGGGGCCGCAGTTCACCGTCCGTGGTGTGGCGACCGCACCGACGTCTCCGCAAGGGCATCCGGTGCTGCTGCAGGCCGGGGATTCGGCGGATGGGCGTGACTTCGGCGCCAAGCATGCCGATGCACTCTTCACCATCCACTCCTCGATTCCCGCGGGGCAGAAGTATTACGCCGACGTCAAGGCCCGCGCCGTCGCGCACGGCCGAAACCCGGATCAACTCAAGGTCTTTCCTGGCGTCACCTACGTCCTCGGTGACACCGAACAGGAGGCGATCGAGAAGGCCGCGTACATCAGGGACCAGCAGGTCGGCCCGCAGACGGCGCTGGCCTATCTCGAGCAGGTGTGGGGTCGTGATCTCTCGGGGTACGACCCGGATGGGCCATTGCCGGACGTGGAGCCGACCGGGGACGACTCGATAACCCGCGGCAAGGCGCGCCACGGCGACCCGCGGGAGATCGCCGCGAAGTACCGGGAGCTCGCGGAGGCCAAGAACCTGTCGATCCGTGAGCTGATCAAGGAGGTCACCTCGCGCCAGCAGTTCATCGGTACCCCGTCACAGGTGGCGGCGGAGGTGGACCGCTACATCCAGGCCGATGCCTGCGACGGATTCATCCTGGTCCCGCATCTGACGCCGGCCGGCCTGGACGATTTTGTGGACACCGTGGTGCCGCTGCTGCAGGAGCGTGGCGCCTTCCGCGCCGAATACGAGGGCGAAACCCTGCGTGAACATCTCGGGCTCGACGCCGTCACCTCACTGGCGCAGGGCGATCTCGACCGCGTCGCGCAGTGAGCCCGTCCATGCCGGACCGTGCCCGGGAGCCAGCACGTCGGCGTCCACATCGGCAAGGGCCTCGACGCTGCGGCGCGCCTGCTCCATGTCCTTGGTGAACGGAGTGGGCAGCAGCTGAGGTCCCGACCGGGTCGCGATCGGGTGCCCGGTGATGATGGCGTCCCCGACCACCAGCACGTGACCGGCAACCAGGAACGAGCAGTGACCCCCGGAATGCCCGGGAGTCGGGATGGGAACGGGCGCTCCCGGCAGATGCGCGAGCTCCGGACCGATCGGAGCCGCCGTCGGAATGCCGTCACGCACCCCGGCTCCGAGACGCATCGCATGGATGACCCACGGCAGCCATCCGGGCCGCCACAGATTCAGCACCACCTTGAAGGGCTGCGCCTGATCCACGTAGTCGCGCCGCACATTGCCCAACTCGGCGTTGTGGGCATACACCGGGACCCCGTGCGCCGCGGCCCACCAGATCGCGGTGCCCATATGGTCGATGTGTCCGTGCGTGAGCACCACTGCGCGCACATCTTGAGGCTTGTGTCCCAGCGCCGCAATGGATTTCAGGACATCTTCGCGATCGCCCGGATAACCGGAATCGAAGAGCGTGACGCCCGAATCATCCGAGGCGATCACCCAGTTGACCGCCTCCCCATTGACCACATGCACGGCGTCGCTGACCTGGGTGATCTCGACCATGGAAATGAGACTATCCGGGGTTTGGTTAGGGTGGTTGGAGAACTTGCGATGAGCGGCTTGCGCGAAGAGCGTCTAGCACCGATGAGCCGCTTGCGCGAAGAGCGGTAAGCACCCTTGAGGCGAGGAGCGCGCGGATGGCACGGGAACTGAAGCTGGGATACAAAGCATCGGCGGAGCAGTTCGCGCCGCGTGAGCTCGTCGAGTTGGCGGTCGCCACCGAGTCGCACGGTTTTGACAGTGCGACCGTGAGCGACCACTTCCAGCCATGGCGATACAACGGTGGTCACGCCCCGTTCTCACTGGCCTGGATGACCGCCGTCGGTGAGCGCACCCAGCGCCTGCAGCTCGGCACGTCGGTGCTGACCCCGACGTTCCGATACAACCCGGCCGTCACCGCGCAGGCCTTCGCGACCATGGGCTGCCTGTACCCGGGCCGCATCTTCCTGGGTGTCGGCACCGGTGAGGCGCTCAACGAGATCGCCACCGGGTTCATCGGTGAGTGGCCGGAGTTCAAGGAGCGTTTCGCACGGCTGCGCGAGTCCGTCCGGCTCATGCGCGAACTGTGGACCGGTGAGCGCGTTGATTTTGAGGGTGAGTACTACCGCACCAAGGGTGCCGCCATCTACGACGTGCCCGAGGACGGCATCCCCGTCTACATCGCCGCGGGTGGCGCCGTCGTCGCCAAGTACGCGGGACGCGCCGGCGACGGATTCATCTGCACCTCCGGCAAGGGCGAGGAGCTGTACAAGGACAAGCTCATCCCCGCCGTCAAGGAGGGTGCTGCGCTGGCCGAGCGCACCTTCGACGACATCGACCGGATGATCGAGATCAAGATCTCCTACGACCCGGATCCGGAGAAGGCGTTGGAGAACACCCGCTTCTGGGCGCCGCTGTCGCTGACCCCCGAGCAGAAGCACAGCATCCACGACCCCATCGAGATGGAACGCGCCGCCGACGAGCTGCCCATCGAGCAGGTCGCCAAACGCTGGATCGTCGCCTCCGACCCGGACGAGGCGGTCGCCAAGGTCGCCGACTACGTGGGCTGGGGCCTGAACCACCTGGTGTTCCACGCGCCCGGTCACGACCAGAAGCGGTTCCTGGAACTGTTCAAGAACGACCTCGAACCCCGGTTACGGAAGCTGGGATGAGCGCTTGCGTGAAGACCGTTGGGCACAGATGAGCGCTCGCGCGACGACCTGTAGGCACAGATGAATTCCTTACTTCGACGCTTTGTCGACGCGGTCAACACCGTGCCGGTGATAGCGCTGAACGTGCCCGGGCTGCGCAGCCTGGCGGGCCGATACTTCACCGTTGTCACCTACACCGGCCGCCGATCCGGACAGATCTTCAGCACGCCGGTGAACTATTGGCGCTCGGGAGACGACATCGTGATCTGGGTGGGCATCCCCGAAACGAAGAAGTGGTGGCGCAACTTCCTCGGAGAAGGCAGGCCGCTGCAGCTCCGGCTCAATGGAGTTGACGTGCCCGGTTACGGAATCGCGAGAAAAGATGACAGTGGCCGCGTGACGGTGACGGTCCGTCTGGGTGAGACTGCCTAGAGCGAAATAGTTAGCCGATAGGGTCAGGTCATGCATGACGACCGGCGCATCGTTGAGGACCGCATTCGGCGTTTCGTCGACAAGCGCCTGAACGGTGCTGTCTATGTGGATTCGGCACCGCTGACGCTGACGGCGTGGGCGGTGCCCGGGGAGCCCGTGCCGTTCGCCGAGGCGGTAACGCAGGAATTCACCGAGATCACTCCCGGGACGCCGTGGGGGCCACCGTGGTCGACGATGTGGCTACACGTGACGGGAACCGTTCCGGAACGGTGGCGTGGTCGCTCCGAGGGCGCCCCAGAGATGCGGGTGGAACTCGGCTTCACCGGAGGACCGGGCTTCAACGCCGAGGGTTTGGTGTACCGGCCCGACGGCACCGTGGTGAAGGGGATCGCACCGCGCAACGCGTTCGTGCCCATTGACGATCCGGATGCCCCGGTGGACTTCTATATCGAGGCCGCCGCCAACCCGGACATCGGCAAGCACTTCTGGTCACCAATGCCATTGGGGGACAAAGCTACTTCCGGTGACGAGGCGCTGTATCGGCTGGGCGGTATCGATCTTGCGTTACGAGACCTGAACCTGTGGGGGCTGCAACAGGACATCGCCACCCTCGACGGGCTGATGCACACGCTCCCCGAGGATCTGCCCCGTCGCCACGAGATCCTGCGCGCCCTGGAACGTGCGCTGGACACGGTGGATCCCGATGATCTCCCAGGTACCGCGACTGCCGGGCGCGCCGAACTTACCGAGGTGCTGGCCCGCCCCGCCTACGCCAGTGCCCATCGGATCACCGCTGTCGGGCACGCCCATATCGACTCGGCCTGGTTGTGGCCGGTGCGTGAGACGGTCCGCAAGTGCGCGCGGACCTTCTCGAACATGGTCGACCTGATGGACCGGCACCCCGATTTCCGGTTCGCCTGCTCCTCGGCACAGCAGTACGCATGGATCAAGGACACATACCCCACCCTGTTCGCCCGTATCAAGGAGAAGGTCGCTGCGGGACAGTTCATCCCGGTGGGCGGCATGTGGGTAGAGGCCGACACGAACATGCCCGGTGCGGAGGCAATGGCGCGCCAGTTCGTGGCGGGCAAGCAGTTCTTTCTCGACGAGTTCGGCATCGACACCCCGGAGGTGTGGCTGCCCGATTCGTTTGGCTACTCCGCGGCAATGCCCCAGATCGTCACCGCATCCGGCTCGGAATACTTTTTGACACAGAAGATTTCCTGGAATTCGGTCAACCGGATGCCTCATCACACTTTCATCTGGGAGGGGATCGACGGTACCGGGGTGTTCACGCATTTCCCACCCGTCGACACCTACAACTCCGACCTCGGTGGCGGCGACCTCGCCCATGCCCAGCGCAACTATCGTGACTCCGGCGCCGGCACCATGTCGCTGGTGCCCTTCGGCTACGGCGACGGTGGCGGTGGCCCGACCCGTGAAATGCTGGCCTACGCAACGCGAAAGCGTTCCCTGGAAGGTTCGCCGACGGTGTCCCTGGGCGCCCCGGCGGAGTTCTTCGCCGCGGCCCAAGCCGAGTACGCCAACCCGCCGCGCTGGTCCGGTGAGCTCTACCTGGAGCTGCACCGCGGCACCTACACCTCGCAGGCGAACACGAAGCAGGGCAACCGTCGCAGCGAGCACCTGTTGCGTGAGGCCGAGCTGTGGGCGGCCACGGCCGCGGTGCGCACCGGCTTTGAGTACCCGCATGCCGAGCTGGACGAGATCTGGAAGCTGGTGCTGCTGCAGCAGTTCCACGACATCCTGCCCGGCAGCTCCATAGCATGGGTGCACCGGGACGCCGAGCGGAACTACGCGGCGATCGCGACAAGACTTGAAACCATCGTCGACTCGGCGATACGGGCCTTGGCGGGTAAGGGTGAGCGCAGGCTGATCTTCAATGCCGCGCCGCACGATCGCGACGGGGTACCCGCGCTGGGCGCTGCTGCCGCCGACGAGCCGCGGCCGGTCACTCCCACGACAACCCGGGAAGGATTCCTGCTGGACAACGGGATTCTCGCCGCCACCTTCGACGCCGACGGCCTGTTGGTGTCGCTCGTCGACGCCGCCACCGGCCGGGAGGCCATGGCCGCGCCCGGGAATCTGCTGCAGTTGCATCGCGATACGCCGAACCAATGGGATGCCTGGGATATCGACGGCTTCTACCGGAACACCGTCACCAATCTCACGTCGGCGGACTCGGTCACCGTCGTGGACGGCGCGCTGGTCATCGAGCGGACGTTCGGGAATTCGCGTCTGGTGCAACGGATCACGCTCCGAGACGGGTCGCCCGCACTGGACATCGATATCGACATCGACTGGCACGAAACCGAAAAGCTACTCAAGCTGGCCTTCCCCTTCGATGTGCAGGCCGACCGGTCGGCCTCGGAAACCCAGTTCGGCCATGTCTATCGGCCCACTCATGCCAACACCTCGTGGGACGAAGCCAAGTTCGAGATATGCGCGCACCGGTGGGTACATGTAGGCGAATCCGGATACGGGGTGGCGGTGGCCAACGACTCCACCTACGGGCATGACATCGGCCGACGCGGATCCACCACCGTGGTGCGGATGTCGCTACTGCGCGCCCCGCTTTTCCCGGATCCCGATTGCGACCAAGGGCATCATCAGCTGAAGTTCTCGGTGCGGCCGGCCGCGACGATCGGCGACGCCGTCGAGCAGGGATACCGACGCAACCTCACCCCACGGATCGTCGACGGTGCCGTGGAGAACATTGAACCGCTTGTCAGCCTGGATAATCCGGCCGTGGTGGTGGAATCGGTGAAGCTGGCGCTGGACGGTTCGGGCGATGTCATCGTGCGGTTGTACGAGTCGCGCGGCGGACGGGCCGATGTGACCGTTACCTCGCATTTCAGTCACGACGGGGTGGACGTTACCGATCTACTTGAACGACCAATCGACTACGCGGATCCCATTAAGTTTTGGGTCAACGATATTGAACTGACTATGCGACCATTCCGCATCGTGACGCTGCGCTACCGCAGCGTAGAAAGGCGCGCATGACCGAGGCTAGAGCATTGAAGGCATCGAGTATCTATATCGCCTCGCCCGAAGGTGACACCGGAAAGTCCACTGTCGCACTGGGCGTGATGCATCGGCTGGCCGCAACGGTGGCACGCGTGGGTGTCTTCCGCCCCATCGCGCGGTCCGGGGAAAGCGTGGACTACATCCTGGAACTGCTGCTGGAGCAGAGCACCGCCGACATCGCGTATGAGGACTGTCTCGGCGTCTCGTACCACGATGTGCACCAGGATCCGGACGCGGCGATCGCCGCGATCGTCGACAGATACCACGCGGTCGCGGAGCGCTGTGATGCCGTGGTGATTGTCGGCAGCGATTACACCGATGTCGCCAGCCCCAGCGAGCTGAGCACCAATGCACGCATCGCCGTCAATCTCGGTGCCCCGGTCCTGTTGACCATCAAGGGATTCGACCGGACCCCGGAAGAGATAGCGGCTCTTGCCGAGGTCTGCCTCGGAGAGCTCAAGGCGCAGCGTGCGCACACCGCGGCCATCGTCGCCAACCGGTGCGCCCCGGCACAGCTGGAGGAGGTCCGCCACGCGTTGTCGCGGTTCGACAAGCCCGCTTGGGTGCTGCCCGAGGTGCCGCTGTTGTTCTCGCCGTCGGTCGAAGAACTCATGAAGGCGGTCAATGGCTCGTTGGTCAGCGGTGACGAGGCGCTGATGTCACGCGAGGCCACCAGCTTCATGGTGGCGGGCATGACCGCCGAACACTGCCTGGAACGACTACAGGAGGGCCAGGCCGTCATCTTCCCCGCGGACAGGTCCGATGTGTTGCTGGCGGTGGCGAGTGCTCATGTGGCCGAGGGATTTCCGTCGTTGTCCGCCATCATATTGAACGGCGGGCTCAAGCTGCACCCGCGGATCGCCGACCTGGTGGATGGCATCGGACTGCGACTGCCGATCATCGAGACCGATTCGGGGACGTTCGAGACGGCGAGTGCGGCAGCGCATGCCCGTGGCCGGGTGACCGTCGCCTCCGCCCGCAAGATCGACACCGCGCTGGCCCTGATGGACAGATATGTCGACGGCGCAGATCTCATTGCGCAGCTCGCCATTCCGATACCGTCGGTCACCACACCGCAGATGTTCGAATATCAGCTGCTGGACCGGGCGCGGGATAATCGCAAGCGCATTGTGCTCCCCGAGGGCGATGACGACAGGATCCTCAAGGCGGCCGGGCGGCTGCTGCAACGTCAGGTCGCTGATCTGACCATCCTGGGTGAAGAGGCCGAAATACGTTCTCGTGCGGCCGAGCTCGGTGTCGACATCTCGAACGCCCTGGTCGTCAGCCCCAAGACAAGCGAGCTTGCCGAGCGGTTCGCGGGTCAGTACTTCGAGCTGCGCAAGCACAAGGGCATGACGGCCGATCGGGCGCGCGAGATCATGCGCAACGTCTCATATTTCGGCACCATGCTGGTCTACAACGGCATCGTCGACGGCATGGTCTCGGGTGCGGCGCACACCACCGCGCATACCGTGCGCCCGGCCTTCGAGATCATCAAGACCAACCCGGATGTTTCTACAGTGTCCAGCATCTTCTTGATGTGCCTGGCCGACCGGGTATTGGCATACGGCGACTGCGCCATCGTGCCCGACCCGACCTCCGAGCAGCTGGCCGATATCGCCATCTCCTCGGCGCGGACCGCGGCACAGTTCGGTATCGACCCGCGAGTCGCGATGCTGTCCTACTCGACGGGAACCTCGGGCAGCGGTGCCGAGGTCGAAAAGGTGCGCGTTGCCACCGAACTGGTGCGCGCCAGGCAGCCCGAGCTGCTGGTCGAGGGCCCCATCCAATACGACGCGGCAGTGGAGCCCTCGGTGGCGGCCACCAAGATGCCCGACTCCCCGGTCGCCGGACGTGCGACGGTGCTGATCTTCCCGGACCTCAACACCGGGAACAACACCTACAAGGCCGTGCAGCGCAGTGCCGGCGCCATCGCCATCGGGCCGGTCCTGCAGGGGTTGCGCAAGCCCATCAACGACCTGTCCCGTGGGGCCCTGGTGGAGGACATCGTCAACACCGTCGCCATCACCGCGATCCAGGCGCAGGACCTGACCCGATGAGCGCTGATGAGCCACTTGGGCGAAGAGGATCAGGTGCGGTACTCGTTCTCAACTGCGGCTCGTCCTCGGTGAAATATCAGCTCATCGAACCGGATTCGGGTCGGGTGGATGCCCATGGGCTGGTGGAGCGCATTGGTGAGGATCCCATTCGTAATCACGAAGAGGCGCTGCGGCTCGTCTTCGATTCCATCGACACCGACGACGTGGAAGTGGTCGGCCATCGTGTGGTGCACGGCGGGCAGAAGTTCCATGAGCCGACGCTGCTCGACGACGCCGTCGTCACGCAGATCGCGGAGCTGGCCGCACTAGCGCCACTGCACAATCCGGCGGGTGTGCAGGGCATCGAGGTCGCCCGGCGCCTGCTTCCCGACGTGCCACAGGTGGCGGTGTTCGACACCGCGTTTTTCTACAACCTGCCGCCCGCTGCGGCGATCTACGCGCTCGATCGCGAGGTCGCCGAACGCTACGGCGTGCGGCGCTACGGATTCCACGGCACCTCGCATCAGTATGTGTCCGAGCAAGCGGCGGGCTTCCTGGGGCGGGGGTACGCGGAGATCAACCAGATCGTGCTGCATCTCGGCAACGGGGCGTCGGCGTCGGCGATCCTGCACGGCCGTGCCGTAGAGACCTCGATGGGGCTCACTCCGCTGGAGGGTCTCGTGATGGGCACCCGCACTGGCGATATCGACGCAGGAATCGTGTTCCATCTGGCCCGCAATGGCATGAGCATCGACGAGATCGACACGATGTTCAACCGTCGCTCGGGCATGCTCGGGCTCTGCGGTGCCAACGATTTTCGCGAGATTCATCGCCTGATCGAGGCCGGGGACGCTGCGGCTCAGCTCGCCTACAACGTGTACGTGCATCGGCTCCGCAAGTACATTGGCGCCTACATCGCGACATTGGGTGGCGCCGATGTCATCTCGTTTACGGCCGGGGTGGGGGAGAACGATGTGGTGCTGCGCGCCGATGCCATGGCCGGGCTCGAAGTGCTCGGCATAGAGATCGATCCCAAACGAAACCTGGTGAGATCCGGCGAGATTCGCCGCATCTCCACCGATGCTTCGCGGGTGACGGTGCTGGTGGTGCCCACCAACGAGGAACTGGCCATCGCCAGGGCAGCGGTGGTGGCGGCTCTAGAGCAGTGACGTCGGGCGCGTGGAGTTGGCCAGATCGACCAGTGCATAGCGATGGGTGCGCTCGGTGGCGCGGCGTGCCAGTGCCCGCAGGCTCCGCTCCACACCCTGGCGCAGGCCGCGTTTGGTGAACGGAACACCCAGGATGTGGTGTCCGGTCGAATGATTGGTTTTGATCCAGTCCAGCGCCGTCCCGAGCACCAGCGCCCTGATCTGCAGCACGCGCGGCTCGGTCTCGGGAAGTGCCTCGACTCTGCGGGCCGCCTCGCGGATATCGTCCTCGGTGACCTCCGAGAGGGTGCGACCGGACAACAGCGTGACAGCACTGGTGAGGCGCGCGGTGGTGAAATGGCGTGAGGTGGGGGGCACGTTGTCGAGCATGCGCACCGCCTCGGCGCGTTCCCCGCGTGCGGCCAGGGTGCGGGCCAGCCCGTAGCCCGCGGAGATGACGCTGTTGTCGGTGGACCACACGGTGCGGTAGAAGTCGAGATTCTTCTCGTCACTGCCAAGTTCGGCGGTCGCCGCCAGTGCCATCTTGGGGGCTATCTCGCCCGGCAGGTAGTCCAGGACGGCGGTGAAATGCTTGGTGGCCTGGTCGTAGTCACCGTTGAGAAGTGCCGCCATACCGCGGTACCAGGTCAACCGCCACGGTGTACCCACCCGGTCTTCGAGCTGATCGAGCTTGCTGTTGGCCTTGGCGACATCGCCCAGATCGAGAAGCGCGCGGGCCTCCATCAGCGGTAGCTCCATCGATTCGGTCAGATCAACGCCATCGGCGTCGATCCGGCCCAGGCGCGCGCCCTTCAGCGATTCGAGGGTCTGTATCGGCTGGCTCAGCACCGTGGCCTGCAGGATCGCGGCGCCCACATCGGTGGGATCCAGAAGCGGAACCTGAAGGGCCGTCACGATATCCGGTGCCGTCAGGCTCGGCGGATGAGCCAGCCCATCGACGTACACGTCGGTGTGCGCCACCAGCAGGTCAACCCCGAACGTGGATCGCGACGGGCTGAACAGTGTGGACATACCCGGCCGTGGGGTGCCCGAGTCCAGCGCCACCACCTCGCGAAGCACCCCCACCAGCTGAGTGACCATCTCTTCGGCACTGCCGAATCGCGCGGCGGGATTGGGATCGATGGCGCGGCGTAAGAGTCGGTGGTAGGAATCGTATTTGGTGAGCACCGGGTCTTCGCCCGGCAACCCGTCCTTGTAGCGGCCCTTGCGGGTCGGCATCCTCAGGGTCAGCACCGCGAGGGTCCGTCCGACCGTGTAGATGTCCGAGGCGACCGTGGGGCCGGTCCTGGAGATCTCGGGTGCCTGGTAGCCGGGAGTTCCATACAGGTTGCCGTAGGCGTTCAGTGAGGCCACCGCACCGAGGTCGATGAGTTTGAGTTGCTCCTCGGTGATCATGATGTTCTCGGGCTTGAGGTCGTTGTAGGTGAGTCCGACCGAATGCAGGAATCCCAGTGCGGGAAGGATTTCCAGCATGTAGGCGATCGCCTGCGCGACGGGAAGCGTACTGCCCTTGGGTTGCTTGAGCGAGGTGCCGCCGACGTACTCCATCACGATGTACCCCACCGGGTTCCCATGCTGGTCCGGGTGCTCGACGAAGTTGAAGATCTTCACGATCGAGGGGTGGGCCACCTCGGCGAGGAATCGTCGCTCGGCCATCGCGATGTTCTGTGCCTCAGCGTCGCCGGAGTGCACCAGGCCCTTGAGCACTACCGGCCGGTCGTTGACGTTGCGATCCACCGCGAGGTAGATCCACCCCAGTCCGCCGTGGGCGATGCAGCCCTTGATGGCGTACTGCCCGGCGATCACGTCGCCCGGATTCAGTTGTGGCAGAAAAGAGAAGGTGGAGCCGCAGGCCGGGCAGGTGCCGTCGCTCTGGGCGGGGTGATCGTCCCCGGGTTTCTGGCCGGAGCGGCCCACCGGTTTCCCGCAGTTCCAGCAGAACCGTTTGGATTCCTCGACAACGGGATTGGTCATCAAGGCGGCTAGCGGATCGATCTCCGGAACGCGGGGGATCTCGACCAGTCCGCCACCGAGCCGGCGGGTGGGGGATAGCCGGACCCGGGTGGTGGTGGCGCGGGCCTCCGGCTGGGTGGTGGGTTGCGTCGTGGGCTGGGTGGAGTCCGGGGCGCGGAACACGGCCTGGGTGGCCATGGGCCGCATCGTGGAGGCGGAGTCGGCGTCTAGGTCCGCGAGGGATGCGGGCCGCGTGCCGGGGCCGCCCTCCACGGGTGCCTCGTCGGCCAGTTCATCGGGGTCTTCCCGGCCATCGGGATCTTCACTCATCAGTCCCGGTACTTTGCGCTCGGAGGTGCGGGTGCGGGCCCTAGCACGCTCAACCACTTGCGGTACAAGGCATTCCATGTTCCATCGCGCCGGATGCGCTCCAGGGTGCGATTGACGAACCGGACCAGATCGGTGTTTTCGAGCCTCATGCCGATTCCGTACGGCTCATCGCTCATGTTGGGCCCGATGATATGCAGATAGGGGTCCTGGGACATCAGGCCGGCGAGAATCGAGTCGTCGGTGCTCACCGCGTCGACCTGCCGTTGCTGCAGTGCCACAAGGCAATCCGCCCACGTCACCACCGACATGATGACCGGGGGTGGCGTGATCTGCGAGAGCCGGTTCAGGGAGGTGGTGCCGCGCGCGGCGCACACGCGTCTGCCGGAAAGGTCCTGTGCATTGGTGATGCCTGAATCCCGCGAGGTCAGAATCCGCTGGTAGGTCATCAGATAAACCGTCGAGAAGTTGACTTCCTTGCGGCGTGCGCAGGTGATGGTCATGGTCTTCACCACGATGTCGACGGTCGAGTTCTTCAAGGCGGCGACCCGATCCGCCGAGGACAGGATCCGGTACTCAACCCGCTCGGGGGTGCCGAAGATATCGCGGGAGATCTCTCCGGCGATATCGACGTCGAATCCGGTCAGCTCACCGGTGATCGGGTCGCGGAAGCTGAAGAGGTTGCTTCCGATGTCCAGCCCGACGACGAGCCTGCCGCGCTTGCGGATCGCCGCGACCGCATCGTCGTTGGCGGCCCTGTCATTGGTGGGCCGCAGGCTCGCGGTGGGGTCACATGAGGTGTCCACCTTGTCCAGGTGCGCCCGGTTGGGTTCCTGTTCGGTCATCTCGGCCGGGGTCGGCCTCGGCACGGTGAGTTGCGGCAGCGGGATGGAGTTCTCGGGTGTCGAGCATCCGGCCAACACGGTGGCGATGACCGCCAACACAGCGAGTCTGCGTGCGGTGCCCTGTGTCGCGGTTCTCATCATCGATACTCGCTCAGTCTCGGCCACAGGCCGACTCCCACGCAGATCGCACCGCTCACCGAGAGGATCAACGCTCCCGCCGAGGACAGGGTCAAGGCGCGCTCGGCGTTGAGGACGCCGGATCGGAGCTGACGCCGGCTGTCTTGCACACCGTTGCGCAGTGCCGCGTCGAGACTGTCGAAGGCCGGCGTCGAGTCCGATTCGCTGCTGCCCAGGGCGACTTGGGTAGCGGCCTGGTAGTTGCCGACGCCGATGTAGGCGTTGATGCGGTCATCCGCCTGTCGCCACCTGCCGAGCAGCTGCTGCGCACGCTCCAGGTCCGCGCGGGCGATGGCATCCGGATTCGTCAGGTACTCGCCGATCTTGTGTTCCATCTCGTCGATGCGGTCGTAGTACGACTTCTTGCGGACGCTCTCGTCGCCGCGGCGGATCAGGGCAAGCGTTTCATCGGCGCGGGCCTGCTGGGCCGAGATGACCAGTTGGGTGATGGTTTTTAGTGAATGAGCGCCGCCATTGCGCGCGTCGGTGCCCAGCGAGGCGGAGACGGCCAATGCGATACCCACCCAAACCACCATAAGCAGTAGCGCCGCGCCACCGGCCAGCATGCCGGGATTGACCATGCGCCGGGTCTTCTTGGACAACCAGCGATGGCCGAAGACTCCGCCGATCATGGTGCCCAGCACGATGACGATCACCGGGAAGGGCACCCGCGTGGACGCGCTCGTCTCCTGGTCGACGCGGTTGGACGTTTCCTCGTAGAGACGCTGCGCGTCGGGCAGGATCGTGTGTTGCATCAGTGCGGACGCCTCGCTCAGATACGAGGCGCCGACGGGATTGCTTGCCCGGTTGTTGGTGCGTGCGGTCTCGACCAATCCGGTGTAGACGGACAGTTCGGCGTTGATCCGACTCAGCAGCTCCTGCATCGGTCTGTCGGTCAGACCGCTGGACGCGGCGACAAGCGCGGTCGAGGCATCGGTGATCGCCTGCTCATACCGTTCCCGGACACCCTGAGGTTCGGTGCCTGCGATGAACGCGGTGGTCGCGGCGGCATCGGCGACCGACAGGGTGCTGTACAGCTGTCCGGCCGAGTACGCCAGGGGTTCGGTGTGGTTGAGCACCGTGCTCAGGGCGAGTTGCCGGTTCTGCACGCTCGCCGAAGTGGCCACCGCGGACAGCACGCCGGCGGTGGCCAGGACGATACCGAGCATCAGAATCTTGCCGGGTGTGGACTTGAGGAACCACCACCACGGATGAGCTGGCACGACCGGTGTGGTCGCGCCGACGGGCTCGGTCGACGGGTGCGCTAACCGCGTCGTCCCGACAGTCACCTCGTACCTTCCTCTCCCCGGCCTTAATGGAAAGTCTAAGAGCATATTTAGCCTTTGGTGGCTCTACTGTGGACTCTGTGCGTGGCGACGGTGACGGATGGGTTGTCGCTGACACGGGTGCACGATTCTGGGGACGGTTCGGTGCGGCGGGTTTGCTGTTGCGCGCACCACTGGCGAGCGGTCAGCCCGCTGTCCTGCTGCAGCATCGGGCCTGGTGGAGCCATCAGGGCGGTACCTGGGCATTGCCCGGGGGCGCGCGGGACAGCCATGAGTCCGCCGAGCAGGCCGCGCTTCGGGAGGCGGCCGAAGAGGCGGGCATCGCGCCCGGTGCGATGACCATCCGTTCTTCGGTGGTAACGAAACGCATTGATGGTCAGGCGCACTGGACGTACACCACAGTCGTTGCCGATGCTGCCGAGTTGTTGCCCACAGAGGCCAATCACGAGAGCACCGAGCTGCGGTGGGTGCCCGAGGAAAAAATCGAGGGGATGCGGTTGCATCCCGGGTTCAAGTCGGCCTGGCCGATGCTGAGGGTTGTCGAAATGTTGCCACGTGGCGTGGAGGGGCTGGGCACTGTCGAGCTTGAGCCCGGGCGTTTCGCCTGGCAACTGCCGTAGCGTGCGGTCATGCGCATCGGATTTTTTCTCACGTTGGCGATGATCACGAGCGTGCTGATGGGCGCCTGCTCACCGGCCGAACCCGAGTCCGGTGACCGCAATGAGGTGGTGGCTACGGTGCTCGCTCGCATCGAGGCCGACCTCGGTAAACCCGCCACGCTCGATGTGCAGAAGCTGAACATCGTCGACGGCTGGGCATTCATCGACAGCCGGCTTCAGGACACAGATGGCACCCACCCGACGGGGTATGAGGGCTTACTGAGGAAGACCGGCCCCAAGTGGACCATTCTTGAGAGCGCGATCGGTCCCACCGATGTGCCGTGGGTGAGCTGGAAGCCGAAGCATCCGGACGCCCCCGCGCAGATCTGGCCCTGACGCTTCACGCTCGGTGAAGGACCAGCCCGCGAAGCGACGCCGCCGCGGCGCGGGGATCGGCTGCCGCGGTGATCGCGCGCACCACGACGATGCGTGAGGCTCCGGCGGCGACCACGTCGGGCACCCGTGCCCCGTCGATGCCGCCGATCGCGAACCAGGGCTGAGAAGCCCCTAGTTCAGAGGCTGTTCTCACCAGACCCAGGCCGGGCGCGGTGCGGCCCGGTTTCGTGGGTGTCGGCCAGCATGGTCCGCAACAGAAGTAGTCGACCTCGGCATCATCGGCGGCGGCCGCGGCCTGATCGGCATCGTGGGTCGACCGGCCGATCAGTACATCCGGTCCGACGATCTCCCGGGCGACCGAAAGAGGCAGATCGTCCTGGCCGAGGTGCAGGATGTCGGCCTCCGCTGCCCGGGCGATATCGGCGCGGTCGTTGACCGCGAACAGCGCACCGTGACGGGCGGCGGCCGCACCGAGAATCGCCAGACAATCGAGCTCCTCGCTGGGCTCGAGCCGGCCAAACTGCTGCTCACCCACCGACCCCTTGTCGCGCAGCTGCACGATGTCGACCCCGCCGGCGAGGGCGGCGTCGACGAACTCGGCGAGATCGCCGCGTTCCCGCCGGGCATCGGTGCAGAGATAGAGGTGAGCGGACTCAAGCCGGGCCGAACGCGGGTGCATAGTCGAAGACGCTAGCGTTGTGGGTGTAAGTAACGCGGGAGCCCCGGGATGAGCGGGCTGAGAGTGGGCCAACGAATCCGGCCCTGACCGTCCGACCTGATCCGGGTCATGCCGGCGAAGGGAGTGACTCCGTTGTGATGTCGTCTCAACAAGGCTCGGTCGCCGTGATCGGCGGCGGTGTCATCGGGCTATCCGTGGCACGTGAAGCCGCCCGCGGCGGTTGGCGGGTCACCGTTCACGATGACGGCCGCAAGGGCCCGTCCTGGGTGGCGGGCGGAATGCTCGCGCCCTACAGCGAGGCCTGGCCCGGCGAGGCTGACCTGCTGGATCTGGGTATCGAATCCCTCCGGATCTGGCGTGATGGCTTCATCGATGGCGACGTGGACAACACCGTGATCACCGCGCGTGGGTCACTTACCGTGGCCGTCGACACCGCCGATGTCGGCGAGCTGCGCACGATGATCGACTGGCTGGCCGGGCGGGGCCATGCCGTCGCAGAGACCACCAACGCCCGGGACCTCGAGCCGCTGCTGGCGCAGAACATCCGCCGCGGATTCACGGCGCCGGAGGAACTCGCCGTCGACAATCGCAAGGTGCTGCACGCCTTGACCGCCGACTGCGCGGCGCTCGGCATACGAAGGGGCCCTCCGGTTGCCAACCTCGATGAGGCGTCCGCCGACCAGATCGTGGTCGCCAACGGGGTAGCGGCGGCGACACTCGCGAACCTGCCGGTTCGCCCGGTGAAGGGGGAGGTGCTGCGGCTGCGGCGACGTCCCGGTGCGATGCCGCCCCCCACCCACGTCATCCGGGCACGGGTCCATGGACGACACGTCTACCTGGTGCCCCGGGAGGACGGCGTCGTCGTCGGCGCCACGCAGTACGAGCATGGCCACGACACCGCGCCCGCTGTCGCGGGAGTGCGGGACCTGCTCGACGACGCGTGCGCGGTGCTGCCCTGCCTGGGCGAGTACGAATTCGCCGAATGCGCGGCGGGCCTGCGCCCGATGACCGAGGACAATCTGCCCTTGGTGGGCAGGATTGATGACCGCACGCTGGTGGCCGCGGGGCATGGCCGGTCCGGATTTCTCCTCGCGCCGTGGACGGCGAAGACGATAGGGGCGCTGCTCGACGGTGGCGAGTCGCCCGCCGCCGTCGATCCCCGCCGGTTCCAGAAGGCACATAGTCAGGAGGCCCGATGAACATTCAGGTAAATGGTGACGCGCGTGAGGTTGCCGAGGGTGCCAACATCTGGCAGCTGCTCGACCAGCTGGGCTTTCCCGAGCGCGGTATCGCCGTGGCCATCAATCACACCGTGGTACCCAAATCCGACTGGGGCACCACGGTTTCCGACGGTGCCCTGGTGGAAGTCGTCACCGCAGTGCAGGGGGGCTAGACACCGTGGTCAGTGCAGATGAACCGCTGTGTATCGCGGGCCGCGCCTTCGGTTCCCGGCTCATCATGGGTACCGGGGGTGCCGCGAACCTCTCGATTCTGGAACGGGCACTGCTCGCGTCCGGTACCGAGTTGACCACCGTGGCGATCCGCAGGGTCGATGCCGCCGGCGGCACCGGAGTGCTGGATCTGCTCAAGCGGCTGGACATCATGCCGTTGCCGAATACCGCGGGATGCCGGGGTGCGGCCGAGGCCGTGTTGGCCGCGCAGCTGGCGCGCGAGGCCCTGGAGACCGACTGGATCAAGTTGGAGGTCATCGCCGACGAGCGCACGCTGCTGCCCGACGCCGTCGAGTTGGTGCGCGCCGCCGAACAGCTCGTCGACGACGGGTTCGTGGTACTGCCCTACACCAACGACGATCCGGTGCTGGCTCGCAGATTGGAAGACGTGGGATGCGTGGCGGTGATGCCGCTCGGGGCCCCCATTGGCACCGGGTTGGGCATCACCAACACACATAACATCGAGATGATTGTGGCGTCCGCGGGCGTACCGGTGATCCTGGACGCGGGAATCGGCACGGCCAGCGACGCCGCCCTCGCGATGGAACTCGGTTGCGATGCCGTGCTGCTCGCGACGGCCGTGACCCGCGCTGCCGATCCCGAACGTATGGCGGCGGCCATGGCGGCGGCCGTGACCGCCGGCCACTTGGCTCGTCACGCTGGTCGCATACCCCGGCGTTTTTGGGCGCAGGCCTCCAGCCCGGATCCGGACGGAACCACACGGCAATAGCTGGCATAGTGGGCCGCATGATCGAACTGCGGTCGCTGACCAAGGTATATGGGCAGACCCCGGCGGTCGACGATCTTTCCGTCACCGTCGAGCCGGGCGTCGTGACCGGGTTCCTGGGCCCCAATGGGGCAGGTAAGTCGACCACGCTGCGCATGATCGTGGGGCTCGCGCGACCCACCTCGGGGACGGCGACGATCGGTGGCAAGCAGTACCACGAGATCGACCATCCGCTTCGCGAGGTCGGTGCACTGTTGGATCCCAAGCAGTTTCACCCCAACCGGTCGGCGCGCAATCACTTGCGGTGGATCGCCGCCGCCAATGACATTGCCTCCCAACGGGTGGATGAAGTGCTGGAGATGGTCGGGCTTACCGAGGTGGCCAATCGGCATGCCGGTACCTTCTCGCTGGGCATGTCCCAGCGGTTGGGCATTGCCGTGGCGCTGCTCGGTGATCCCCAGGTGCTGTTGTTCGACGAGCCGGTCAACGGTCTGGACCCCGAAGGCATCCACTGGATCCGGACGCTCATGCAGAGCCTGGCCGCGCAGGGGCGCACGGTGCTGGTCTCAAGTCATCTGCTGTCCGAAATGGCCAATACCGCAGACCAATTGGTGGTCATCGGCCGAGGCCGCCTGATCGCTGCGACATCCATGCATGAGTTTGTGAGCCGGGCCGGTGCCGACGTGGTGCGGGTGCGCAGCCCACAGATCGATACCCTGCGCTTGGCGGCGGAGGAAAGCGGCTTCTCGGTGAAAGTCTCGGAACGCAGTGGGGAAGAAAGTGTGCTGGAAATCAGCGGTGTTCTCATCGAGCAGGTCGGCGAGCTCGCCGCACGTCGCGGCGTAACGTTGTACGAACTTTCCCCACAACGGGTTTCGTTGGAGGACGCGTATCTGTCGTTGACCGATGATGCCGTGCAGTACCGCAGCCGGGTCGATGACCCGGTGACGGAGACCACGACCGATGTGCCCGCGGACGCGGAGGGTGCTCGCTGATGGGGGTCATCGCGGCCGAACGGATCAAGGTCTGCACCTCTCGCTCGGCGGTGTGGTGCAGCCTGCTCGCCCTGGCATTGGGTGTGGGATTGGCGGGCCTGCAGGGCGGATCGGCCTCCATCTATACGCCGATCTCTCCTGGCGACGCCGCGGGCGGGGCGACCGTCGTCGGGATCCCGCTCCTGATGGTGCTGGCCGCCATGACGGTGACCAACGAGAACCGAACCGCAATGGTGCGAACCACCTTTCAGGCCACGCCCAACAGGTTGTCGGTCATCGGCGCCAAGGCCCTGGTGGCGGGGGTCTGGGTGGCGGTGGTCACTGCGGTCACCGTGCTGATCTCGATCGTGTTGGTACGCGCCATGGCGGGTCCGGTGGCCGGTGCGAACTTGGCGCTCGACGGCCCCGGCGTGTGGAACACGATGGGCGCGGTGACTGTGTACGCGTTCTTGTGTGCCGTTCTCGCGGTGGCAGTGGGAGTGTTGCTGAAGCACACCGCAGGCGCTGTCGCGGTGCTCCTGTTGTGGCCGACAGTGCTCGAGTTGATGCTGGGCTGGCTCACTGATGCTGGAAAGGCGTTGCAGCCCTTCCTTCCTTTCGCCAACGGCATCAGGTTTACCGGTGTGCCGTGGTACACCTCGGACGGTGTCGACTTTGTTTGGGGCACGACCGGTTCTCTCATCTACTTTGCTACCGTGGTTGTCATCACGCTCGCCGCGGCCCTGGCCGTGGTGCAGCGACGCGACGTTTAAGGTCGGGACAAGGGAGAACGATGGGGACTAAGCGGGTTGTGTACGCGGTCGCGGTGTCCGCGGCTTGTGCATTGGCGACTGTGACGGCATGCGATCGGGACGGCGGCGAGGCACCCCGCTCGGTGCCGCAGGCCGGATCCCAGGAGGCGGTCAGTTTCGCGCACTCCCTGCACGAGAAGGTGACCGTCGACAATGTCGTGAAGCATCTCTCGGCGCTCCAAGAGATTGCCGACAAGAACAAGAACAACCGGGCGGCGGGTACTCCCGGCTTCGACCAAAGTGTCGATTATGTGGTTAAAGCGCTGAAGGACAAGGGTTTCGACGTACAGACGCCCGAGTTCAGCTTCAAGTACTTTCAGGCCAAATCCCTTGAGTTGACGGCCGGTCCCAAGAAGGTCGACGCCGCGGTGCTCTCGTACTCGCCGGGTGGTCAGGTGCGGGGACGATTGGTCGCGGCCCGTGCGGAAGACTCGCCGGGCTGCACGGCCGCGGATTACGACGGACTGGACATCAAGGGTGCGGTGGTCCTGGTTGACCGTGGATCGTGCCCGTTCTCCGAGAAGGAGAGGGCTGCCGCCGAGCGCGGTGCGGTGGGCCTGATCGTCGCGGACAACGTCGACGAGAGCCAGTCGGGTGGGACCCTCGGTGAGGACGCCGCCCCGAAGATCCCCGTGGTGGGTGTCACGAAGTCGACCGGGGCCGATCTACGGGCGCATCCCGATCAGGTTGTCCTCAAGGTCGATGCGGAGACCAAGGACGTCAAGGCGCGCAATGTGATCGCGCAGACCAAGACGGGTGCCACGACAGATGTCGTGATGGCCGGCGCTCACCTCGACAGCGTTCCCGAGGGGCCGGGCATCAATGACAACGGCACGGGTACCGCGGCAGTTCTGGAGACCGCACTGCAGCTGGGGCCGAGCCCGGACGTCAAGAACGCGGTGCGGTTCGCGTTCTGGGGTGCGGAAGAGGAAGGGCTGATCGGTTCCACCGACTACGTCAAATCCCTTGACGTGGACGCACTGAAAGATATTGCCCTGTATCTGAATTACGACATGCTCGGGTCCCCGAACGCCGCATACCTCACCTATGACGGCGACCAGTCCGAAGCACCCGACGCGAACGAGGTACCGGTGCGGATCCCCGAGGGGTCGGCCGGTATCGAGCGGACAGAGATCGCGTACCTCGCCGAGCAGGGCAAGAAGGCTCATGACACGGAGTACGACGGCCGTTCGGACTACGACGGGTTCAGCCGGGCAGGCATACCGACCGGCGGCATCTTCTCCGGCGCTGAGGACAAGATGTCGTCCGAGGAAGCACGGGACTGGGGCGGCAAGGCGGATCAGCCCTTCGATCCGAACTACCACCAGGCGGGCGACACCCTGGCCAACGTGAACAAGGACGCGCTCAAGATCAACGCGGGCGGAGTCGCGTACACGATTGGCCTGTATGCGCAGAGCATCGACGGACGCAACGGGGTGCCCGTTCACGAGGACCGCACCCGTCACAAGCTGAAGGACTAGTACAGCCCCGAGTCGGCCCCCGCGAGCGGGTGGGGGCACCTCCCGCTTGCGGGGGCGTACCCCCATCGCTTCTGCCCGCCGAATCCGCGGTAACAGCTTCGTTGCAACGCCCCGAAAGGCCTTGGGAATCAACGTTGGTGCGGTAGCGTGTGCGATTGCTCGATTCGCACAAGTCCACTGAGGTTCCATTGAGGTTTATTTGATGGCGTTATTTCGCGCGCGGGGGATAGCGCGCGGTTGCGTCCTACTCGCGATTGCGGCGGTGGCCAGCTGCTGTGCGCACCCGACCCCACCGGGTGCCACCGCTGCGACGCCCAACCCCAACTTGGCGGCGGATCTTGCACGCATGGTCACCGTGGACGCCATGGTGGCGCACCTGCAACAGCTGCAGCAGGCCGCCGATGCCCACGGCGGGAACCGCGCCGAGGGCACGCCGGGCTACGACGCCAGCGCCGACTACGTGACAAAGGCGTTGAAAGATCGCGGATTCGAGGTTCAGGCGCCGGAGCTGTCCAGGCTCAAGGTGCTTACCGAGGGTAAACCGCTCGTCGACATCGGCGGGCGGCCCTACGCGGTGGATCAGGCCTCCTATTTCGCCCAGACCCCCAAGGGTGGGCTCAAGGCCAACATCATCCGTCCCTCGGGCAAGGCCAGTGGTTGCGCCGCGGCGGATTACGGCACCCTCAAGCTCGATGGTCAGATCGCCGTGGTCGACGGTGCCGGGTGCTCGGTGGTCGACAAGCACAATGTCGCCAAGGAGAAGGGCGCGGCGGCCGTGCTGGTGACGATGCAGGCGGGCGCCGGCGAGGGTCTGTTCACCCCGAATTACTATGAGCAGCTGTCCATTCCGGTCGGAATCATCGACTCGGGAGTCGACACTTTGCTGCGCCGCAATTCCTCGCCGATAACCCTGGTGCTGGACATGAGCATCGCGAAGGTGCGCTCACGCAACATTATTGCCCAGACCGCAACGGGTGATCCGGCAAATGTGGTGGTCGCCGGAGCGCACCTGGACAGTGTGGCCAAGGGCCCGGGGATTAACGACAACGGAACCGGTGTGGCCGCGGTGTTGGAGACCGCACTGCAGCTGGGGCCCAGGCCGGTGGTCAACAACGCCGTCAGGTTCGCGTTCTGGACTGCCGAGGAAGACGGACTGGCCGGGTCGATCGAATATGCCAAGGGCCGCAGCGCCGAAGAACTCAACGACATCGCGCTGTACCTGAACTTCGACATGCTCGGCTCGCCGAATGCCGGCTACTTCGTGCTCGACGGTGACCAATCGGCCACCACACCGGATCCGAACCGGCCGCCCTTGGACGTACCCGAAGGATCCGCGGGGATCGAACGGACCTTCGCTGGATATCTCAACCTGGCAGGCAAGCGACCGGCCGCCGAGGAGTTCAACGGCAGATCCGATTACGGACCGTTCCTGGCCGCGGGTATCCCTGTCGGCGGCATCAGCTCGGGTGCGCTGGAGACAATGAGCGGTCCGGAAGCCAAGATGTGGCAGGGCCGCGCGGGCCAACCCTTCGACCCCAACTACCACAGCGCGAAGGACAACCTCGCGAACGTCGGCAAGCAGGCGCTGGGGATCAACGGTTCGGCCGTGGCCTTTGCGGTCGGCACCTATGCGCTGTCCACCACGGGACCCAATGGGGTACCGGAGCGCAAAGTTCGGCGACACTCTCCACAGCAGCGCTAGATCCAGCTAGCATCCCAGCGCATGAGAAGAATTCTCGCGTTGCTGGTGGCTCTGGCGTCGAGCGCCGTGCTGGGATTGCCAGCTGCCGCGGTGGCGCAGGCCGATCCAGGGGTGAAAATGACCTACCGCGTGACTGCGCAGGATCCGGGGAGCAATCGCCAAGTGGTCATCTCCTACCGCACGGGTAAGGGGGAGAAGGCGGTCAAGTACACCTGGCTCGACCCCTTCGTGCCGTGGACGCATGACATATCGATGACAGCTCGTGAGGCGCAGGTGAGCATATTCAGCGATCAGGGCGGCAACTACCTTGGCGAGATATTGCGCGACGGCAATGTGATCGCATCCAACGCGGTGTATCTAGATCCGGGCTGGGTGGCGGAGCAGGACGCGCCCTATGGGACACCGACGTTGTTGGCGCGCGCCGGAGTGTCCTAGGACTGGCATCTATCGCCAGGCGAAGACCGGCTGCTCCAGCTCATCGACGCGGTCTGCGCGGCCCTCCAGGCAGAGCCACCGCACCTGCAGCAGGACGGCCCCGGTCGGGGCGTGGATGAGGTCATTGCCCAGCGGGATCTGCACCACCGGGCGCGGGCTCTCGGGAATCGTGACGTAGCGCGGTGAATCCTCGCGCTGCAGCTGGTGCAATCCCACCCGGTAGGCGGCCACCACTTCGTCGGGCGAGGGGCGCATCTCCAGACGCCCGCCACCCCACACCACCACCGGGGTGATCACGTATCCCGAACGTGTCGGATAGTCGTCGAGCAGGCCGAGCACCGTCGAATCGGGCAGTGTGACGCCCAGTTCCTCATCCAGCTCACGCAGCGCGGCCTGCACCGCATCCTCGCCCGGATCCAGCCGTCCGCCGGGCAGCGCCCATTGCGCGGCGTGGGAGTTGAGCCGGGAGGTTCTGCGGCACAATAGGAATGCCGCGCCGCCCGAGACGTCGACCATCCTGCCGTCCAGGCCCTGCTCGGCTATCTCCCGGCCGCCGATCCACTCGTCCACCGGCGCCGGGTCGATGCGGTCTTCGCCCAGATCCGAGTCGACCAGCACCACGGCCACCGCGGCGCGGCGTTTCTCCGGGTCCTCGACGCTCCTGCGTTCGTGCCCCGCCAGGTGCTCGCGAATCCGGTCCCGCAGTTCCTCGTCGTACGCGATCACCGTCCGACCATATCTGCCGGCGCCTACGGCAGCCCTTTCGAATCGACTTGGCTCTATACCTGGGCTTACGGCGTCGGGGTTGTTGTGATGCGGGAATGAGTGACGACCACACACGACGTATCTATCGTGACGCCGGAATTACCGTCGAAAAGCTCGGCGAACACATCGGTGCCCGGGTCGACGGTGTGGAGCTCGGGGCCGCTGTGCCGGCCGAACGGGCCGAGGCAATCCGCCTCGCGCTGGCGGTCAACAAGGTGCTGGTGTTCACCGGGCAGCATCAGCTGGATGACGCGGGACAGTATGCGTTCGCCGGTCTGCTCGGGGAGCCGACGCTGCCGCACCCCACGGTGACCTCGCACGGCAGCGAGCTGCTGAACCTCGAAGGGGCGGCCAACGGCTGGCACACCGATGTCACCTTCGTCGACCGCATCCCGAAGGCGTCGGTGCTGCGCCCGGTGACCTTGCCGTCCTACGGTGGCGCCACCACCTGGGCGTCGACGGTCGCCGCGTACGAGCAGCTGCCCACACCGTTGCGCGCACTTGCCGACGACCTGTGGGCCACGCACACAAACCTGTACGACTACGTGGGCGCCGGCGCCTCGGGAGGAGTGAGCGCCGAACGCCGGGCCGCGTACTACAGCGAGTTCACCAGCTCTCTGTACGAAACGTTGCATCCGGTGGTGCGGGTGCACCCGGAGACCGGTGAGCGCAGCCTGCTGCTCGGGCAGTTTGTCAAGAGTTTCCAAGACCTGCACGGCGGCGAGTTCGCGGCGCTCTTTCAGCTGCTGCAGTCACGTATCACCAAGCTGGAGAACACCTTCCGATGGAACTGGCGGCTGGGTGACGTGGCCATCTGGGACAATCGGGCCACCCAGCATTACGGAATCGCCGACTTCGGACAACAACAGCGCGAGCTACATCGCGTCACGCTGGCCGGGGATGTGCCGGTCGACATCTACGGCCGGCGAAGTCAGGTCCTCAGCGGCGATGCCAGTCACTACTCGGGTATCGAGGAGCCACGGCGACTCGAATTGTTCGCCGCCTGATCTAGGGCAGCGCTATGTATTTCGTTTCGAGGTATTCCTCGATGCCCTCGCTGCCGGCTTCCCGTCCGATGCCCGACTCCTTGATCCCACCGAATGGCGCGGCCACGTCGGAGATCACGCCCCGGTTGATGCCGATCATCCCCGACTCGACGGACTCCGAGACGCGCAGCGCACGATCCAGGTTGGCGGTGTACACGTAGGCGGCGAGCCCATACTCGGTGTCGTTGGCGGCGGCGACTCCGGCGTCCTCGCCATCGAACCCGGTGATAGCGGCCACCGGGCCGAATACCTCTTCGCGGAGAATTCTTGCGTTCGAAGGCACATCGGTGAGCACGGTCGGCGGATAGAAGTAGCCCTCTCCGTCGGCGATGACGCCTCCGGTGGTGATGACGGCCCCCTTGCCGACGGCGTCCTGCACCAACTCGTCGACCGAGGCGCGCTGTTTGGCGGTGATGAGCGGACCCACCTGCACGCCGTTTTTGTCACCGGGGCCGATGGTGAGTGCACTCATGTGGGCAGTGAGCTTCTCGGTGAACTCGGCGCGCACCGCGTTGTCGACGTGAAAGCGGTTGGCCGCGGTACATGCCTCGCCGATGTTGCGCATCTTGGCCGCCATCGCGCCGTCGACCGCGGCGTCGACGTCGGCGTCGTCGAACACCACAAACGGTGCGTTGCCGCCCAGCTCCATAGAGGAGCGCAATACCCTGGTGGCGCACTGTGACAGCAGTACCTTCCCGACGCCGGTGGAGCCGGTGAAGGTCAGCTTGCGCAGCCTTGGATCGTCGATCAACGGGCCAGTGAGGCCCGAGGCGCTGGTGGTGGGGAGTATCGACAGCACGCCCGGAGGCAGTCCCGCATCGGCGAATACCTGGCCCAGCAGCAGCATGGTCAGTGGTGTCTCAGCAGCGGGTTTGACGATCATGGTGCATCCGGCGGCGAACGCCGGGCCGATCTTGCGGGTGCCCATGGCCAGCGGAAAGTTCCACGGAGTGATGGCCAGCGCCGGGCCGATGGGCTGCTTGGTCACCAGGATCCGGCCGGTGCCCGTCGGCGACGAGGTGTACCGGCCGTTGATGCGCACTGCTTCCTCGGAGAACCAGCGCAGAAACTCGCCGCCGTAGGCGACCTCGCCCTGACTTTCCGCCAGCGGCTTACCCATTTCCAGCGTCATGGCCAGCGCGAAATCATCGCGTCGCGCCATCACCAATTCCCAGGCCCGCCGCAGGATTTCGGCTCTTTCACGGGGTGCGGCCGCCGCCCAGGACTGCTGCACCGCCACGGCTTCATCGAGTGCGGTGGCACCGTCGGCTGCCGAGGCGTCGGCCACGGTGGTCAGCACGGCACCCGTGGCCGGGTTGTGTACGGGGAACCGGGCGCCCGTCGAGGACGGGACCTGCTTGCCGCCGATCCATAGATCGGTGGGGATGGCATCGATCAGGGCTGAGTGATCAGTCACTAGCGGCTCGCCTTCTCGCGAATGATGTCGGTGAGGACGGTGATGCCCTCGTCCAAGAGATCGTCCCCGATCACCAGCGGGGGCAGCAAGCGGATCACGTTGCCGAAGGTTCCGCAGGTGAGGATCAGAACACCTTGGGAGAGCGCCTCGGCGGCAATGGCTTTGGTGAGGGCCGCATCAGGTTCGAGAGTGCCGGGTGTGACGATCTCGATGGCCAGCATGGCGCCGCGGCCACGTACTTCGCCGATGACGTCGACCTCCTCGGCAAGCGCGCTCAAGCGCGACACCACCGAGGTTTCGATGACCCGGGCCCGTGCCGGCAGGTCGAGCTCACGCATGACGCCCAGTGCGGCGATCGCGGCCGCACAGGTCACTGGGTTGCCGCCGTAGGTTCCACCCAGGCCGCCGGTGTACACGGCGTCCATGAGATCGGCGCGCCCGGTGACGGCGGACAGCGGCATGCCTCCGGCGATGCCCTTGGCCATGGTGACGATGTCGGGGACGATGCCCTCGTGCTCGGAGGCGAACCAGGCACCCGTACGCGCGAAGCCGGTCTGCACCTCGTCGGCGATGAAGACGACGCCGTTCTCCCGGGCCCAGGCTGTCAGCGTGGACAGGAATCCGGGTGCGGGCACGATGAATCCGCCCTCGCCCTGGACGGGCTCGATGATGATCGCGGCCAGCGATTGCGCACCGATCTGGGTTTCGATGCGGGAGATCGCTCGCCGTGCCGCTTCCTCGCCGGACAGACCCGGTTCGTCACGCAACGGGTAGGAGGCCGGCATCCGGTAGACCTCGGGCGCGAAGGGCCCGAACTGCGACTTGTAGGGCATCGACTTGGCGGTCAGTGCCATCGTCAGGTTGGTGCGGCCGTGATAGGCGTTGTCGAAGGCGACGACTGCCGTGCGGCCGGTGGCCAGCCGCGCCACCTTGATGGCATTCTCCACGGCTTCGGCGCCGGAGTTGAACAATGCGGTGCGCTTCTCGTGATCGCCGGGAGTCAGGTCGTTGAGGAGCTCGGCGACCCGCACGTACCCCTCGTAGGGCGTGATCATGAAACAGGTGTGGGTGAAATGGGTTGCCTGGTCGGCGATGGCCGCGGCAACCGCGGGATGTGAGGCACCGACGGTAGTGACCGCGATGCCCGATCCGAGGTCGATGAAGGAGTTGCCGTCGGCGTCGACGATCACCCCGCCGTCGGCGTCGACGGCGTACACCGGTGCGGTGGAACCGACGCCCGCGGATACCGCGGCGCGTCGGCGCTCGGCCAAGGCGCTGGACCGGGGCCCGGGCAGTGGTGTCACGATATTGCGCTTCTGGGCGAGGCGGTAGGCGATGTCGGTCATGGCGCTTCCTGTCGTCGATCCGGCGATCTCAGTCTGCCGCCGCGGGGTGTTTCTGGGAATGGACGGTTTGTCTACCGAGGGCCCCTGGATACGCCGTTCTGGAGTGCATGGTCACCGCTCATTCCACGAGCGGCGCGGTGTCGCGAGTCAGGGTGCGCCCGAGGAAGAAGTCCGGGCTCTTGACGCGCATGATCAGCATGAGCACCGCGCCGAACGCCAGGATGCCGAAGCCCAGATAGAACACCAGGCCGATGCCGCCGATCGAGGCACCGCTGCCGGTCTTCTCCGGATCCATGCTCTCGCGCACGGAGATGACGAACACCGCGGCGAGCATGAGCCCGCCCAGGAGCGGAAAGAGGAACTTGTACACCACGTTGTGGGCATTCTGGAATAGCTCCGAACGGAAGTACCAGACACAGGCGAAGGCAGTAATGCCGTAGTACCAACAGATCATGATGCCAAGTGCCGCAATGGTATCCAGCAGCGTGCGATCGGACAGCAGGCTGACAACGGTGTAGAAGACCGCGGTAATCGCACCGGCCACCACGGTGCTGAAGGTCGGCGTCAGGAATCGCGGGCTCACGCTGGCGAACCGTTTCGGAAAAGCGCCATAGGTGCCCATGGCGAGCATGGTGCGCGCCGCGGGCAGGGAGGTGGTCTGCAGGCTCGCCACCGCGGAGGCGAATATCGCCAACAGCAGCAGCGGGCCGAACCAGCTGCCCAGTACCGGATTGGCAAGGGCGCCAAAGACATTGTCCTTGTTCTGCTCATTGGCCAGCCCCAGATCGGTGTCGCCGACACCGGCGAACATCATCACCGCGACCGCCACCAGCAGGTAGGTCAGCAAGATCGACAGCACGCACAGCAGGCCGGCACGGCCGGGCACCTTTGTCGGGTCCTTGCATTCCTCGCCGAGTGTCAGACAGGTATCCCAACCCCAGAACGCGAAGATCGAGCCGACGAGCCCAATGACAAAGGCACTCAGGGTCAATCCCGTCAGCGGGTTGAACCAGTCCAGATCGAAGTCGAGATGCCCGGCCGCGCCGGGTGCCTTCGTGATGGCGACAACGGCGAAGATCACCAGCACGATCATCTGGAACCCGACGAGTACGTACTGCACCTTTTCGCTCGTGGTGATGCCCCGGCTGGAGATGTAGGTGGCGATGGCCAGCAGCGCGACGGTCGAGATGATGTTGACGGCCTTGTTGTTGGCGAGCTCGCCGAGTGTCTGATTGTGGAAGATGGCGCCGAGAAACTGATACCCGTACTGCACACCGATGGATGCCAGGTTGGACAAGACGATAATGGTGGCGATGACCATGCCCCAGCCACACATCCAGCCGATGTACGGGCCGAATGCCTTGGTAGACCAGGTGAAGGAGGCGCCGCAGTCGGGTGCGCGCGAGTTGAGCTCGCGGTAGGCGTACGCGGTGAGGAACATCGGGATGAAACCCGCGATCAGGATGGCCGGCATCTTGAGGCCGACCGCGGCCACAATCAGGCCGATGCTGGCCGTGAGCGTGTATCCCGGTGCCACCGTAGAGATACCGAGGATTGCGCCGGTAAAGGTGCCGATACGTCCGGCCGCCAAGCCCTTTGAGACAAGTCCCTCGGACCGCTCGGCATGCTCCAGTTCGGCGTGAGCGACGTCCTCAGTCACTATCGCCCCCTTCTTCTTTAGGAATCACGACCATCGGGACCTGCAGCACGCGGAGCATCTTCGCGGCCGTCGAGCCGAGGAAGAGTCGTCGTGGCTGCGCCAGACGACTTGAACCGACCATGATGATGTCGCCCTCGTGCCAGTCCAGCTTGTTCACGGCGGCCTCGACGGTGGGCCCCTCGGCGACGATTGACGTGACCGGGAACTCTGGTGGCAGCACCAGTTTGGCGGTCTCAAGGGACTGCTGTGCATGAATGGTGGCGCGTTCTCGCGCCGACTGATCGTCGTCACCCCCGGGGATCGGGTCGAACGACACCAGCGAGACCAGGCGCAGCGGTGTGCCGGCGCGCTGGCAGGCTCGTAATGCCGTGTCCAGCAGCACACGTGCGCCCGGCCGGGTTCCCATGGCACAGGTGACTTCGCGGACACGGAGGTTCTTCTGATAGCGCGCACCTCGCGGCGAGATCACCAGAGGTATTGGAGAGGAGTGCACGAGCTCGTTCACCACCGATCCCAGCGACAGGCTGCCGACCAGGCCGCCACCGGAACCACCCACCACGACCGCCTCGGCCCCCAGGGCCTCGCACTGCGCAATGAGTCCCTCGGCAATCGACTCGTGGAAGCCGATATGTGTCTGCACCGTGAGGTCGTCCGGAATGGTGGCCTCGGCATGTTTCAACCAGTGAGTGGCATTCTCGGACAATATGTCCTGGCGCTCCTTTTGGGGAAGCGGCGCCAGGATGGGGCGGTCCTGGGGGAGCACCATGCACAGATCGAGGTGCGCGCCCAGCGAGCGCGCGATCTGTGCTCCCACCGCTAGAGCGTCATCGCCGCCCGGAGTGGCCAGGTACGCAACGGCAATCCTCTTGGCGGCGGTGTTCATGGCTAAGCCTCCTGGTGTCCGGATGTGTGACAGCTCTTCGGCGGGGTGGGTGCGACGTCGAGCGAGGGGTTGCGGTCGAAGAACCCGACCGGTTTGAGCCAGAAGTTCACGGTGTCGACGGGCATGATCGGCCAGTCTTCGGGGCGGGTGATGTGGTGGATGCCGAATACGTACCAGAGCACCACATCGGTGTTTTCGATGGAGCGGTTGCCCTCAGTCCAGGCGGGCAGGCCGTGATCTTCCTTGCTCTGCGTGACGAATTCTCCTGCAGGCCAGCGTTCTTCGGGTGAATTGGGGGTCACCCAGAGGGTGTGTTCAATGGCACGGCAGCGTGCCAGCACCGGTGAGGACGGATCGAACATGGCCGGGATGGCCGCACCGGGTACCAACTTGTAGGCCGGGGCGGTGCCGATGCCGTTGCGGGTGTTGTCGTTGACGACCTTCCAGGCGCGCTGAGTCTGCCAGCAGAAGTCCTGCTTGCCTTCCGATTCGGTGCGCAACGGGGTATTGCGCTGCCGCAGAGACAGTCCGTACGGGTTGTGGGGGCCGACCGGCTCGATTTCGGTTTCGGTGGCGTACACGGTGTTCTCGGTGCCATCGACGTCCAGGTCCAGTCTCGCGACAAGGAAGTGTTGGTGGTACGGCGCGTAGGTCCGGTTGTCGACCAGGGTTCCGTGTGGGTGTGCGGCACCCTCGGCGAAGTTGCTCACCACCATGATTCCCGTTGCACGGACCTCACATTCGATGTTTCCATCCTGATAGAACCGCCAGTACGTGAGGTACTCGTAGTTGGCGACGGTGACGTGGAAGGACACCGTGAGCCGACGCATCCGGCGTACCTCGGCGCCGTGGTCGTGATCGACGTGCTTCCACAGGACCGCATTGTCTTCTTCGTGAATGCAGATCGCGTTCTTGATGGTGTACGGCTCGCCCTTGCTGTTGTGTAGCACGGCATCGAGGTAGCGAATCTCGCCGAGGCAGTCGCAACCAAGTTCCAGCGAGGTGGTCATGAAGCCGATGCCCCACTCGCCGATATCGAAAGCTGTTCTTCGGTAGTGATCTTCGCAGTGGTCCCGGTAGGGCACCATCATTTCGGCGAAGGACATGCGGTTGGCCACCGATCGCACCCGGCCGTTGTCGTTGTATGTCACCGCATGCAGTGTCATGCCCTCGCGGTAGTTGAAGCCAACCCGCAACGACCAGTTCTGCCACTCGAGTTTGTTGCCTTCGATGGTGAAGGAGGTGCCGTCGGGCTGGGTGATATGCAGTGGTTGCAGCGACTCCCGGGTGCTCTGCCGGCGCAGGCGTTCCGGTACGTGTCGGGGCACATATTCGCCCATCATCTCGGGCCGTGGGACGGTGAACGTGTCCTCGATCTCCAGCAGCTCCATGCTGTTCATGTCGATGACGCAGTGAAATCCGTTGACGGGGCCCGCGTATGGATTGGCGCCTTCGGTGGAACGCACCCAGGTGTCCGACCACCCGAGGCGTCTGCCCTTGTACTTCTCGGGCATGACCGCATCGCCATAGGTCCAGGTATCCATGAACACCAGGTCCATGTCGGTGATGCCGCGTGCGGCCAGGGCGGCGATCACATCCGGATGGCGTCTCAGGGCCGTATCGGCCTCTTCCCACTCGTCAACTGTGAAGTTGGGTTGCACGCCGGGAATGTGATCCCAGGATTGCACCTCGTCGGCGGTCAGCGAGACGACCGCTTTATAGGTGGCGTTTCGTTGGGTGTCCAGACACCTGGCGAGTGCCCGACGCTCGGGGCGTGTGCCGTTGTCGTCGAATCGGGCGATCTCGGCCTTCGAGGGCTCGGACAGCTCGATGGAGGTGTACCGCCAGTCGTTCCCGACGCCGTGCGTTTGCGCCAGAAGTTTGGCTGTCGCGGTGAATTCGTCCGCGGTCAGGGGATCGAGAGGGTGGAACGTGTCGGCTGCCATGTCTAGTGTGCGCTCATCACGTGCTTGATGCGGGTGTAGTCTTCCACGCCGTAGGCCGACAGGTCCTTGCCGTACCCGGAGTATTTGAACCCGCCGTGTGGCATCTCGGCAACCAATGGGATATGACAATTCACCCAAACACAGCCGAAATCGAGTTCACGAGTGAACTTTTCGGCGGTCTCGTGATCCTTGGTCCACACACTGGAGGCCAGCGCGTAGCGCACGCCATTGGCCAGGCGAACGGCCTCGTCCGCATCGTCAAAGGATTGGACGGTCAAGATGGGCCCAAAGGTCTCTTCCTGGACTATCGAGTCATCCTGTCGGACACCGGTGACGATGGTGGGCTCGATGAAGTAACCCTTGTCGCCCCAGCGCTTTCCACCGGTCACGATCGTCGCGTGCGCGGGTAGGTTGTCGAGTTTCTTGGTGACGGCGGTGAAGTGGTTGATGTTGTTCATCGGCCCGTAGAAGCTGTCGGGGTCATCGGGCAGGCCCGGCCGCAACGTCTGCGCCGCGGCGTTGAGGGCGTTCACGAAGTCGTCATGGATCGACCGGTGCACGATCACCCGGGTGGCAGCCGTGCAGTCCTGGCCGGCGTTGAAGAAGGCGGCCTGCGCAATCCCGGTGGCCGCCTTGTCGATGTCGACGTCACCGAACACCACAACCGGTGCCTTACCGCCGAGTTCGAGGTGGCTGCGCTTGAGCTGCTCGGCCGCCGAGGCGGCGACGGCGATGCCGGCCCGCACCGACCCCGTGATCGACACTAGGCCAATGGCAGGGTGACTCACCAATTCGGAGCCGGTAGTAGCGGTGCCCAGTACGACGTTGAAGACGCCGTCGGGCAGGATGCCCTTGGTCAAACGGGCCAGCACCAGTGTGCTTTCCGGGGTGGTGTCGCTGGGCTTGAGGACAATGGTGTTCCCGGCCGCCAACGCGGGGCCGATCTTCCAGATCGCCATCATGAACGGGTAGTTCCACGGGGTTACCTGCCCGACGACGCCAATGGGCTCGCGCCGAACGTAGGACGTGAATCCCTCCATGTACTCGCCGGCCGATTTGCCCTCGACGAGTCGTGCGGCACCGGCGAAGAACCGGAGCTGGTCGGCGCTCACGGTCACCTCTTCGGCGGCGATGACGGCTTTCGGCTGCCCGGTGTTGCGGCACTGGGCCTCGACGATCTCGTCGATATGCGCCTCAATGGCGTCGGCGAGTTTGAGCAGCGCCTGCTGCCGGACGCTCGGTGTGGACTTACCCCAGGAGATGAAGGCACGTTCGGCGGCGGCCACCGCCGCATTCACGTCATCGGCATTGGACACCGGGGCGCGGCCCACCAACGATTCGTCGACCGGACTGATCAGGTCGATGGGCTCGGAGGATTGCAGGGACAAAGAATCGACAAACTGGCCGTCGATGTAGTTCTGGAGTACCGAATCCGGCATATCGCATGTCCATCCGTCGAGGGAATCCGTCTAAGCACGTCAAGAAAACACGCAGACAACCAGTGTGCGCTGAGACACATGCCTGATCATCCGACAATTCCGGGAATCTTCGCGGTGTTTTTCACCATTCTGTACAGTCCCGTGAGGTGACTGTTGCGGTGCGCTGGGTGTTGGATCAGCTGGATCTGAAACTCACCCTGAAGGGCGGCGCTGCGGGTCTGGGGCGCACGATCAATCTGGCGCTCACCACAGAACTCGCCGACCCCGCGCGATGGCTATCCGGTGGAGAGCTGGTGCTCACCACCGGGATCGGCCTACCCGGTAGTGCCCGGGAACGGCTGCGCTACTTACGGGCGCTTGACGAGAATGGCGTTGCCGCATTGGGATTCGGTACCGGATTGACGTTCGACGAGGTGCCGTCGGAGTTGGTGACAGCCGCCGACGAGCTGGGTATGCCGCTGATAGAGGTGCCGCTGCGCACCCCGTTCGCCGCGGTGGTCAAGGCGGTGAGCACCCGCATCGCCGAACTGGAATACGACGCGGTGCTGCGGGTATCGCGGGCTCAGCCCCGGATTACCCGAGCCATTGTCAATGGTGGTGTGCAGGCGGTCACCGCGGAACTCGGACGGTCGCTGCGGGCCCACGTTGTGGTGCTGGACTCCGGTGGCACGGTGATCGCGAGTCATCCGCGCAATCTGGATGTCGCGACGGTGAATCTGGTCCGGGGTGCCTTGACCCCGGGCGCATCGGCCGGCGCGCAACAACTGGACCCGGGAATCGCGGTCGCGCAACAGACGATCGGTGTGGGTGGTACGTCGTACGGAGTGTTGGCTGTTGTCAGTAAGGCGCCGTTGACCTTCGTGGACCAGGTACTGCTGGGGCATGCAAATTCCTTGTTGGCCTTGGATTTTGACAAGCCGTCGCGGCTGCAGGATGCGCAACGTCAGTTGAATGGGCAGGCGTTGGGGCTGCTGCTCGGCGATGAACGGAACCTGGACTCGGTGTGGGTGCAACTGGCACCGGCGGCCGACGGGCGCGGCCGGATCCGGGTGTTGGTGGTGGATGCCGAATCCCCGGCAGCGCTGCGGCGGGTGCAGCCCATAGTCACCCGGGCCATGGAGTCCGCGGGCCACCCGGTCTTCGCGCATACCGCCGAGGCCCAGCTCACCGTCGTGATCCCGGGGTCGGAGACTGCCGAATTCGCCCGGCGGTTGTTCGTGGACGTGGACGGGCGCACCAGGAAGGGGCTGCGGGCCGGGTTGAGCGGAGCGCATCCGGTGGGGCGGCTCGGCGATGCGGCGCAGAATGCGAAGCTCGCCGCGTCGGTGGCCGAACGCGGCGGGACACCGTTGGAGTTCACCTCACTGGCGGGTAGTGCACTGCTGTCCTTCGGTGCGAGTCGTGAGGTGCTGGTCGCCGTCGCGAACGCGACATTGGCCCCCGTCGCCGAGCACGACGCCACTCACGGCACGGAACTGCTGGTGTCCTTACGGGCCTATCTGGAGGCGAACGGCCATTGGGAGTCGGCGGCCACCGCTGTCGGTGTGCACCGACACACGCTGCGGAAACGCGTCGAAACCGTCCAGTCGCTGCTGGCCTGCGACCTTGATATCGCAAGGGTGCGCGCTGAGCTGCTGCTGGCGATGCTGGCGGGAACGCCGAGCGCCGGGAACTGAACCAGGACTACTAATTCGCAGTGCGCGGGCTTACGGTAGTGCTACCTTATTTAGAACAGGTTCCAGTTTCGGGGTTATTTATGCAGGTGAAAAGATCGTGAGCGCCATGGTTGAAGCGTCACCGGTGCGGCCCGCCGCCATGCCGTCGACCAGGCGTCAACATGAGCAGTACAAGCGCATGCTCGATGCGGCCGAAGAACTCGCCATGACGCGCGAGCTCGATCACGTCCAGATGCACGATGTCGCCAAACACGCCAACGTTGCCATTGGCACGTTGTACCGGTACTTCCCGACGAAGCGTCATCTGTTCGTCTCGGCTCTGGTGCGTGAGTCGGAACGACTTGTCGGGCGCATCCCGTTGTCTCCCGATGGGCAGGAAACGGCGGCCGACCGGGTGGGTGAAGCACTGGTACGGGCGCTGCGCGGATTGACGCGGCGTCGCATGCTGGCGATCGCGATGATCAGGTCCTCGAACTCGGCGTCACTGGCCGAGGTGCCCGATCTGATGCAGGTCGAGAAGCGGTTCCACGAGCTGATATCCGAGGTGGCCGGTCTTTCGGATCCGGTCGATGAGGATGAGGCGGTGATCAGGCTGCTGGTGCACCAGTGGTTCGGCTGTATTCAGGTGTGTCTCAACGGTGGTCTCACCGTGGCGCAGGCGGAGGCTGATCTGCGTCGGGCGGCACAGCTGTTGATGCGCGACTGGCGCGTGGTGGACGAGCGTTAGGTTCTGTTAGTTCGCTTTCAGGGCGACCAGCGCGGCATCGATGGCGAGCTTCGGGACATCGATTGTCTTGGAGCCCAGGTCATGGCGCGCACCGGTGATCTCCACGATTGTCGCGCCGCCGGGTATCAGAATCGATGCCTCCTTGAGTTCGGCGATGGTGCCGAACGCATCCGAGGTGCCGTGAGTGAACACCGTCGGAACCTGGATGCCCGGCAGATGCTCGGTGCGCAGCCGGTCGGGCTTGCCGGGCGGATGCAGCGGGTAGGAGAACACGGTGAGGACGTCGATGATCGGCCCCTTTTCCGCCACGAGCATCGAGGTTTGACGTCCGCCGTAGGAATGACCGCCCGCCACGAGCGGGCCATCCACCAGGGCGCGAGCCTTGTTGATCACCTCGGCGATGCCCGCGCGGTCCTTATCGGCCGATGAGGCCGAGGGGGGACCGCTTGGCCGGTTGCGCCGGAAGGGCATATCGAAACGTATCGCCAGCCAACCGCGTTCGGCCCACGCCGTGCACAGCAGCCGCAGCATGGGGGAGTGGCAGCTGCCACCGGCGCCGTGGGTCAGCACTACCGCACCGTGGGGGTGCCCGTCGGGGTGGTGGGCGATTCCGGCGATATCCGGAAGTTCCTCGGTGCTCACGCACTCAGCCTAGGGCTCGTCGCGCGGGCGCTCATCGCAGCCTGAACAGGGCCGATACCGGGCCGTGGCCGTGGCCAAGAGGGTAGGCCGCTCGCAGGCACTCGGTGATCCACTGTTTCCCGAACGCGACGGCCTCGGTTACGGAAAGTCCATGTGCCAGTGCGCAACTGATGGCTGCGGCGAGGGTGTCCCCGGCGCCGTGGTCGTGTCCGGTGTCCACCCGTTCGACGGGGAAGTAGTGAAACTCGGTGCCGTCGAAGAGCAGATCGGTGCTGGTGTCGCTGGATCGAAGGTGCCCGCCCTTCACCAGAGCCCACTGCGGGCCGAGGGCATGCAGTTTTCGCGCCGCTTCCTTTTGGGCCTCCTCATCGATGACGTCTACATCGACCAACAGCCGTACCTCGTCCAGATTGGGGGTGACGAGCGTCGCTAACGGAAAGAGTTGTTCACGGATGGCATCCAGCGCGCTCGGGTGCAGCAGCGGGTCGCCGTGCATGGATGCGCAGACGGGATCGACGACCAGCGGGACATTCGTTGCCAGGCGCGACCATGTCTGCGAGATGGCCTCGATGATCGGGGCGGAGGCCAGCATCCCGGTCTTGGCGGCCTGGATGCCGATATCGGTGATCACCGCGTCCATCTGCGCTGCCACCACCTGCGGTGGGATTTCGTGAAAATCCCTGACACCCACCGAGTTCTGCACGGTTACGGCGGTGACCGCCACGCACCCGTGCACACCGAGTAGCGCCATGGTGCGCATATCGGCTTGGATGCCTGCCCCGCCCCCGGAGTCGGACCCGGCGATGGTCATCACGCGCACCGGGGTAGCGCCCGGCTCCGGGATGGGGAGGAAGGCGGCCATGCTCACGCGATCGGCAGATAGACCCGGTTGCCGTGCTCGGCGAACTCCACGGACTTCTCCTCCATGCCGCGTGCCAGCATCGCGTCGATATCCTCCTGCGTCTCGAGCCCGTTCGCGGCGGCGAACTCCCGGATATCGGCGGTGATGCGCATGGAGCAGAACTTCGGGCCGCACATGGAGCAGAAGTGTGCGGTCTTGGCCGGTTCGGCGGGCAGTGTCTCGTCGTGGAACTCCCGGGCGGTGTCCGGGTCCAGCGAGAGATTGAACTGGTCATCCCAGCGGAACTCAAAACGAGCACGGGATAGCGCGTCGTCCCTCAGCTGGGCGCGCGGGTGCCCCTTGGCGAGGTCGGCCGCGTGCGCGGCGATCTTGTAGGCGATCACCCCGTCCTTGACGTCCTTGCGGTCCGGCAGCCCCAGGTGTTCCTTGGGGGTGACGTAGCAGAGCATCGCGGTCCCGGCCTGGGCGATGATCGCCGCTCCGATGGCCGAGGTGATGTGGTCGTAGGCCGGTGCGATATCGGTGGTCAGCGGCCCGAGGGTGTAGAACGGAGCCTCCTCGCAGAGCTCCTCCTCGAGCTTCACGTTCTCAACGATCTTGTGCATCGGCACGTGGCCGGGGCCCTCGATCATCACCTGCACGCCATGGGATTTCGCGATCTTCGTCAGCTCGCCGAGCGTGCGCAGCTCGGCGAACTGGGCCTCATCGTTGGCATCGGCGATGGACCCCGGACGCAGGCCGTCGCCGAGTGAGAAGGTCACGTCGTAACGCGCCAGGATCTCGCATAGCTCCTCGAAGTGCGTGTACAGGAACGACTCCCGGTGATGGGCCAGGCACCAGGCGGCCATGATCGAACCGCCGCGCGAGACGATGCCGGTGACACGCTTGGCGGTCAGCGGCACGTAGCGCAGCAGCACACCGGCATGCACCGTCATGTAGTCGACGCCCTGCTCGGCCTGCTCGATCACGGTGTCGCGGTAAAGCTCCCAGGTCAGCGCGGCCGGATCACCGTTGGTCTTCTCCAGTGCCTGGTAGATCGGCACCGTGCCGACTGGGACGGGCGAGTTGCGTAGAATCCACTCACGGGTCTGGTGGATGTCCTTACCGGTGGAGAGGTCCATGATGTTGTCGGCACCCCAACGGATGGCCCACACCATTTTCTCCACCTCTTCGGCGATCGAAGAGGTGACGGCCGAGTTGCCGATGTTGGCATTGATTTTCACGCCGAAGGCCTTACCGATGATCATCGGCTCGCTCTCGGGGTGTTTGTGATTGGCGGGGATCACGGCGCGGCCCATCGCGACCTCACTGCGCACCAGCTCGGCGGGCACACCCTCGCGGACCGCGATGAACTCCATCTCGGCGGTGATCTCGCCGGCCCGAGCACGCTGCAGCTGGGTGCCGCGATCGGTGACGATGCCGACGCGCGGTGGCAGTCCCTTCTGGAGATCGATGGTGGCGCCCGAGTCGGTGTACGGACCGGAGGTGTCATACAGGTCCAGGTGCTCACCGTTGGTCAGGTTCACCCGGCGCTGCGGCACGCGCAGGCCACTGTCGAGGTGCTGGTAGATCTTCTCGCTGCCCTGGATGGGGCCGGTGGTGACGGTTTCCGGGGCCTGAGAACGGGTTGATTGAGTCGACATGATTTTCCTCCCTACGCCGGCATTACCCGGTCAGGTTCATACGGTCGACGGCCCTAGCCGTCCTCTCAGCGCACTGGTGCGCGCTCCCGTGTTTTGTGTGTTTGGGGCTGTGCCCGCCTTCGGAGACGGGCTACCGGCCAACGCTACCTCGGCCCGTCGCGCCAAGCGTGACGTGATGGCGAGATTTCTGTGCGAGCCCCGGATTCGGCCCAACATGACAGAGGGGGCCTCGAAGGTTCGGGAATATAGTTTCCCTTGCTAAAGTTACCCACGGTGGTATCCACAGACGGCCGGGCTGGGGTGCCCTGCTGGCCGCGTCGGGGAGAAGCGCGCAATAAGGGTGACGATGACTGATTTGATGACACAGACCGACGACACACCTGCGGATATCGAGACCGCACGACGTCGACTGCGGGTGGATCGCGATCACCCGCATTACAAATGGGTCGCCCTGTCGAACACCACGCTGGGTGTGCTGCTCGCAACCGTCAACTCGTCGATCGTCTTGATCTCGCTGCCGGCCATCTTTCGCGGTATCGGTCTGAACCCGCTAGCCGCCGGAAATGTGAGCTATCTGCTGTGGATGCTCATGGGCTACCTGCTGGCCTCCGCGGTTCTCGTCGTGCTGTTCGGCCGCCTCGGCGATATGTATGGGCGGGTCCGGATTTACAACATGGGCTTCGTCGTCTTCACCGTCGCGGCGGTGGTGCTGTCCTTCGACCCGTTCCATTACGGCGGAGGCGCCGTATGGCTCATCGCGTGGCGCGTGGTGCAAGGGGTGGGCGGGGCCATGCTGATGGCCAACTCCTCGGCCATCCTCACCGACGCCTTCCCGTCCACACAGCGTGGATTGGCGCTGGGGATCAACCAGGTGGCCGCGGTGGCAGGGTCATTCCTGGGACTGTTGATCGGAGGCGTGCTCTCCGAATGGGATTGGCGCGCCATCTTCTGGGTGGGTGTGCCGCTGGGCCTGCTGGGCACGGTGTGGTCGTACCGCTCGCTCGTCGAGATCGACGAACCCACGCCCGGCAAGCTGGACTGGGCCGGCACCGTGACCGTTGCGCTGGGGCTGACGGTGCTGCTCACCGGAATCACCTACGGTATTCAGCCGTACGGCAATTCGAGCACCGGGTGGGGTAATCCGCTGGTCTGCGGGTCGCTGATCGCCGGTGTGGCGCTGCTGGTGTTGTTCTGCGTGATCGAGGCCCGGGTGGCCGACCCGATGCTCGACATGCGGCTGTTCAAGAACCGTGCGTTTGGTCTGGGGAATCTGGCCAACCTGCTGGCATCGGTGGGCCGCGGCGGCCTGCAGTTCATGCTCATCATCTGGCTGCAGGGCATCTGGTTGCCGTTGCGCGGATACAGCTATGAGTCGACCCCATTGTGGGCGGGAATTTTCCTGCTGCCCATGACGCTTGGCTTCCTGCTGGCCGGGCCCATCGCCGGCGTGCTGTCGGACCGCTACGGGGCCCGACCCTTCGCCACGGGCGGCATGGTGCTGTCGGCGCTGACATTCCTGGCGCTCATCGCCATTCCGGTGAACTTCAATTACTGGGCCTTCGCGGCGCTCATCTTCCTCAACGGGCTGGGGTCGGCCATCTTCACCGCACCGAATACCGCGGCGATCATGTCGAGCGTGCCCGCTCATCAGCGCGGTGCGGCCTCCGGTGTGCGTGGCACCTTCTTCAACGCGGGCAGCTCGCTGTCCATCGGAATCTTCTTCTCGCTCATGATCGTCGGGCTCTCGGCCACGATGCCCGCTGCGATGCAATCGGGGCTGACCGCCCAGGGCGTACCCGCCTCGACCGCAGCCGAGGTGTCCAGTCTGCCGCCGGTAGGCAGCCTGTTCGCGGCGTTCCTCGGTTACAACCCGGTCAGCGAATTGCTTGCTCCGTCAGGGGTTCTGGACCAGCCGGGGGTCAACGCGGGCGAGTTGACGGGGCAGTCGTTCTTCCCGAATCTCATCACCGAGCCGTTCCATACCGGTCTGGTGGTCGTGTTCATCGCCGCGGCACTGATGATGGCGGTGGCGGCGCTCGCCTCGCTGGGCACCGGCGGCAAGTACGCCCACGTGGAAGAGACTGCTTGAGCGAGGTATTACCTTTCAGCCCAGCCTATTCCACTGGTCTTGGACTCGCTGGCCGAGGACGGACTGCTTGCCTTCAACCCATGTCACGTAACGGCCGCGTGTGAAAAGGCATCGCCGGAGTGGGTCATCATCGGGTGCGGAGGACACGTACTGAATGCAGTCCGCGCTCGGCAACGTAGGCGGTGGGCCCGTTGGTTTGTAGCCTTTCCTTGCCACGAACTCGGGGCGGGCCTTTGCGAGTACACGCGTGGCACCACTTTCGTCGGCGGCTCGGATAACTTCCCCGGTGTCACTGACCATGAGCCTGTCAACTCCGCTTGCCTCGTAGACCTCAGACCACCCCTGAAAGTCGTCCTGGCGCAACAGAGCGCCGTTGGTATCGAAGACGCCGCCGATTCCGAGCGGATTGACTGTGGTCGAATCGGACGCGAGCTTGAGGAGGGAACCATCGGGGTCGAACGGTGGAGTGAGTGAACTCAGCTTGTCCACGGGCGTCGGCGCGAAACGCTCCAGTGTGGAAAGTTGACTGGCGAGGTAGCGCGAGATGGTTTTAGCTGCCTCGTCATCTGGGATCGAGTGCGTCGCGATCCGCACCACGACGGGTCCGCGTTGGACGTATGCAATCGTGGCCCCCGCGTCGGTTCCGTTCGTACGCTCCGCATACGCCTTGGCTTGGGGGAAGTCAGGGATCTCTATAGGGCGTACGCGTTTGTTGGTTCCGGAACTCTGCTCATCGCGAAGACGGAACCCGACTTCGGTGGCTGCGGCGGCCGAAGCGTCGTCTTTGAAGATGAGAACCATGTCCTGCAGTAGGACACTGATGGTGCTGTCGCCAGAGGGCTCTCGTTCGATTCGAGCACCCGTGACATACCCGTAGTCGCGTAGCACCGCGTCGAGCATGCCATCGGTTGGGCTGATGCTGTCGCCGATTGTGTCTGGCCTGTACATCAGAACCGCGCCCCACGCACCGCTGTTGAATCGAGAGTCGATGAGCGTAGGTGACACGATCACGCTGCTGAGCCGCACGGCCTCATGGAACAGCTTGCCGCGCTTAATATCTCCGATTGATCCTGTGGCAGTTGGTAGCTCGACGGTAGCTTTAGGTTTCGAGGTTGTGGTGGTGGTCGAGGGTGGTGGGAACGCAAACGGGGTCTCCCCGCTGGGGAGGAGCTCGATGTCGTCGGGGGTGGATACGCATGCGCTGAGGATGGTGATGAGAACTATCGCCAGCAAGCAAATCCGACGCATTATGAGCCCCCTCGGTCAGTGGTCACCCGAGGGTAGCGCGAGTGCTTGGCGTGGGAGCTCCGTGTTGCTGAATCGGCGGATGACGGCGTGCGGGTGTTCTAGCTTCTGTCCGACGTTCACCGCTTCGCCGTGCGCACCTTTGGGATAGCGCCCCCCCGTTCGTTGACCTGTATTGATGACTGTGCACGCGGACGGCGTTGGGTAGTTACCATTTGCCCATGGTGGTCAGGGGGTGAGCGGCGTGCTGGCGGTACTGAGACGAACGGGTGTGCTGTGGTGGCGATGCTGGCCGATGCTGATCGGAATCTACCTGCTCGGCTGGCTGGCCAGGCACTGGCTGATCGAGCTTGCGGTCGTCGTGACGGTTCACTTCGGAGGCTTCTGGGGCATGCTGATCATGCCTTTGGCGGTCTTGGCGCGACTGGTCACCTATATCTCGATGTTTTGGGTACTCGCGGCCGGAACGGGACCGTCAGAGGACGGCGGTCTGGGTACTGTCAGGCAGCCATTCGTTAATGTGGTGCTTAGATCGACGTTGCCAGTGTTCACGCTGTTTGCCGCTTGGCGTCTGATCCTGGAGGACTATCGCTCCTATGTGTCACAGTCCTCGTTCGAGTACCTGGTGTCTGACGAGTCGACGGGGCTGTCCGCGGATCAGCTGATGGCCTACCTGGAGCCGGGGGATTGGCGCCTGTACGCCATCATCGTGGTTGCATTTCTTGCACGCGCCACCTTGACCAAGTTCAAGGACAGGATCCCTTCGTGGACAAGGTTTCTCACCGTCTACTTTGAAGCGCTTTGGGTGTGGCTGGTGGTGCAAGCAGCGTCTAAACGTTTGATCGGTAGCCCGGTATGGTTCGGCCAGCGCCGAGTAGTGCACTGGTACAACACTCAGAAGGACGAGCTCCTCGCACGATTCGGGGTGTTGGCAGATGGGTGGGAACTGCTTACCAAGACAGTGGGTTTGCTTGTACCCGCAGTTCTGCTGGCGATGACCTGGATCGCGATCGCCGGCGCGATCTATGCGGTGCGCTCATCGGCGACGTGGGTTGAGGCCGGTCATGGAATGTTTGGTGAGCGCCACGGAGAACGGTTGGCGCGTGGCGCAGGGCAGGCCGGCGACAAGTTGACGGCTCGATGGCGGAGGTTTCCTGTGCTCGTGCAGAGTAAGGGGGCGGAGCTTTTCCGCAGTCTTCTGGGGATACTGGAGACATTGGCCGGGACCATTCGTTTGGTGCTGCACTCCGGGCCGTTGGTGGGCAGCTTCTTTGTCTGCGTGTTCACGTTACTCGTGCTTCTTGACCCTACCGGGGCATATTTCAATGGCCGTGTCAGTGACGGGTACCTATGGCGCCTTGTTGTCGAGGTAATTGGGCCGCACGATTGGGAGTGGTGGCAGGCCTATCGGGACACGATTCGAGCCGGGATCAACGCATGTGTTGAGCCTGTACGCATTACGTTCGTCGCGGCGATGTACGGGCACTGCGTCCATGCCCTACAAGGGAAGAAAGAAAATCAGGACATAGTGCTGAATCGCACGATCTGATGTTGATTCCACGCCAGCCCCTTTGATCCTTGGAAGTCGATGTCGACACCGATGATCTCCGCGTCACGGGCGACAAAGACAAGCACGCCGAGTGCGCCCTTCTCGTTGCACGCATCGACGTACTTTTGCGAAGACAGCCAGCCTTGCGATGAGTACGGCCCCTCGTTCGCTTGGTGTCCCCAACGTCGTCCGATCTTGTCGACAACCGAGTAGTCGCATGACTTTCCGATGTCAGTCGGCGGGAAGTGCGCGCCATCGCGACTACGGTCGATGGCATACGCCACTACCCGAGAGTTGGGGGGTGGCGGTGGGGCGTCTGACTGTGTCCGTTGTGGCGGTATGTCCAGGGGGCGAAGTCGCCACAGTGTGCCGGCGATCTTCACTACGTTGCCCAGCGGGACTGTGACCACGGGCATCGTCGATCCCACGGAATGTCGCCAGGCCGGGTACGTCACGGTGAATCCGAAAAGTAGGACGGACACCACCCAAAGCGTCAATCCAACAGCCTTGGCGCGAACCCATGTCATCACTGAGCCCCCTTGCCGCCCCTGAAGAACAAGACTGACTTGCGATGCTCAATGGCATCCACATTGATATGGAAGGCGAGTTGCGAGTCGATCGACGGATTGACCAGCTTGAATTGGTCGTCGATGGCGTTACCTGAACTGTCATGCGAGAACTCCGGGGTGTTACTCACCAAGAACGTCAGGCGATTTGGTGCTTCCTGCAGGTTGAACACCATGGAAAACCTACGCGCGAGTCCAGGATTGCCGAATGGTCGTCCGGTGACGTCCGGCTCAATATCTACCGTTCGCGAGTCGGCTTGCAGCGTCGCCTTGATCCGATCAGGGCTCGTGGTGGTTTCGTAGGTTCCATCGAGAACGATGAAGACCGCAGCGGGGAGCTTCACCACGGATTTTTCGACCGTACTACCTACCAGCAGCTTGGGGGTCGAGTAGACATGGTTGATCGTTACGGCGATGTTTCTGCCCTGGGCAGTTCCAGGGGCTCTCGTGTCAATCACTATGGGCGCGTAGGAATCAACCCGTTCAGGGATTGCGCCGTATGCGATGGCGGTGATCGCCAGGAGCGCAACCGGAGTAAGGATGCCGAGTATCAGCTTCAGTCGCGTCACGACAGGCATCCGGACACGTGTGCATGTAGCTCTCCGTAGCTCGGGTTCGCAACGTCCAGATACCATTCTTTGACCGGGGCGCTCAATCGCTGTTGATAGCGGAAGTCGTTGATGCGTATGACCACATCCTGTTGTGGCTTGAGTTGCCCCTTTGGAACGCCCCATATTGTGACAACATCCACCGTTGCCCCGGCTGGAATGGTCTCCTCCAGGCTATCTCGATCCACCGTGCCTTGGCTGAAATGCTCGGTGGGTATGTCCAGTTCGAACAGTTCACGCCCCGTCGGTGATGCAGTGCTCCAATCGATTTCCCCGTCGGAGTTGTTCCTGTTCGCGGGAACGCTTGTGTCTTCAGTGTTTTTGACGGTAGCGGTCATGACGAAGAGGTCAGCCTGCTGTAGACGCGTCCGAAACGTGGCGTTAGTCGATACGCCAACCTCGGGGTTCCTGATACCGCAAACTTTCGTGACGCGATGCGGGGTGATCTCAAGGGGACCGTTGGAATAGGTCTCGCCCAACGACACGGGTGTCATCGGCTCCACGGTGTCGAGACCACCGAAGCCCGCGGTGACGCCCAGCAGGGCGACGATCCCGGCTCGCCGTAGGTTCTTGAGCGACAAGCGGTCGAGGAACCCCTGATCTTTCGGGTTGGACATTCCCGGTTCACTCGGGTTGTCCGCGACTGCCCCCTCCATGGGCAAATCATAAACCGAGGCTGCGGAAATCAGTCCAGTTCGACGACGACGGGTGCGTGGTCGCTCGCGCCTTTGCCTTTGCGTTCCTCGCGGTGAACGCGGTGCGTTCGGGTTCGGAGACGTGGGTGCTGCCCTGGTAGGCCTCGATGCTCCAGATGTCGTCGTCGGTGGGCGCGATGTTCCAGTCGCCGACCAGCGCGACCTGCGCCGCGGGATCGGCCGCGAGCCAGCCTGCGGCCTCGTCACGCAAAGCCGAGAGCCACCGCAGCTCGACAGCAGTAGGTCAGGCCGACTGCGCTTGGGTAGCGTGTTGCGATGTGACCGCTGAGGGGGGATCCGCGCCGACACGGCGTTGGCCGATGGATGAATTGATCGCGCACCGGTACTGGGTGCGACGCCTCAAACCCTTCCCGTATGTGACCGTTCAGAACGTTTTCAACCAAGCGTTCTACGACACTCTCGAAGACCATTATCGGCGTATCGCGGCCGACGGGACCAAGTTCAACACCAGCACACCTGGGTACGACGCGTCGATGGCGCTCATCCGTGACAATCTCGATGGCCCACTCGCGGTGTTCACTTCCCGCGAGTGGCACGACATGATCGCTGGTATCGCTGGTATCGCTGGTATCGCTGGTGTCGTATGCACCGGCGACGTCTCGGCGAGCCTGCACCAGCACCAACCCGGCGGTAACGCTGGTTGGCCACACAACGACCTAAACCCCGGTTGGTTCGCTGGGCCCACTCCGAATGACACCGAGACCCGGTACGAAGGTACCGACGGCGTCGATTACCGCACCGGCAAGCGACCCGATGGCGTCGAGGCGCGCGAAACTGTTCGCGCGGTAGCGGTGCTGTTCTACCTGGCAAACCCACCCTGGGAGCCCGAGGACGGCGGTGAGACTGGACTTTTCGCTAGCCTCGCCGCTGGCCAACGTGGTGACGGTGCACTGATTCCACCGCTCAACAACTCGATGGTGATGTTTGAATGCACGCCATTTTCGTGGCACGGCTATGCGGGAGCATCGCGCAACGAGCGCAACTGTGTGGCGATGTGGCTACATCGACCGAAACAAGACATCATCGAGACGTTCGGAGAGGCAAGCATTGTCTACTGGTGATCGCCGAGTCTGCCTGCTCACCGGAGCCGGTGGGCTGCTGGGCAACGAGTTCTGCAGTGCGTATGCCGGCGAGTACGACATTCTCGCGGTGTGCAGGACGCGCGTGCCCGGAGTTCCGTCTCAGTACGAGTCTTACGTCGACCCGCTCCAACCAGATGTACCGTACGCCGCCGCATCCGTGTATATCGTCTACGCAGACCTCTGCGACGTCCACGACGTCGAGCGGGTGGTTGATGTCGCACTGGCCCGTTATGGACGGGTCGACCTCTTGGTGAACAACGCGGCATACATGGGCAGATACACAAACACGATGATCGATGGCGATACGGCCCTGATCGATCTGGTGCAGCACATGCAAACCAATGTCATTGCGCCACTGCGGTTGTCGGTCCGGCTGGCGCAACAGTTCTGGACCAGTCGAGCGTCGGAGAACCGCGCAGCTAACCGCAACATCGTTAACATCTCAAGCACTTCGGCATCTACCGTATACCCCTTTCAAGGACAGGCCGGTTACGCCGCGTCGAAGGCGGCGCTCGACGCATTGACCGGACATATGGCCGCCGAATTCGACTCGTTCGGGGTGCGTGTGAATGTTGTTGCGCCAAACTCTTTTCCTTCCCTCGTGAGCACCGAGAGTGTGGCGGAGGCCGTTATCAAACTTGATCGCGGCACCGCGACCGGGTCCACCGTGAAGGTCGATATATAGACCTCCACGCTGTGGAGATCGACCGGTCAGTGGTCCGCGACGGCGTCATCCGCGTCGGATCCCACCACCGGCCGCCGCCAACACAATTCGAGCCTGCGACGCCAACATCGCAGCACTCGCACTCTCGCGAACCCACCCACGTAGCTCGGCGCGTCACTTACAGCACTAGCCGTCCATCTCCGGATTGTTCGTCTGCTTCCGACCCCCACCTTCCGCCGCCGGCCGGCGGCGCCGAGCACTTCCGAGTGCCCACGCGATTGCCATCAGCACGATGCTGCCTGTCGTCACCGAGTAGACGATCATCCGGGCGGTCCGCCCTCTATCCACATGGGCGGCGCGGCCGGGAATCTGGATACCGGCCTCGACGTTGGGGAGCTGGTCTGACGGCGGCAGCTCGTAGGTAAGCGCCGCGACTGGATCGATCACGCCCCAACCCGTGGCCAGGTTAGGGCCCGAATCGGGGGTCCGGGCGGTCCGCTTGATCACGTCCATCACCTGGCTGGCGTTCAGATCGGGTCGATACGCGCGGATCAAGGCGGCCAGCCCGGATACAAACGGTGCGGCGAAACTCGTGCCGTTGATGGGGGACAGGGCCCCCTGTTGGTCCGGCTCGGCGTTGATCAGTCCCGGACCGTTGGCATCGAGTGAAGTAATTCGCTCACCCGGCGCGGCGACGGCAACCCATGGGCCGCGCAGGCTGAAATCTGCAGGCAGTGCCTCTGGCGTGACTGCGGCGACAGTGAGAACGTAATTGTCGAACCAGGCTGGGCTAGCGACGGTGTGCACCGTCTCCCATGCATTTTCCAATGGCCGGTTCGGATCAGTCATGCCGTTCTGAACCGAACAGAGTCCACCCTGTCCGCCTTGTTTGCTGAGATTGCCGGCGGCAGCGACCACGACCACATTTCTTTCGAACGCGTAGCGCACCGCCCGACCCAGCGCTGCGTCGTCGGGTTTTGCGCTCGCGGGGGTGCACGCCGCCATGGATAGGTTGATGACCGTTGCGCCCAGATCGACGGCCCGGGTGATCGCATACGCCAGCGTCAGTGTGTTGCCGTATCCGGTCGACACCGCGTTCACATCGTTGCGTTGACCGCCGCCAGAACCGGTGACCCCGAAAACGGCACTGTTTTGTCGAATTGACAGGATGGTCGCCTCGGGGGCCACACCGGCAAACAAGTCATAGGGGCTGGGTGATCCCGCGATGATCCCGGCCACCAGTGTGCCGTGGGCGTCGCAGTCCTGAAGTCCGTCGGTGTGGGAGACATAGTCCCCACCGCCCTCCAGTAACGGCAGGCGCGGATGCCGGTTTATCCCGGTATCGATGACGGCCACCTTCTGACCTGCGCCCCGCGTGTACTGCCAGGCTCGGCTGTAGTCGAGCATGGCCTCAGCGGTGGTTTGCACGGAGAAATCGGTGTGCGGAAGCACCCCGGTCGGAATCCCGCAGATGGCTTTCTGCTCGGTCGGCTCTGATGGCCCCACCGGCCCGCTCGGGGGTGGCCCCGGCTCGACTACTGGTGGCGGAATGGCCCCGGCCACAGGGCTCGTATGACCAGCGAGGATCGCGAGCACGGACACTAAGGCACCCAGCTGCCGCAGCGTCTTCACCACCAGGGGCCCAGATGTTCGTAGACGCCGAGCACCCACAGTCCCAATGGGATCAGCGCCCCCACGGCCAGGTAATCCAAATATTCCAGCATTGTCGTACGCCAAGAGGTCGGCGTCGGTGTCTGCCGGGCAGTGAGACCAAGTACGACGGCGCCGACGGCCACTGTCAGTAACACCCCCATGGAGCCCAGCGGCATCGGGAGGATGCCATGTTGCGAAATCACGCACGTGAGGACCGCAAGGGAGGTGGCAGGCAAGGCTAGAGCGATCCGCTCGGCCCAGGTGCGCGGATGGCGGCTGCGCAGACCCAGCGCTACGGCGCACGTCAGCGCAAATGCGAAGACCTGCCACGCTACGACGCCGCCGTTGAGCAGCAGCACCGCGCCCGCCGCAACCGCGGTACCGGCAAAACCCATCAGCAGCGCGGACCGGGTCAGCGCCGCCTGGTGGACCCGGGCCCAAACCTGTTCCGCGGTCGGCATATTTGTTCCGGAGTTGGTGGTATTGGCGACCTGGGGCGTCTCTGTGGGGAACGGATTCTCCAGGGCCCATTCGTCGTCGGAACGCTCCGGGTCGACTGCGGCGGTCGGTGCTTCAAAGTGATCGATACCCGCAGTCAATCGGGGCACTGCCGCGCACATCAGGATGGTGACGATTGCCGACGCTACGCACACTATGTCGGTGCGTACACCGATCGAATGAATCAGCACCGCGACCCCGCACAGGCCTGCGGCCAATGAACTGGCCAGGAATACCCAATGGCCGGTGCCGATCACGCGGTAACACACGTAATTGGTCAGCAATAGCGCCGCGCACGCGCCCACGAACCCGTAACCCCCAAAAGCGATGAGCGGCACTCCCAGGAGGGTTGCGCTGATGGGGATAGTGGCCGCACCGAGCGCTACGGCGACATCGTCGAGGGCGAAACTACGGCGCGCCACCGCGGCGAAGGTCGTCAAACCCACCACTGCGATCACACCCAGCCCGGTCGTAGTCACGCGCTGCACCTGCGATAGTGGCTGAATCATCAATAGTGCCAGTGCAATTGCGCTGAGGTTTGCGCCCGCCAGGCCCATCCATCGGGCTGAACGCGAATCCCATTCGGCGTAGGCGGCCTTGTTCAACTGGGCGGCAGCATCGACGACGTCGTCATAGAGCGTCGGCGGGGACAGCGCCCGCTGCGATGACAGTCGGAGCAATTCGCCGTTGACAACCCCGGCCTCGCGCAGCGTCTTATCGGGGCTGATCTCGACGCCGGTGTCGAATCGGCTCAGCACTCCGAATGTTCGGCGTTCTTCTTTGCCCCGCGAATCGTCGCTGGGCGTTGCGTCGCGGGAACGGACCAACTTGGTCAGGTCCGGAATGAAGCTGGACACCGGGAGGTCCAGCGGTAGGCCAATGTCGAGCTGCGTGTTGCCGCCGAAGACCGACACCCTGATCTGCTCGGGTTCGGCCGAGATCACCTGGAGGCTGTTCGATTCATCGAGGTCGTTCATAGGTCCTGCATCGTCGATAGTTGGATCACGCCGCTCTTCATGCTGCGAGAGACCAGCATTCCTCGGCCGGGAGGCATTTGAGACGGCTTGTGCCCGAACAGGGCGCCCTCCTCTCGAGAACCGCTCATCACCAGAGCGTTACAGGACAGGTCGCGCAGCCGCCCGATGAATGCGTCCATCATGGCGCGTCCGGCACCACCACTGCGTCGGGTGACGATGACTCGCAGCCCGATGTCCCGTGCTTGTGGTAGATATTCGATCAGCGGGCCCAGTGGATGGTTGAGGCCGCCACCTCCGATGAGGTCGTAGTCGTCGATCATCACGAAGAGGTCCGGCCCCGACCACCAGGATCGGTCCTTCAACTGCTGCTGGGTTATGTCACTGGGTGGCAGCCGGTCCTTGAGCGAGGCGGCCAATCCTGTCAGCAGCTCCGAACAGGACTGCGACGCCGTCGCATAGCCACCCAAGTAGTCGTTGTCGACCACTCCAAGCAGCGAGCGCCGATAGTCGATGAGGATGATCTTGGCCTCCTCAGGCGTGGCGTTCTCCATCACCCCTGCCGCGATGTTCCGCAGCAGGCCCGACTTGCCGCACTCGATGTCGGCGAAGGCCACCAGGTGCGGTTGCGTATCGAAGTCGATAACGACGGGCTGCAGCTCTTCCTCGTTGATGCCGATCGCGATGCGAGACTTGCTCAGCATCCCTGCCGACCGCGCGGCCTGGACAACCATGTTGCGGTCCACCCGGTGCGGCAGCATGCGCACCCTGGGCGCCTGACGGTTGCCGTAATGGGCGCGTACCGCCTCTACTGACGCCGACACCCCGGCGGGAAGGCTCTCCACATCGGAGTCCGAATCCAGTCGCGGCAGCGCGACTAGCAGGTGCAGCCGCTCGGGTGTCATACCGCGGCCGGGCCGGCCCACCGGAACCAGCTCGGCGAACTTGCGGCCCACGTCACTGTCGAGCGGATCACCGAGCCGCAACTCGATGCGGGTACCGAGCATGTCCTTGACCGCCGCACGGATCTCGAACCAGCGGGTTGCCGAGATCACCAGGTGCACACCGTAGGACAGACCCTGGATGGCCAGCGCCTGCAACGTCGGCTCCAGCAATTCGAAGTCGCTGCGGATCGATGCCCAGCCGTCAACGACCAGGAACAGGTCGCCGAACTTATCCTGGCTGAGCGGATCCTGCGCGGCGACCTCCGGGGGCAGCGTGGCCAGGTGGGCCTTGCGCTGACGGAAGTCACGCATCGACTCGATGCCGAGATCGCGGAACAGCAATTCCCGGGAGCGCAGTACCCCGGAAACCTCGGCGACGGTACGCCGGATTCCGTCGGCATCCATGCGACCCGCCACGCCGCCCACATGCGGCAGGTTGGCCAGGCTGATCAGGGTGCCGCCACCGAAGTCCAGGCAGAAGAACTGGATCTGCTCGGGGGTGTGGGTAGCGGCGGCCGACATGATCAGCGTCCGCAATGCCGTCGACTTTCCAGACTGGGGGCCGCCGACGATCGCCATGTTGCCCTGGGCGCCGGCGAGATCTACCGCCAGCACATCGCGCCGCTGGTCGTAGGGGCGATCGACCAGGCCCATCGGCATCCACAGCCGCCCGTTCAGGTTCTCCGGGGCATCCCAGTTGGGCACGGGGAGCAGCTCGTTGACCGCCGGGCTTTCGTCCAGTGGCGGCAACCAGACCTCATGGGCGGGTCGGCCGTGTCCGCGTAATCGCGACACGACCATGTCCAGCAGGGTGACCTTGGTGGGCGACGAGGCCAGCGAGGGGCTCTCCGGGGCGTCAGTATCCGCGGGCGCCAATGGGGCTGGGGCCTCGTCTTTTTTCACCGGGCTGGCGGTGAAAAGTTTCGGCGCCAGCACGCCGAGCTTTGCCGCGCGCCCAGTCTGGGCCAACCGCCGCGGCCGTACGTATTCCCCGGATACGTAGCTGGCGTTGAACCGGAGCGGTTCGGAGGCATCGCATTTGAGGAACGCGGAGCCAGGGACGCTGGGCAGGTGGTACGCGTCGGGCACGCCCAGTACGCTGCGCGACTCGCTGGCAGAGAACGTCTTGAGACCGATGCGGTACGACAGGTGGGAGTCGAGCCCGCGGAGCTTACCTTCCTCCAGACGCTGCGAAGCCAGTAGCAGATGGACGTGCAGGGACCGGCCGAGGCGGCCAATCATCACGAAAAGCTCGGCGAAGTCCGGCTTCTGGGAAAGCAACTCAGAGAACTCGTCGACGATGACGAATAGCGCCGGCAGCGGCTCAAGCTCGGCACCGTTGGTGCGAGCGCGCTCGTATTCGGTGACATTCGGGAAGTTGCCGCTCTTGCGAAGCAGCTCCTGGCGGCGGTTGAGCTCGCCGGCCAGGGCGTCGCGCATGCGGTCGACGAGGATCAGTTCGTCTTCGAGGTTGGTGATGATCGCGGCGATGTGCGGAACACCCTCAAGCCCCAGAAATGTGGCACCGCCTTTGAAGTCGACCAGCACAAGATTGAGTGCATCGGGGGAGTGGGAGGCGATCATCGACAGAACCAGCGTTCGCAAGAACTCAGATTTGCCCGAACCCGTAGCGCCGATGCACAGGCCGTGTGGCCCCATGCCAGCCTCGGCAGACTCCTTGATGTCGATCTCCAGCGCCAAGCCGTTGGGTGTGTAGCCGATCGGTACCCGCAGTCGTTCGCGCGGTGTGCGCCGACGCCAAACCTGCTCGGGCACAATCTCGGCGGCATCGGGAATCTTCAGCAGACTCATCAGACCGGGGTCCTCGGCGTTGCGGCTGTCGGACTCCAGGTTGACGATGTGCGCTGCGCTGGCCAGCCGGTAGCGGCCGATGCGTCGGGCGGTGGCCTCAGCTTCGGCGACGGTGATGGTGTCCGGGGTGGCGAACCGCTCGACCCCGACGGCGGTCCGGGCGCCGACGTCGTCGCCCTCCAGCACCAGTTGCAGAGCTCGTCGGGCCGCCGCCCCCTCCGCGGGGCCGTTGAGCTGCAGCACGGTGACGCCGTCGAGGCCGGCATCAGCAGACAACCGATCGTTGCCGGTGATGTAGCCGTCGTCGAGCACGACGATCAAGCGTTTGAGCCCCTGAGGCAGCTCGGAATTGCGGGAGAACCGTCCACGCTGGGCGAGGTCGTCGGCTAGCGAGCGTTCCAGCAACTCCAGCGTGGGGTACAGCATCCGCATCGGCCCCAAACCGTCACGAGTAGTCGGGTGCTGTGCGTGTGGCAACCACTTGACCCAACTCCAGTTGTCCCCATCCGGGTTGGCTGTCACCACCGCTACCTGGACGTGGTCGGGCCCATGGAAACTACACAGCTCCAGCAACATCGAACGCACCAGTTGCTGGGCGAGCTTGCGGTCGCCTTCGAACGAAATGACCGGAAACGACCGCAGGGACACCGCGGTCGGTAGTGCGTGCACCACCGAATGGGTCTTGACATAGCGGCGCAGCGCCACCGTGGACACCGGCTCGAGGTCCTCGGGGGGGCCGGTCTCGGGCGCCAGCAAACGAGTGGCAAGTCGATGCGTGCCGATCCCGACACGGACGTGGCAGAAATCGGTATCTCCCGGGCGGCGTTCCCACATCCGGATGGTCCCGACGACGTCGGCGAGGGCCCGCGGGTCCGGGTGGCTCCATTCCAGGGCCGTGCGCTGTTCGTCGCCGGTGGAGTCCGCGTCGTCGCGCAGGTTCGCGAGGTAGCTGAAGTAGTCCTTGCGCTCCTCGTTGAGTTCTGCCGCGGCCTTGCCCTGTCGCTGGCCACCACCCATGAACATGCCGGCCATCGACATGATCATCATCATCGGAAATATCATGAACATCGGGTTCTTGGTCATATCGCGGCCACCGACGGTCACCATTAGCGCGATCATCCCCACCACGGCAACGATCATCACGAACGGCATCAGCTTCATCAGCAGGTTGCCGGGAATCACCCGTGGCACTTCAGGGGGAGGCTGGAGGTTCACCTCGCCCCCGGGCATTCGGGGCGGCTGCATCCGTGTGCGACGCACGAAACCCTGGGTGCTCACCTCTTACTAACTCCTCCCCCCCGGCAGGTCCGCGACGGTCGTCTACGGCGCCCTTCGGTATTGTCAGCAGCTTAAGTGTCGCAGGCGCGACAATATAGCCAGAGGGGGCCACCGCGTTGACTCTACCGCCTTCGCTGTCGGAGCTTGATGCGGAATCTGAACCCGAACTCGAGCTGAGCCGGATCACTCTGGTGGTTGGTGGCCTGCGCATCGACGTGGGCTTGCCGCCGAACGTCAGCATCGCCAATTTTATCGACGACGTCATCGACATCGCCAATGACCAGATAGCCACGCGGCCCGAGTTGGCGGGAACCCAGTTCGACGCCTCCGAGGACAAGTGGACGCTGGCGCGCCTGGGTTCCGATCCGATTGATCCGAGCCGGTCGTTGTCGGAGGCAAACATCTACGCCGGGGAGCTGATGGCGATCCGGGAGATCGGTCAGCCTGCGAGCCCGCTTCTCTTCGATGACGTCGAAGAACTCGGGGAAGCTGGGGCGTGGACCGACCTGCCCTGGACCAGGTGGTTCGTCGACAACCGGCAGATGCTCGGCTACTTGGCGGTCGGATTGGCCACCAGTACCACCGTCGCGCTGCTCTTGCCAAGGCACGCGGGCGACCGGTACCTCGCCGGGACTGTGCTCGGCCTGGGCGTGCTGGGTGTGGTTATCGCGTGCGTGCTCGCCCACCGATCTGGCGGGGCAGTGCGTTCGCAGTGGGCGGCGGTCGTTGCGACACCGCTGCTTTTCGCGGGTTCCCTGTACATGGTGCCGGAGGCATTCGGGGTGAAGGCCTTGCCGATGGCGTTCGGGCTGACGGCGCTGGCCTCGCTGGCGATGGTTCTGATCACCGGGAGCGGCCGCGCGCTGCACACAACCGTCATGACCCTATCCGCGCTGGGTGGGGCCAGCGCTACGGCCGCGCTGTTGTGGGACCCGCCGCAGCGTGCGGTCGGCGCCGCGGTCGCGACGTTGGCGGTTGTGGTGGTTTACATCTCGCCGCGGATCACCATCATGCTGTCGAAGCTGCCGATACCGCGGGTGCCAACCGCCGGTGAGCCGCTCGACGACATCGAAACCCAGGGTGGGACCACGGTCGAAGGCGTGAACGCCGTTGGCAAGCAGATCATCCCCACCGAGGAGGGTATGGTCGGGCAGCTGCGGCGCGCCAACGCGTACCTGACCGGCATGCTGGTGGCTGCCGCGATTGCGGCCGCCGCCGGCTGCTACCTGAGTGTCGATGTCAGCGACGGATTTTATTGGCAGGGTTCGGCGTTCTGCGCCGCGGTGGCAACCGTGCTTTGCCTTCGTGGGCGCAGTCATCACGATCTGATCCAGTCGGCGACGCTGGTTGGCGGTGGCCTGATGATCGCGGTCGTGGCGATCACCAAGAACGGCCTGTACGTGCGGGATGGCCAGGTGGCAGCGGCGGCGGCCATGATTGGTTTCATCGCGCTGATCGTGCTGTGCGGAATCGTCGCACCCCGGCTGGTGTTCTCGCCCGTGATGCGCCGTCAGGTCGAGATTCTCGAGTACGTCGCCATCGCGATGGTGTTCCCGCTGTGTTTCTGGATCATGCGTGTCTACGAGTTCTTTCGCGAACTGCGAATCTGATCGTCACTGCTTGGGCGGGTTAACCTTCGTCCCGGCCGGGTCGGCTGCGAGCGAGTCGTGGGCCACCAGCGCCGCCTCCTGAGATAACTCCGGGCCAGCGGGCAGTAGGGAGAGCACTGACCACGGGGCCAGCTGCGGGTACATGGCATCGCTGTTGGGCTCGGTCACCCCGCTTACCCCGAGCGCGGCAGCTGTGGGCAAGTCCTTGATGTGGTAGCGCAGACCGGTGTCGGCGACGTAGAACAGTGCGCCGGCGGCCTTGCTTTCCGGTGCGTTGCCGGTCGCCTCGACGAACTCGCCGGTGCCGGGCTTCAGATACACCCAGTCGACGCCCGGACCCGTTCCGTCGGCGCTGGCCAGCGGGACGGGTTTCGCACCGGACGGCAACGGCAGCCGATGCCCGACTAATAGTCGTATCGTGGCTTGGGCGGCGTTCTTGGGCCGCTGCCAGGACATGCAGGCGACCCGGTCCGGCTCTAGGTCGACGATCCGAGGTGACACTGTTGGATAGTGATCCACCGGCAGTGTGTGCACGATGGGTGCGTTGCTGACCAGCGAGGGTGAGACCTCGTGGGTGCCCTGCGGGTCGTTCGCGGGGCCGCCGTACCGGATGATGTCGGCGGTCGCGTCCGAGATCCTCTGTAGTCCGTCGCGCAGCACCACGTACAGCTGATTGCCGGTGGAGTCGGAAGCCTTGATCATCGACCCCACCGGATACTGAGCCGGCAGGTACGGTGTTGGCTCACCGATCCCCTCGATGATGACCGGGCGGATCGGTGGTGCCAGCGGGAACGAGTTGAGCAGCCCGGGCGAGACAGGCCGCGGATAGACATCCTGCAAGTGCAGAGCGTTGACGACGCCTTTGTCACGCGGGTCGACCATGGCGCGTACCCCGTCGTAGACGAGGTAGACGGTGTCCCCGGACATAACGAGCAGCATCTCGGCCGCTGAGGCGGCACGGACGCCGTCGCCCAGCGCCGGATCATTGGCCAGGACGGCTGTCTCCAGTCCGCCGGGACCCGGGCCCGAGCGGATATCCGGCGTCGTCACCGAGTCGCATACGGTCCAGGACGACATATCCAGGTTGTCGGCGCCGTGAATCGCTGCCGGCGCTCCGACTATGCCCACCATCGGGCCACGTGGTAGCTGGTTGAGGAAGCGGTCATCGACCTGCTTGGGCGCGTCGGCCGAACCGGTGATCATCCGGGCGGAACTGATGTTGAGCACGGGGTGTACTCGGTCGCCGATCTGCACGAACATCCCGCCGCTGGATTTACTGATCAGGATCTGCGCATTCCCGATATTCGGCGTCGGCTTGAAGAAGGCAAGGACGGCGGCAGCTCCCGTGATCAGGATGGCGATGACGAAGCCCACCATCAGTGATCGGATCTGGCCACGCATCGGGTCGTGGATCATTCGGGAATCGGCCCGAATCAGCGCATGCTCGAGGCGCCGCAGCAGGAAGCGATAGCCGTTGACTTGCGCGCGTGTGGTAATTTGCGCTGGCATTGCCGCTCCCCTCGGCATCGGTTCCGTATCGAAGCCGTCGGTAGCGTACAACATGGTCACGGGGGTTTACCGCACTCGCGAGGTGCCGCCCCATCAGCTGCTGAGGAAGCCGACTTGCCTGGTCGCGGTGCGGGTACTCCCCGTCGTCAACGACGGAGGCCGCCGGAGTCGAGCCGTTTGCGTTCAACGGTGGAGATTCGTGCGCAGCGCGTCCTGCCGCTGTGGGATTTGGTGTTGCTGCAGGTATTGATCGCGGCCGGGCTGACCATCGCGCTGCTGGCTGGGTTCCCCGGGTGGCAGGGTGCGGCGGTGGGTCTGGTCGTTGCGCTGGTACTGGTGGTGCGCGGACGTGGTACCACACTGCCGCGGCTGGTTGGCTTGCGGTTGAGGTACTTACTGGAACGCCGCAAACGTGTACGGAAGCACGCAGGTCCGGCAGAACCGTTCGACGTGCCCGCTTCGGATGGGACCCTGATCGGATTTCGCTGGGACGGGCGCACGCTGCTGTCGCTATTGAAAATTGACGAGAACCCGAAGGCGATGACGGTGATGGAGCCCGGTGTCACCGTTTCCGGCGATATCGTCCCGGTCGACGCGTTGGTCGAATGTTTGCGGCAATTCGACATCACCCTCGACTCCATCGACGTGCTGAGTCAGGGTGCTCGCTCGCACGGCCACACCGAGATGGCCGCCGTGTACGACGCGGTGCTGGGCCCACTGCCGGCCATCGCGCAGCGCACCGTGTGGGTCGCGATCCGCTTCGATCCGTCGCGATGTGCTGACGCGGTGCGCCGTCGTGGCGGCGGCCGCGAGGGCATCCTGCGCGCCGCCACGACGGCGACGCGGCGGGTGGCCAATCGGCTGACCGAGGCCGGGCTGGGTTCGCGAGTGCAGACCGCCAGCGAGATCGGACAGGCGGTCAACCAGCTGTCCGATGGTGTCAACTTGGCCAGTGTCGAGGAGACATGGCGGACCTGCCAGGAAGGCCGGTTCAAGCTTCGCAGCTTCGCGATCAAGCCTGCGATGCTGACGACCGCGGGATTGGGGCTGGTCTGGACTATTCCGAGCTACTCCACCACGGTCTGCCTGTCGCTGCGGCGAGACGCCGATGACGTCACCCAGGTGCGAGGGTTGGCCCGCTTCGACACTCACGACCGTGCCCGCATCCACCTGCGGGGTCTGAACCACTTGCGCGGCTTCCAGTACTCGGCGCTGGCTTCGAGCCTGCCTGTGCCCCAGCCGGGCCGCCAGATCAACGGCTGGGCGTATGCGGCCGCAGATGGCGCCGTGGACAACATCGCGGTTCCGGCTTCTGGTTGCGGGCAGGTGATCGGTGCCGACGAGCATGGCCGAGCGGTCGCGCTGCCTCTTTTCGGGTCACAGATCAATCGCGTGGAGATCGTCGGCACTTTGCACCTGGCGCAGCTGGCGGTACTGCGGTCGTTGGCGCTCGGTGCCCGGGTGCGCGTGCACAGCCATCGGCCGCGGTTGTGGCACGGCATGATCAAGGAAGTCGACGACCACGACCTGCTCTGGGTCGCCGACGCCAATCGTCGCACCATGCAGGCAGGTTCGGACCGCAATTACACGGTCGAGGTGTTCGACGGAGTGGTCGAGCAGTCGGTCCGAATCGGCGTCACCGCGATGGTCATCACGCCGCCGAACTCGGCCGTGAGTCCGAACGCGGACGTGGCACTGGAACTGCTCGATGCCGAGGCCGACGTCGTTAAGGTGTCCACTCGGGCCGGCTCATCGGTGGTTACGATGGTCGCCACCGACGAGGAAGTGCGCTATATCAGGGATTCATTTGCCGCCGAGCGGAGCGGCGCCAAGGCATGACAGGCTCACGGGCTTTGACAGCTCAGGTTAGACGTTGGGCTCGGCGTCAACGATCACCACATCCCCTTCCGGCCCTCCGCAAGTCGTAAACGCCGGGGTCGGAGACGAATGGCGCGGCTCGCTGTGTATGTCAGCCGACGAGGCGTTTGCACAGCGCACTCATGTTGTGTGCGGCGGTGCGGGCGGTGGTGATGGAGTCCCCGCTGGACTCGTCGAAACTCCGATAGGCGGTGGCCAACGCGGCCAGCGAACTTACGGTTGTTTGAGAAGTCAGCGTCAGGATCTCGGCGGCACCGGGTGTAATGCGCTGCTTCAGCGCGTCGGCGGCCTGCTGGAATAGATCACCGGCGTGCATAACAGCGCTCACGTGCTCCGGATTGTTGCGCACCGCGGGATCAAGGATGCTGGTTCCCTCCGGGATTGCCGTGAGCGCGTCAGCCGCGTCGTTGATCAGTTTGCCGGAAACGTCCCAGCCTTCACAGGTCTGACGATTAGCCCGCTCAAGGGGCTTTGCGGCGGTCGGCGCGGAAGGCTCCGGGGTCACGGTGACTGTAACTGCCGCGGCGGTGCGCTCACGCGTCAATATCGTGGCGCCTACCCCGACCGCTGCGCCCACCAGCACGCCCGCACTCGCAGCCGCGACGATCCCTGGCCAGCGGCGTGGTGCCCGGTACAGCTTGCCCGCATTCATCGACGCCGCCTTTCGGTTGACCAGCCTGACGCGTTCCACTCGTCACGTTTGTTCGGATGAGAGAAGCCGTCGGCCACCGAGGCGGCCAGTTCGAGGAAGGCCTGCCGCGCTTTCCACCCCACTAAGTCGAGGACCACTTCGGAGCCCTGCGCGAGATGGTCATCGTAGGGGATGACGTGCACAGCGCGGGCGCGGGTCAGGAACTGGCGGGCCAGCAGGTCGATATCGACAGACACTGCGCCCGGTCGGGCGGCGCTGACGGCCACGACCGCACCTGGTACCAGGTGGGCGTGACCGTTTTTGGACAGCCAGTCCAGGGTGGCCAGGCCGCTGCGGGCGGCGTCGATCGCCGGAGAAATCACCAGCACCAGTGCATCTGCCTCATCGAGTACTCCGGCCATCGCCGAGTGCACCAGCCCGGTACCGCAGTCGGTGAGGATGATGTTGTAAAACCGCTTCAACGTTTGCATGACGGCCCGATAGTCGGCCTCGGAGAACGACTCGGATGTTGCGGGGTCTCGCTCGGAGGCCAGGATCTCCAGTCGGCTGGAGTTCTGTGAAGTGTGCCGACGGATATCGGAATAGCGAGACAGGCGCTCGTCGAGTAGCAAATCTCGCACGGTGGAGTTGCTCTGTTTCGGCGCGCGCTGTGCGAGGGTGCCAAAGTCAGGGTTGGCATCGACGGCGATGACCCGGTCGCCGCGGACAGCGGCGAATGTCGACCCCAGCCCGACCGTGGTTGTGGTCTTGCCGACTCCGCCCTTCAACGAGAGCACGGCGATGCTGTAGTCGCCGCGCACGGGTTGGTTGACCCGCGCGGTCAACCGCTTGTGACTATGTGCCTTGTCTGATTCTCCCGGGTTGATGCCGGTCATTCGGTGAATAGCCCTGCGCCAGCCGCGTTCTGGGGCCGCCTGAACGCGCCGGATCAGGCCGAGTTCACCGGGGGTCGGCAGCCGTGGCTGCCGGGTATCCGGCGAACCGGACGGGTTTCCGCGGTCGGCGGTCGTGAACGCCGTCGCCACTGGCTCAAACGTGGGCGGTGCCTGCGGTGGTGCTGTCGGTGGGGTAAACGGTGACTGGCGATGCGGCGGTGCTACAGGCGAGGTAGGCGGTGGCTGACGCTGCGTCGGGACTGTCGACGAGGTAAATCGTGGTATCCGCAGCGGCATGGTGTCGGCGTCATCTGGCTGCGCGCTATGGCCGGACAGTGGCCCACGGGAATTGTCGAAATTACTCACTGTCGGCTCCGATGGCTCAGTCGCGCTTCAGCATGGCCAACGCGTTTTTGAGGGCAGCCCGCATGTCCACAGCGTCGATGCGCATCAGCTCGGCTTCGTCAAGGTCCTCCAGTGCGGCCTCGTGTTCTTCGGCGAGCCGGTGTTCCCGTTCTTCCTCGGCGGCCTCGATCACATTTCGGACGAAGCGCCCGTTGCCTGCCAGGTCGATGCCCCGCCGAGTCTGGCCGGAGTCGTCGGCAGAGGTGGTTTCGTAGAGGGCCTCGCACGCCTTGACCAGCTCGTCGCACGCGGGTTCGGACAGCTCGGAGTCGCGTCGTTGCGCGGTGAGTCGAGCGATGTCGCCCAGTTCGGCCGGGTTGTAGGAGTCGAAGCGTATGCGTTTGGTGAACCGCGATGCCAGGCCCTCGTTGGACGCTAGGAATCGGTCGATCTCTGCGTCGTAGCCGGCAATGATGACGACCAGGCGGTCGCGGTCGTTCTCCATCCGGGCCAGCAGGGTATCCACCGCTTCCCGACCGAAGGCGTCGCCGCCGGAAAGCCCGGTCTGGATCAGTGTGTACGCCTCGTCGATGAACAGCACGCCATCCATCGCGGAGTCGATCAACGCAGACGTTTTGATCGCGGTACTGCCCAGGTGCTCGCCGACGAAATCGCTGCGCTTGGCCTCGACGACGTTGGGCGTCTTGAGCAGCCCCAGCCCGCAGTAGGTCTGTGCTACCACCCGGGCGATGGTGGTCTTGCCAGTCCCAGGCGGTCCGGTGAAGATCAGGTGCAGGCTGCGCGATGCGGCACTGAGCCCCTTATCGCCCCGGACCTTGGCAAGCTTGGCTGCCGACCTCAGCTTGGCCACCTGGAGCTTCACATCGTTGAGACCGATCTGGCGGTTCAGTTCCTCCTCGGCCTCACGCAGGTATTTGTTGCTGCGTTCGGCGATGTCGTCCGCGTCGTCAGTGTTCTCGCGTGCGGTGCTCGGATCCCACTTGTCGGTGCGAGAGTCGATCGATTCCTTGGTGCTGATGATCAACCGATACTTCGGGTCGTGCAGGGCGGCCGCGTTGGCCTCGAACCCGGGATCCTCGCTGTAGATGCGCTCGAAGATGATCCGGGCTTCCGGTTCCTTGCCCATCTCGCGCAGTGTCAGGCCCTTACAGAACTCGGCTGCCTGCCGCGCTGCGGGGATCGGTCCTTCAATCGCCTGGTCCAGGCGCCGGATACCTTCGGCGAACAGGCCCATCTGGGCGCACGCCGAGCCGACCATCAGGTGCGCGCCCGCTGCCAGGTACTCGTCGGTGAACACCGCGGAGTGGGCCAATGCGGAGAGCACATCTGGCCAGCGCTGGGTGGTGAAATGCAGTACCGCACGGACATAGGCGCAGATCTCGGCGGCCTCGGTATCGCCACCGGGCATCGCTTTACGGGTGGCGTCGAGCTCGTTGAGCACCCTCTCGGCCTCGCCGTAGTCCGTACCCTGGATCAGTCCCGCCGCGTAGGCCAGCCCCACCTCGGTGAGTGTGCTCAGGCCGTAGTCGAGATACAGCCCGGTCTGGAAGCGCCCAGCGAGGGCGTTGCGAGGCAGGCCGAGGCGACGCTGGTCACGTCCAAGGTTGGCCTTGCTGGTGCGGTACAGGTGGTAGAAGACCTCAGGGGTGGTCTCACCGGCGGCCGCACGGCCTAACCACGCGTCGCTCATCTCGGGGTCGTACTCAGTCGCCCGCTTGAACGCCATGCCCGCGTATTGCACGTCGCGGTCGGTCTCCAAGCCGTCGATCGGGATCCCCAGCGATAGCACGCCAGCATCGAACACCCGTTGTGCGTCCCTCGACCCACTCATCGGCTGGTTATCCTTACTTCGTCAGTGACGTTCTGTGACAACAGAATTCCCGGCACAACCAAGGAGATCGGTTTTCCGTGGCGCCCACCCATTTTGCATTCCCCTTGTATTGCTAGCACGGCTCAGAACATTGTACTAACTTTGGCCGCATGCCAGCCCATAACGTCACACCGCCGCCAGGCGCGGGCGCGGGTACCCGCGCCCGCCAGGGCCGTCAGGGTGCCGCGCGGTCGCCCAGCGGCAGCATTTCAGTGGTCACGACTGAGCAGGGTCTACCGGTAGCTCTCAAGATCGATCCACGCGAGCTGAAAAAGTCGCCGCAGCATCTGGCGAACGAGATTCTCGCGCTCTGCCGTCTGTCCGGCATGCGTGCCCAGGTGGCCCACCGCCGTGAGATGCAGGCGCAGGGCATTGACCTCCCGACGATCGAAATCATGGGCTTGGCCACCGAATCCGACGTGGTAAACGCCGAGGAGCGCATATTCGGTGACGAGGACATGCCCGACAGTTGGATGCGCTCGGTATGAGCGCCCCAGGCACAAGCCTTGCAGCGTCTTTGCTCGCTCGGGTGCGCAAGCAGCGCGACCTCATGCAGTCCCTCGCCGAGCACACCGCCGCGGTGAGTGTGCGGGTGACCAGTCGCGATCAGTCGGTCAGCGCCGAGGTCGATGCGCACGGTGCGTTGTCCGGGCTGTGGCTGGGCCCCTCCGCGGCACGATTGGGGGTTGATGCGTTGGCAAAGCTGATCGTTGACACTGCGCAGGAAGCCGCGCGCCTCGCCATGGAGCGGCATGCTTTTCTTTTCAACGAGTTCAATACCCGGATGGCCGAGCTAGAAAAAACCCCTTTGACCTGCTGGGATGGCAGTACCTTCGTGCCCGGCGAGGATCCGGACGCAGAAAAAGATGCCCGAGAAGTTGCCGGGTCCCCTAAGGATCCGGCAAAATAGTAGCCAGAACATCCGCTGGGGGAGTTATCGTTGCTGTCAGGAGGGGCGGGGCTCGCCCTTTGGCCGTATTTCAGGAGGGAATCATGACCGAAGATTTTGAGGCACAACCCGCGTATATGTCCGCAATGCAATTGGCGCAGGAGGGCGTTTCCACGGCGATCACCACCGCATTCTCCGTGGTCACGCCTGGCGCGCTGTCCGGATTTGCCAGCGCGATCGGGCCGCTCGGCGTCGCCAACGTGATTCCGGCCTTCTTTGCGTCGACGAGCAGCAACGTCACCAGTGGGCTGGGGACGGCTGTCAACCATGCACTGCTGGGTACGTCGACAGAGGTCGCCCAGGCCGGCTACGTCAAGGTTGACGAGGGCGCTGGTTCCGGACCGACGACTGCCGTCTGACCGGCGAGATCATGGCCGTCACCAACCCAGAGGGACAGGTACCCCCGGGTCCTGTAGGGCCCCTTTCGCCCATGCAAGGATCCATGGGCGCGGCACCCGCTGCGGGTGGCGTCGTTTTCGACCCGACGCCGCACCTCAACGCTCTTGAGCACGGGCTCAAAGACTGGCTGAACAAGCCAACCCGGAACATTCTGGACGAACTGAATCTGAATCCGTCCGATCGGAACGCCCAGGACCGCAACGCCCAGGATCAGGCCGCCGCCGATGCGGGTGGGGCCGGGGGTGGGGACATGGTTTCCGGGCTGATGTCGCCGATGCTCGAGATGCTCGGCACGCTGGGTACCGGGATCTTCCAGGGCCTTAATCCGCAACAGATGTTCCAGCCTATGACCCAGGCGTTCCAGCAGGGTGCGCAGAGTCTGCAGGGCTTGATGGGGCAGATGGGGCAGGGCGGCAGCGGATGGGCGGGTGCCGGTGCAGCCGGGACTGCGGCCAAGACCGCGGAGACGCTGGGTAACGGTGCGGCTGTGTCGGCGCAAGGCGCGGCACTCGGCGGGCAGGGGATGACAGCCGGGGCCGACACGTCTCAGGGCTACACGCGGCTGCTTGAACTCATCCAAGAGACCCAGCATCGACTCGAGGCGTTGTCCGGCGGAATTCCCTTTACTGCTCCAGAGATGGGCGAAACGGCTGGCTCCGCGACGGCGCGCGCGGTCGAGATCGTCACCGAGTTGGAAACTGCGCTCACCGCACAGTCGGCCAACATGACGGCCACGGGTGCGCCGGTGGCGCTCGCTCAGGGCCCAACCTCCATGATGAGCATGATGGGCCCGATGATGCAGATTGCGATGAGCATGATGGGCCCCGCGATGCAGATGGCCACCATGCCGTTGACGATGGGTACCCAGTTGCTGACCCAGGGGGTCCAAGGGGGTGTCAAGGCCGCCACCAGCATGGCGCAGGCGATGGGGAAGGAAGGCGCCGGCAAGGGCGTGAGTGCAGCCGCCAAGGGACTGTCGACGGCTGGGCTGGGTTCTGCGGGTGCCGCCAAGATCGGTAGTGGCGGGGCCGGTATCGGTGGTGGCGGTTCGGCGGGAACGCTGGCGGCGCGCGCCTTGCCGTCGGCAGTGTCGACCAACCTGGCAGGTGCGAGTGAGACGGCTCCCGCGGCGCAGTCTGCCGCAGTGCGGGGTGCGGGCATAGTAGCTGCGGGCTCCGGCGGCGCGGGCATGATGGGCGGCGGCGCTCCGATGGGCGGTGCGGGCGGCCGCGGTGCCGGGGCCGGCAGCGGCGATCATTCCGCGGCGACCTTCCTACACACGAGTGATCAGGGTGGTGAGATCGTTGGCGATCTGGGCACCGTCACACCTGCGGTGATCGGCGAAAACGATCCCAACGCCGAGGTGGACATAGAACTGCGTATTACCTGAGAAAACCGCATCAATCAGACACCAATCAGAGGGGTAATGAAATGGCCGACATAAGAGATATCAAGATCCAACCCGGCGAAGTGGGCGATGTCATCAAGCGGCTTGACGAGCTTGCCGGCCGGGTTGACGCCGTTCTGAAAGCCGAGTCGCCGCATCTGACCACGGTGGCACCGGGCAGCGACGAAGTGTCCCAGCGTGTCGCACGGACGTCTAATGCCGTACACGAGTCTTTCGGTAAGGCTGCGGCCTTGGGTTCCACCGAGATTCGTGAGGTAGCCGCGACGCTCCGGGCGCACTCGGGCAAGATCCAGGAAACCGATCTGGCTTGATCAGCCGTGAATTCGAGCTAGGGACGGGAAGGGGGTAACGGCATGGGGTTCACCAATGTGGTGTGGGAGTCGCGGAGCGCTGAACAGCTGGCTCGTGACCTCACAGACGGACCTGGCCCAGGTTCAGTCGGTGAGGCGGGCGCTGCGTGGGTTCGGGTTGCCAACGAATTGGCCCGTGTGTCGACCGATTTCGATGTGATCGTCGAACGGTTCAAGGCATCATGGGATAGCGGGGGGTCGGATGCGGTTTCGCAGAAGCTCGTCGAATTCGGCCGCTGGATCCAGTCGCTTGCGCTGAACGCTGCCGGCAATGGGCAGAAGATCGAGGAAGCCGCGGTGGCCAACACCGTCGCGATCCTGTCGATGCCAAGCGTGTCAGATGTCGTGGAAGCCAAGGCTTCTGCGGACATGATGGCCTCACTTGGCGCATATAACGGCGCGATTCTCGACGGTAAGTTTGCCGAGCTCGAGGAGGCAGCCACCGCTCAGCAGGCTGATGCCGCCGCGGTCATGATCCGCTACGAAGAGGCTGTCGCCGAGTTTGCCGAGCCATGGGAGCAGCTGCCGCCGCCCCAGGTGGTCAAGGGTGACGCGCTCAAGGCCGAGAAAGAAGGCAAGTCCGAGGGCAAGGGCGGCGGCGGCAGAGGCGGCGGTGGCGGTGGCGGCACTGCGAGGCCATTGGCGCCCATGGCTGCGTCGCCGATCAAGAACAGCGAAGCCGCGAAGGACTTGAAGAAGACGCCATTCGGCAGTGGTGCGGGGAGCAGCAGCGGCGGTATGGGCCGTGGCGCCATGGGTCCCATGGGCATGATGGGCAGGGGTGGCAGTCAGGACCGCGAGCACGAGTCAATCCGTCCGGCAGAGTCACTGGAAGGTGGCGGTGAGCCGGGTGCGCGCCTCTCGGAAGTGAGCGGGTCGTCGTGGCTGCCAGCTGCGCAGCAGAGCGATGCACCGTTCACCGTGGCGAACGTAAGTTGGGGCCCCAACACTGCCATCTTTGATGAGTTGGCTACGCCGGAACCCACAGCCGAGAGCTTTGCCGAAGAACCTGCGCGCACACTGCAGCAGGTTTCTGATCGCTGGGTGGCGCCGCCGGTGATCGGAGCCGACGACAAGGATCCGGTCCGGTGACAGCCGTGCTCGACTCCCGGTTCAACGTCAGCGAAGACGAGTTGCGGGTTGTCGCGCAGCGGGTGGGGATACAGAGTCTGCCCGCGGTGTTGGCGATTCGGCTACGGCACAGCACCGATGAGGCACTGGACGCGGCGATCGATCGTGCGACCGGGATGCTGGTTTCACGTGGTCTGGTTGTCGACGGCGTAGTCGCTGACGAGTTTTTGGAGCTGCTGCAGGTGCTGCAGCGGCCCGACCGGGAGCTGGCCATGCGGTTGGTTACGCCCGACGGTATTTCCCGGGTCTCGGTGGCGCGCCGTGGTACCCGGGTGGTGACGGCACGGCGGATCGGCGACGATATCGAGCTGCGGGGGATTGCGGGCGAGGCCAGGCTCGACGCTGCGGTGGCGGCGTTGGTCGCTGAGCTGCCGCGGTCGGAGGCGGCGCAAATCACCCCGGTAGGTGCCCCGCAGCAGGAGATGCGCGAGCGGCTCACCGGCACACACGATTCGGCGGAGCTGGCCGACCGTATTCGGGCGCTCGGCGCCGATTCCCAGACCGCGATGCTGCTCGGATCGGCGCTCGGATCCCGCGCGGCGTTCGCCGAGATCGTCTACTACGCACTGTCGGCCGAGGATGACCGCATTGCGCGGGCGCCGGCTGCGATCGGCATCTTCTACACCAAGCGCGGTCGGATTGTCGGCGCGCCAAGCACCTCACCCAATGGACAGATCTGGTCTACCCTCAAGCCGGGTTCAGATCACACGATCGGGCAGGCAGTTCGCCAGTTGGTGGAGCTGTCCGATGAAGGATGGGGGACAACGTAAATCGCGACGATGGATCATTTCCGCACGTAATCGACTGACAACCAACCAGTATTCAGATCACAGAAGTTAGGGGAAATACATGGCTCCCGTGAATATCAATGTACCGGGGATCAAGAGTGCGATGGAGAGCGTGCACACGTGCCTCGAGGACATGCTCGTGCAGTTCAACAAGATGAATGAGGCTCTTGACACTGTGGCGAACGCTCACAAGAGCGAAAACTCGCATGCGATTCAGCAGGACGTTCTTAAGATCGACGAGGATCTCAGGGAAGCCTACAAGGCTATGAAGGAGACTCATAGCGAGGTTTATCAGAAGGGGAATGCGCTGCTACAAAGGGCGGGCGAGGCTCCGATAGCAGAGCCTGACACCCCCGCGCCATGGGCAGCAAGAAGTCCGGGCGGAAATAACGGTGACGACATCGTCTACGACCCGCAGGCCCTGGCGCATTACGAGGAGGCGCACGCGTCCGCTCAGCAGGCCGGAACGATCGTTACGGAAATCAACGATCTGTTCCAGAACAAGATCCCTGCCGCATTCGACAGCCAGGCCTCGACGTCGATCGTGAAGCACCAGGGGGAAATCACCTCAAACTTTGAGGAAGCGCACCAAGGCTTGCTGAAGTTGCTGGGCGAAACCGCCCCGGGTGAGATGGACGAGCTGTTCGCGCTCGACCGGCAGCTGGGCAGCTAGTCAAGATGTGCTGCGTCGGGCCCCGGTCGGGGCTCGACGCAGCGCTTACTATTCTTTTGCAGGGCAGAACCTAGCGTCGGTGTCTGGACAGCGACACCTAGCTCATATCTCGGCCGCCCGCGAGGCTCTGGGCGATTTGACCGCCAATTAGGCGCCCGATGTTCGACCATCCTCCGGTGGAGGAAACCGTGAACATTTTTACTCTGTCTGAATACGACATCAAAATTAGGCGAGTTGTTCTGCTCTTGAACGAGTGATACCGGCGGGCTATGGAGAGCCGGGGCCATTTCCCCCTAGGCAGCCACGGCCGCTCATGCTTGCACTCGGTGACACGCGCTAGGACCGACGGCCACAGTCGGGCGTGATGGATAACACGGTAAAAACGTGCTCAACCCGTTCGCGACCACCTTGTCTGGCGGCTGCTCCGCAGTAGAAACCGTACAAACGAAGGAAACGCAGAAACGCCCCTCACGAGATAGACGAGCTCCGGGTGCCAGGGGCGGGCTAGTCTTGATCAGTGTCCGGAGACGGCAGCGGTGGTCAGGTGGTGGGTGATCGCGCCTTGATTGAGGATGCGGTCACGTTGTTGCTGGAAGGGGTGCCAGCGGGGTGGACGCATGTGCACGGTGAGTTCGACCCTTTGTGTAAGCCTGCGCTGGCAGCGGTGTCGGTGGTGACGCCCCATGGACAGTCTTCGTCGATAGGTGTGCCGGCGGGTGTGCTGGGGGTGTTGGCCGAGCATCAGCGTCGGGCGGCGGCGGCGGGGGTGCCGTGGCGGCGGTTGATCCTGGATTGCCATTCTGACGGGCGATTGGCGGTGCGTTCCGAGCCGACGGGCGCGCCATCGCGGCGGCTAAGGCCAAGGCGATGGTTGATTGCGGTGATGGCTGCCTTAGCGGTGGGGTGTTTAGCCGCGGCGGCGATAGTGTTCGCAGCCAGTTGGCGATGGGCCCCCCCGCCGCGGGTGGAGTTGATGTCGTTGCCGGATCCGCCGCCGCGTCAGCAGGAATCGTTCGAGGTAATCGGCAAATGGTACGAAGCGCAGAACCGAGGCGATGTTGTGGGGATGTGGGCGGTAACCTGCGCGAACCCCAGCGCCGCAGTGCGCGATCGGATCGCCGGGGTCGCCGAGCGTTCAGGGTTGGTGTTTCCGGACGCAATCGTCGCATTCAGTGACCAGGGCGGGCAGGTGTGGGCCGGGGTGGTATTGCGTATCCGGCCGCTGGACGATGCGATGAAGCTGGATGTGGAACGGGCGCAGCGGGAGGATAACGGCTATTTCGGTGGGCAATTCACGTTGCTCGATGAGGCAGGCGGGCTGAAGATCTGTGACCAGCCGACCGGACCCCATGAGTGAGGAACGGCCACCCGTGGGTGATGTTCAGACCGACACTCGAGCGCTGATCGAGCGCGCGGTGACTATTTTGACGGCGGACGCACCGCCGGGATGGAAACGGCTGCGGGCGGAATTCGATCTGGAGTCGACGCCGGTAGCAGCACGGGGGCAGGTGACGCACGCTTCTGGGGCGGCGCCGCTACTAGTACCGGCGGGGGCTGTTGACCTGGTGATCGAATATCGTCGGCGCGCAGCGGCCGGCGCACCTCGTATCGTGGTCGAGTATGACAACACTGGGGCGCTGGCGGTGCATGCCGATCCGCCGCACCGCGCCGCATCGGGCAATCGTCGGCGCTGCGGTGCGCTGGCGATCGGTGTTTCGGCGGCGTTGACAGTGGCCTCGGTGGCTGTGCTACTGGTGGCGATCCAGGGGCGCGATCGGGGGGATGGGCCGACTCTGCGGGCGATGGTAGCCAACGAATCGATGTCCGACGAGCAGGCCCGCGCAATTTCGGAGACCACAATGCTGGTCTGGCTGCGGGAACGCAACGAGCGGCATCTGGCGAATTTGGAGGCGTTGTCGTGCTCTGATCGCCAAGGTACCGTCGCTCGCGAGGTCGAGGCGGTCAAGAATCACGATCCGGTGGCCAAGGAGCTACGCATCGTCGCCTTCGGGAATTTTTTTCGGGACGGCCCGGCATGGTTGCTCAACACCCATTTCGAGCCCACCCGGTTTCCGCATACCCGAAGCGTCATGACCTTCATGAGGGTTCAGGACGGCGTATTGCGGGTCTGTGCTTTTGGGCCGACGACGATACCCTGATGCAGATGTCGACAATCATGGAGTGCGGGCAGGGACGGCAGTGACAGGTTCGGTACCGCCAGGCGGTTTTCGATGGGTAGAGTCGGCCGAGCCGGCTCCGGGCAACGCAGACTCACTGCCGCCCGCACCACGGCGGCCACGCAGATGGTGGGTGTGGGGGGCCATGCTGGTGGTGGTCGCTGTGGTCGTTGCGGGTATCACGGCGATAGTGCTGCTCAGAACAAGAACCCACGCCCGGGGAGAGCCTTCGCAGCAAGCGCTCATCGGTACACCCAAGGACATGCTGATTTCTTTTCCGCTAAGCCGCCAGCCGGTGCCCGGATGGCGGCTTAGCTCCGCCGATATCGGCCTGCCCGCCGGTGTCGAGGTGGGAGAGTTGTTCGCCGCGATCGGCGGTAAAGCCTATTTTGTGGCCAAGCAGTGCGGCCCTGGCTGTAGCGATCCGAGGGGCTGGGTGTACGGGGTCGACACCGCGACGGGAGCCCGGTTGTTTGCGCCGGTACCGTTGGCCGGGTTCTTCGGAACCGCGGATCAGTGTTACAGCAATGGTCCCAGCACCGCTGTGTGTGTGAATTTGGACTGTTACGCCCCGTTCTGCAAGGACTTGCAGCGGGTGTGGGTCGTCGACCTGCAAAACGGCAGTCTGAGCTTCAGCGGCCCCACCGATTTACACACGTACGGCAGCGGCCTCAGTGAACAGACAGTGGTACCGGTAGGAAATCACCTGGGCGAGACCCGACTGGTGGCGGCCGTCAAGGGTAAGGGTGTGTACGGCTTGGGACCGCACGCCGAGTTCACCTGGTTCCTGCCCGGAACCGGAGAAGTAACCCAGCCCTGGGACAGCGAGGTACAAGATCTCCCGCCGCTGACCCTCGCCATCCAAAACCCTGATCTGTCGAATCCCGCGACGATCGGAGTGACTCGGATCTTCTCGGTCGATGGTGTGGATCTGACTCCCGCCCCGCCCGACGGAACCCGCCTCGTGGAGGCCACCGTGTATAGCGGTGGTTTCGCCTACGAAATGGAGAAAGGCACCCAGCGGTGGACGGCCTTTTATGACACCTCCGGCAAGCTCATCCACGAAGAACCCGATAACGGTCGCTTGCAATCGAATAGGGCGATGCCAACGCTGCTGCAGGGCGCCAGTTTCAACATCTACACCGCCGCGGGCAAGTTAGCTAGCCAGATACCGAGTAGCTCGGCGAGGCATTTTCGCACGATCGGCAGTAAACTTTACGCCGAAGACCCGGAGAGCTACAGCGACGAAAAGTGGCAGCAGTGGGACCTGCTGACCAACGAGCCAGGTCCTACCTGCGCCGCCCACCTTGGCGGATCCTATGTCGGCTCGGACGGCAATATAATCATCACTCGGGACGGTACCGATCCGCGTTTCCTGGCTTACGATCCAACGACTTGTCAGACCCTTTGGCAAACTCCGGATTACACCATGCTCTGGAAAGTCGGAAACGGCCTGATCCAGCGCAATAACCCGGCCGATAGCATCATGTCGCTACAGCAACCCCGCTAGCTCCTATCGCGGTATCCATCCCGAGACTCCCGCACCGCCTGCACGTCGGCCGCGATGAGTTCATCGATACGCGTGGCCAGGTTGCGGGTGGTCAGCGGCGTCAGATGGCTATAGTCCGGCGTATAGATATACTCGCCGTCACCTTCGATCCGCACCCACACCACACCTCGGGTGTGGCGATCGAATCCCCATTCTCGCGCTGGCCGCCAGTGACTCTGTACGCGGCCTAACACCACCGCATGCGAGCGTGGCGCCACCTTGACATCCGAGGTCTCTACCTTGTGACGAATACCGACGGTGTCCCCGTCGCTGTCGGCTAAGCGCGGCGGATCTGGCGCGTATTCGGGGATGTTTAGCTTCGAATGGGAGCCGGGCCTAGTCAGCGCACTCCACCCGGCGAGTGCCGCACCTAATTCGAGAGGAGAGACGCTGTACACCTCGATGACGTCATCGTCGGGTTTTTGTGTCGCCAGATACCCAAGCGGACCCGACCGGTGCGCTACGAGCCGGACTCTTGGCGCGTCACGGCGATCGATGGTGCATTCCACGCGTAGATCGGCATTCACATAGGTGGCGAACCATTGCTGGATACCGTTGTATTCAGAGTGATTGATCCGGTCGAGCATTGCCGCTGCGTAGCCGCGGTACGCGTCGTAGTCCGCGAACGGCGACGGCCGCGTGTGTGCGAACGGATGTGGTAGGAAATCGCGGCCATGGAACTCACTCAGGGCCTCTACGCCGAACGTTTCGATACTTCCTACCCGATTGAGCCCCACCCGCTCCACGCGGCCACCACCCTTTCTGTGATTTCTGGCCGGAAGTTAGGTTGTTTTGGTGGGGGGTGGTTCTTTGGGTTCTTCGCCGATGACTTGGACGACGGCGTCGCTTTCGGCGATGACGCCGTGTTTGTCGTGTCGGAGTGCTTTGGCGGCTTTGTGTATTTTGTCACCGCCTGCACCGCCGCGTTGTCCGGCGGCGGGGGCACCGGAGCCGGCAGCCCCGTTGGCGCCGGTGTTGCTCAGACTGGCACGGGAAACGGGGGTATCGAGTTTGGTGGCTGCGACCGTCCGGGCAGCCGGGTTGGCCGCAGCCAGTCCCTTGCCTGATCCGGCACCGCCGCCGACTCCACCGCCCTTGCCACCGCCGACGCCGACTCCACCGGCGGGTTTAGCCCCCGCGAGGCCGTTGGATCCCAAACCCAGCAGACCTTCGGGGTTATCTTTGCCACCTGGTTGGCCTTTGAGGAGCTGGTCCAAGGCTTGCTGGGCGGCCTGGGCGCCTTGCTGCCCTGCTTGTTGCGCGGCTTGGGCTGCTTGTTGGGCGGTGTTGCCGGCTTGTTGCGCCGCTTGCTGCGCGGCGTTGGCCGCACCGTTTTGTGATGACTGGTCGGTACTGGGCGTCTTGGTACTGGGCGTCTTGGTCGAGGGGATATTAGGGATCTGTGGAATCGAGGGTATACCTCCGCCTGGCCCCGGCCCCCCGCTCGCCAGCGGGTTTGTAGGCGGCCCACCGGGCGACGGATCCGCCTGTGGTGGAGTCGCTTGTACATCAGGCTGATTGCCGTTGACAGTATTAATCATCGGATTATAAAAATTGTGAATCAGGGCGCGCGCTCCGGCATCGAACTCTTTCAAGTTGGCGTCCTTGGATGGATCGTCGTCCGGAAGCTTCAGGTTTTGATTATATGAATCTTCACTCGTTACGAAGTAAGTCCGGCTGTCTCCGACAGTAGTGCGGAATATGTTGACTAGGTAGTCCATGCGGTGTGCTGCATTAGCAAGTTTTGTGACGCCAGGAGCTGCGTCGTTGATCATGGTGACGAGTTTTTGCACCGTGTGTCCAGAGAGGCTTTGTTGGCTGTTCTTGGCGGTGTTCAGCCATTCGCCGATCTTGGTTCCGGCGGCATCCAAAGCCTCACCGGCTTGCTTCCACAGTTGGAATTGATTCACCGCGATATCTTCGTTCGCAGGCTTGAGCGCATCTAACCCCTCCTTGAAGAGGTTGATGTGCTCCAACGGAGAAGCCTTGGGGCTCGTACTCCCGTCAGTCTGAAGATTCTTCTCCAGACTCGGTAGCATGTGCGTATTGATGAAGCTATTGGTACTGCCCCGACCTAGATTGACATTGCCATTAATAACTGGCGTATCCCAGGAATTCGTCGCGTTGGGTGCGTAGCCGTCGTTCCCTGGAGTCCAAAACCGGTCGCCGGGTGCCATGTATGACCTCGCTCTCGCGGTTGACGTGCGCTATACGCTGGTCAGCGCTGGCCGGTTTGCGCGGGCAGCTGCTTGACCAAAGCCGCCTGCATCAGATCCTGAAATGATTGGGCAAATTCCTTAAAATCTTTGAGGCTGTCCCGAAAACCATCCGCGCTTGTGTTCACATTATTTGCGGTCGTGATCGCTGAGGGGAACTTGCCCACCACCCCGGGATTGATCTTCAAGCCGGCCGTCGAGGTGGTGGCCGTATCGAGCTTCGCGAGGATCTCACCCATCTTGGACATCAGAACGCTGATAACGCCCGGGTCGAGGGCCACGATGTCGTCGGGCACACTGGTTTTCCACTGCTGCAGCTGATTCGTCCAGCCCGCCACATCCTCATTCGACGGTGGATTTCCCATGTCTATTTCCCCTCACCTCGTCGGATGCGCCTAGGATAGCTATTGCGAGTCAGCGGCGCTAGCTGCCGCTTCTCAAACGCTCCGTGTCCTGGCCGGACAAGCCGCTCCAACCCGGGTGCCGCCGGACCGGTTGGGCTTGCCGCATCAGCTCGCCCGTCATCGCCAGCCCTCTGCTTTGGGCTGACCATCTGCACCTCATCGTCGACGTCGGCTGTTGTCGTAGTTCCTGTCTTTCCGGCCACCATGGCCCTTACCTTCAGGCATACCTAGCCTAGTCGGCCACGCGCACCAAAGTTCGGGAACTTCGGAGTGCGACGCTATAGACTGGCCGCAGCCCAGGGCGGGCAAACGGAGGGGCGATGAAGTTCGACGACACCTACTTTTCCAAGAAGGACAGGTACTCCCTCGGCGTCGAATCGACCTCGGGCCGCTACTACGCGTCGATACCTGTGAGTAATGGAATCGTCGACTACGAAGAGTATTACGAACTCAGCCCTGCTCAGTACCACGAGTTCCTGGTCGACTGCGCTGCGGCACTTGCATTCGTCGAAGCGTGCCGTCGCCACGAGTGTGATGGGTTGCTCTTACAGCAACCGGGCGGTAACCGCGGGACGCCGGTTTAACACGAGACACCGAGGAGTTGTCGTGGGAATGTTCGACGGCCTGTTCCAGGATTCGGATGATGTCGATCTCGAAACGATCATGTCCGATATGGACAAGGCGCTGGGCGCCATAGCCGAGTCCGCTCAACGGATGGCCATAGAGACCGCCGATGCTCGATCCAAGGACGATTTGGTGCGGGTGTGGGTGAACGCGCAGGGGATCGTCGTAAAAGTCGAGGTCGATGACGAGGTGTTCGCCGGCGCCACCAGCACCCAGGTGGCGGACTCGATGTTAGAGGCTACTCAGGCTGCGGCGGCCAAGATGAACGACAAGTCGAAGGTATTTCAGGCCGACATCTTGAAGCAGACGTCGGCTCTCGGGGCAGGCATACCGGGTGTCGGGACCATGGGGACGATTGACGACTTCGCCAAACTGCAACCGACCGTGCCTCTCTCGCCGCCCAATTCGCGGGAACGCCAAGCTATGGCACAGCAGCTCGATGACGGCGATGGGAGTGGAGATCCGGAACCGCCGATGACGGTGTTCCATCACCGGTAACCACCAAGGCCATGGGCTTCGAAAAACCGAGTAGGAACCTCCTTCCCACGGGGGATGTCGTAGTCTATTAGCTACGACTCGTATTCAGGCAGGGGCAAGGAGATCACGATGGCCGATAAGTTCGAGTTCAGTCAGGGGCCAGCCCGGGCGGGAGCCACCAAGTGGGCTGAGGCTGCCAGGAGCGCATCGGCAGCGGCCACAGGGGTTGGAGGGTTGACCGATTCGCCGTGGAGCAACGATAAAATCGGCGCTGCGTTCGCCGAGAAGTTCGACCCCAACCGTGCACAAGCCATCAAGAATGTGCAGGATCTGGCCAAAGGCCTGGGGACAATCGAGCCAAACCTCACAGCGGCGATCAATTCCATCATCGCCCAGACCGGCGGCGAGGCCGGCTAAACTCCCCGCGAATTGGTCTGATCGCGGTATTACGCTGCACCGCGAACCTCATTGGCGCAGTGGTCGGGGATTGCTGAGGGGGACATTCTAGGATGAGTCAGGGTCTCCCAGGTCCCCTGAATGGGATACTTGAGGTTCTTGTCGGGATGCGGTATCCCGATGGTGACGAGGATGCTTGTACCGAGCAGGCGAACCAGTGGCGTAAATTTGCAGCGGACCTGAAGGCACTCGAAGACGTCGTTAAAGATGGGCGGCAGTTGGCCCTGGAGGGTTTCTCCTCCGGCGAGTACCACGAAAAGCTAGTCCGGCTGTTCCAGGACATTCCAGGCGATGTCAGCAAAATGGTCGGACAGCTGAATGCGATAGCTGACAGCGTCGATAACGTCGCGAATACGATCGATGACACCAAGACTACGTTCTGGATCGCACTTACCGCGTTGGCCGCCACCATCGCAGCTACAGCTTGGTGGACCTTTGGCGGCGGTGCGGCGGTGGCGGCGGCTGCGACTCGCGTCACACTTCTCGCAGCCTTGCGGTGGGCCGTTTCGCGCGTGGTAGGCGAGGTCGCCACGAAGGTCATCGTTGCGATTGCGGCGCGGATTCTCGAAGGTGCTTTTGCGGGCGTTGTCGGGGCGATCGCGGGCGACCTCACTTCACAGGGTTTGCAATTTGCCACTGGTACGCACCCGCCGGGTGGATTCAACTGGGGCGAGTTCGGCAAAGCGGTGGCGGGCGGGGCGGTCATGGGCGCGGTTGCTGCGCCGATCACGGGTCTCGGTGCGAACTTCAAACTTGGCAATCCGCTGGCGAACGGCGCCAAGGACTTTGGTGTCAGCACCGTCGCAAACACCCTCGGCGGGCTGGCCGCGCAGCCAATCATGGGTGAGGAATTCAACCTTGGGAAAGCCTTCGCCCAGGGTGTTGCCTTCGCCGGTGTCGACGGTGTCAGCGGCTACCGTCACCCCACACATGCCGACGGTTCCACTGGCTACCGTGACGTCAGTGAGGTACATCCGGCTGCCTCGGACAGGTCCAGTTCGACGTCACCGGCGCCCGCCGAGGCCCGCGCCACTTCCACCGCGCAGGTCACCGGTTCGCGTGACGCGGGTGCGCCGTTGGGATCGGATCCGCCGAAGGCCAGCGGCCCAACCGTCGCCGACCCGGGCGCCGGCCAGCACACCACACAGAGCACCCCGAACGGTCATACCGCGTCGAACCCAGCTGCCGCGCCGTCAGGCCCGCGTGCCGAGGCGGGGGCACCAAGTGCGCCAAGGGCCGAGAGCCCGCCATCCAACAGCAGCTCGACCAACACTCCGACCAACACCCCGACCGGAACCCGGGCGGGCGTGGTACCGACGGGTGCTTCCCCATCGGCAGCGCACCCCGTTAGTCCAGCCGCGCACGTTGCTGACAGCGCTGCGCGACCTGCCCCGGCGGCATCCACCACCGGTGATCGTCCGGTAGTGCCGGCCACCACCGGCGAGCCAACCCCACGAGCCCCTAGCAGCGAGGCAGTCGATCGCCCCGCACCCAGCAGCGAGGCCTCCGATCGCCCGGCGCCCGCCGCCGACCGGCCTGCCCCGGCCGGAGAGCAAGCCCAGCCCCGCCCGGCGAACAGCGGCGACCGCGCTGCAGAGCCTGCGCATGCTGCCGATACTCACCGCCAACCACCATCGGGCGGCGACCCTGTGCAGCCCCGCTCGCTGCGCCCCGACCACGTCGGCGTCGAGCCCACCGCATCACCAAGCAAGAGCGGCCTGCCAACAGAAGCGCCGAGGGCACCCAGCGAACCGTCGGCGCCGGCCGACCGACCCGCCGCGCAACTGGAGTCGCCTAAACTCGATGGGCAGCAGCTCGTCCCGCGGTCAGCCGATGATCTTGCAGCCAGAACCCCGGTGGATAATCCGGCTGCCGCGCCCCGAACCGCATCCGACGGCCAACCGGCGGCGCCCAAAACGGCGCCGGACAACCAGCCCGCGGCGTCCCGGCCCACGCCCGAAAGCCAACCTGCGGCGCAGAAGGGTCCGGTACCACCGGAAAGTAAATCGGGGGCACGGCTTTCCGCTGATTCAGATGCCCACGCCGCCAAGCAAACCCCGGACTCCGAGGTGGGGCAGGTCGGCAAGCGAGACCCGGCAACGGCGGACCCCAAGCTTTCCGAATCGGCTGATCCCGCTGTGCCGGCGGTGGCTCCACCGGCGATGCCCGGCATCGGCGGTGAACCGGTGGCACGGGCACAGGAAGGTCGCGCTGGCGCTACACCGTCGGGAGCCAGAACCGCCGCCGATCCCAACAGATCGTCGGCTCGCCCCGGAGACCCCGGCGCCGCCGCAGAACCCAAACGCGCCGGTACTGACGACTCCGGGGGTGAGCAGCCTCGTGACCCCAATGAACCACTCGGCGACATTCCGATCAGTAAGGAAATGTCGGATGAGATTAGAGCGATGGAGAAGGGTGACCGTCCGCCCCCAGAGAGCTATCTGCCGCAGGAATACATCAAGCAGCATTTGGACAGATTCAGCGAGGGCGCCACTCGGTTCATGCCCGAGAGCAATCTGAACAAGTACGGGATTGCGCAGCGCGACGGAACTTCCTTCGTTATGCCTAAGGCCGAAGCCGATGCGATGCTCGCCCGAACCCAAGGCGATCCGCGGGCGATGGAGCGGGAACTGGGCCTGCCTGAGGGGTTCCTGGACTCTAACAAGCTGGTCCGCATCGACATCCCCGAACCGCACGACGCCAATGCGCGCATACCTTCGGGTAACGAGGCAGGCGCCAACGATCAGTGGCTTCCGGGCGGCAAGTTGCCTGACGGGGCGTCAGAAGCCGTCATCGACGGCGGCAAGCTGGGTCCCGATCGCTACACCGTGACAGACCTGGAGACTAAACCGGCAGTCGCAGCTGAACCGGACACCAAGCCACCCGCCCCGCCCGAACCAGCCCGCGCAGAGGGGGAGCGTTCGGAGCAGCCGCCCCGGCAAAGCGAATCTGACGCGCCGCCGCCTGGTATTGGCGAAGAAGCCAGGGCCGTTGACGGGCGCACAAAGGTCAGTGGCCACGGTACGTATAATCCGGAGAACGGCACGACCGTGATCCCCGAAGGCACGTCGGTCACGGTGTACGCCGAACATGGCGGGACCATCACTGACTCGCTGGGCCAACGGATCGAAACCGGTCAGGACGTTTCCGGCGTGTATTCGCGGACATACACCTCCGGCGAGCAGATGCCCAACTACACGCTGCACCCTCCCAAAGATTTGGACGTCCAGGGGACGCCCCACACCGTTGAGAGTCCGACACAGCTCAGCCACCTGCTCACTGAGAACATGGGACCGGTCGACTGGGCGGCATGCGTCGAGGGCGTATTCACCCCTGGCTATGCCGACGCACCCGGCAGGCATATGTCGTTCGGGGTTGACGGCATCGGCAACAAGATGACCGGGAACATGATCCACTACACGCAACCGGACGGCGGCAAGTTGGGATCCGGCCCGGAGACGAAACCGGCAGCTGCAGCCGAACCGGATACCAAGCCGCCCGTGTCCTCGGAGCCAGCTCGAACAGAGCGGGAGCGTTCGGAGCAGCCGCCCGCGGGCCGCGACTCGACACCGGAAGAGTCGGCGGCATCCCCGGGTCACGATCCCTCGGCCCGCTCCGAGTCGAGTGTTGGCAGCGACCCCAGCGAGGCCGGCCGGAACGTGGCATCGCATCCCGATGCCGAGCACGCCCGCGAGATAGCCAACGACGCGCTGTGGCGGCGGGATCCACCGGTTTCCCCCGATGAGATTCGACGTCAGCTGGGTAACGACCCGTTTGGCGAGCGGCGGTCAGCCGACAACGCACGTTGGTGGGAGCGCTTGGGTGGTGAAGAGCAACGTGCGTTGATCGACACCTACCCCCGTGAGATCGGCAACGCTGAGGGCATTCCGCTGTGGGCTCGTACTGAAGCCAGCACGCACGAGCTGACCCGACTGCACGACGAGTTGCAAGCCCGCAAAGACGCTGGGGAGCACCTCACCCGCGACGAGCGTAAAGAGCTGAAGCGCTACGAGGGAATCCAGCGAGCCCTTGATGACGCGCACAGTTGGGCACGGGAGCACGGCGGCGAGGTGAACATCCTGGCGTTTGACCCGCACGCTTTCGGCGGCGACGGTCGGATGGTTGTCAGCGTCGGCGAGAACCCCTTCCATGCGGATGCAGTGTCCTGGCACGTACCTGGCTATTCGACGACGATCGACAGCATTGGGGGCAATCTCGAAAACGCGAGGGCGCATCTGGAATCTGTTTGGGAGCAAGGCGGCACCAAGGTGTCGTCGATCGCGTGGATCGGCTATGACGCACCCCAAGGCATCAAGGGACTATGGGATGTCGCGCACACGAAACTGGCCAGCACCGGTGGTGACATCCTGCACGGCGACATCACCGCCTTCAACGCCGCGCGCGATGTGATCGCCGGGGATGGCAGCCACTTTTCCACCAACGACATATTCGCCCACTCCTATGGGACGACCACCACCAGCTTCGCTGGCCACGAGGCGAGGTTGGGCAACGAGGTGCGCAGCATCACGCTGGCCGGATCGCCGGGGGCGGGACCCCTCCACAAAGCTGCTGATTTCGGTGTCGGCGACAAGGTATTCGTCGCATCGTCCTCGCGAGACCCGGTCACCATGCTCGGTGGCCGCACCGCCGATTCGGCGGGGCGGTTTTTTGGGCGTGGTCTGGGTTTCGATCCTGCCATGGAAGGGTTCAAGGGGCAGCGAGTCACTTCCGAATTCCCCCAACATATGGATCATCTTCTCGGAAAAGACGGTACCGTCAGCACCCATACGGCCTACTACAAATTCGATCCGATCCTGGGCGGGCGTACTGAATCGTTGGCGAATTTCGGCCGCATCGGGGCGGGCCAGTTCGACCAGGTCCATCACGAGGCCCCTCGCACCGTTGACGACCGCCCCGGATGGAAGCCGGGTTGGCGCACCGACGAACCTGCAGCCGGTCGGCCTTTGCGGCTTGACGATGTCAGCGGTCAGTATTCATCGGATCGCAGGATCTGGGATCCGCGCTGGCATGATGGATACCGGGAGCCAGAGCCGGGGCAGGCGACTGCCGACAACGTCGGTAGCTCGCAACCCGCCGCATCCGGCGAGCACACTGGCGACCACTCGGGCAGTCCCGCTGCGCCCAACGCGAGCGAGCACCCGCTGCCACAGCCAGCGAAGGCTCCGGCCGTGGAAGGCCAAGACTACGGTCTATCGCCTCAGCATGCCTTTGAGCTTATGCAGAACCCTGCGGACGATGTAGCGCGCCTTCATGAAGGTGGCGTCCCCAGTACGGTCACCGACGGCTACGACCCACTCGCTGGCCGCACCATCGATCAGTTCGAACACGAATTCACAGTCCCTGGACGAGACGGAAATCCCCGATGGGACTGGGATGGACAAGCGCCCAACAATGGATTCGCCGGACCGCCCACCATTACCGACCGGATTCCTCAGGGATATCAGCTCGACCGACTCGGTTCCAATGGAGGCGGATTCATGGCAGATGAAGGCGCGCCACTGGCTATGCGCGCCATGCCACCAGGCGTAGCTAACCAGTACCACACATTCGAAGGCACCGGGAAACCAATACCTGATGGACTAGACTGGGAAGTGCACTACGGTCAGGCCAAGTCAGCTTTCGGTCAGCCAGGTGGAGCTAACCAATTGGCTGTCATCGACAGAGCCACTGGAGATCCAGTGCCGGTTGATCAGTTACTAAAGAACCGACTGATTCGTGAGACCACTGGTAGATGAGAGAGATCGTCATGAACTCAGGTGCCGCAGCTGCTGATCGTAGATTTGTTGAGCTAATCAGCCAGTACGAGAATTGGCGACGAATCTACTCTTACGTTGGCCGGCTCTCACTGAACGAGCCAGTGTGGGAAGACGACAGACTTCACCTCCGCGACGGCTACCCCTGCGAGGGCTGGACGTCGCTAATAGTCGAACCGAAAGACGGTGGATGCAACGTTTGGCGAGCCACAACAGAACGTCGCAACGAGCCCCACGAGGGCTTGGTCGCCTTCTTTTCCGACATTGACGACGCCGGAAAGTACATCATCTGGGATCTCGGCGAGAGCCTACGTATGGCCCTCCGTCTGGATCCCGTTCAATGGGCTTGGGAAGATGAGGGACTCGATGCCCGGGTGTCTCAGGTTCCACTTGAGCGTTATGTGTCGAAATTCGAGCTGAAATCTGACCCGAGCCGCTATTTTGTATTACAGGCTGGAGGTATTCGACCTGAAAATCATCTACTGCCACTGACTTACGGGCAGTTGGATTACTTGCTGCTGAATGGATTCCCGGCCTCGATCGTCTCTCAGTTGTGACTCGACTCTTCGAAGTTGAATAACACCTAGATGTCGGGATGCGCGCTGGCATGAGGGATGCTGCGAGGTCTCGGGGGCCTGTACGGATGATGCCAGCGGTCAGTTCAGGGTCTCTTCGCATCGACAGTCAGGGAGGCCTTCACCGATGAATCATACTCAGTTCGTTGTCCGTATGAAGGGTGACACTTAACCTGTATCGTTCATCGCTGATTGACATGTAGATGCACGTAGTGGCTGTCCGGCAAGGGAAATTTGAATTTGTGACGAAGCGTATTTCGCGGTCGGACGGCTTGCCCGTAAGCGGCGGAGGTGCCTGCGTGATGGAATGCGTTATCGAGGTGAATCCATGCGCGGCCGGCACCACCACTGGAGCCTGGCAACCGGACTTCGAATCCGTCTACGCTCGGGCCGGATGTGCCGTCCGCCGACAGCTAGGCTGCGGTGATGTCGTCGGGTAACGAACGCACACCCTCCCCGGTCCTCGTCGCCATAGTCACCGTCGTGGTTTGGGTTTTCCTCTTTGGCGCGTTGCCCCTGGGAATCGCGCTTATACATTGGGGTCTGGATGGTCTGCACCGCGATCAGCCCTACTGCTACGGCGTCGCCATGAGCCGCGGCGATACTTGCCAGATTAACGAATACCGCGTTCACCGGGAAAACGACTACGACGCTCAGCTGGCTTACGAACACCACGGCGCCAAAGTCCAAATCGGGTTCGGTGTGCTGCTTTCCTTGATCGGTGCCGTCTTTCTGTCATTCGTCGTGGTCGGCCGCTTGAAGATATGGCCGAAACGCAAACTCGACGAGTTCCTCGTGACGCCCGCGCAGGCCGCCGTACTACTTGGCGTGTCCAGCATGGAACTTTCGGAGTCCAGCGACGCTCTGCTCGACGATTCGGCATGTCTAACAGCCCGGGATTGCCTGGCTGCATTCATCCCGGCGCAGCTGGCCGCCTACCGCCAGAGCGGGTGGACTGGGACGCGAATTCATACCCTGATCGAAAACACCGATGGCCGCCCCGGTACCTCGGCTGCGCAAATTATCGAGGCGGTCATCGACTTCCCGTCTGCTGCGGCGGCGACGGAGGCGCAACGCACCCAGGCACAGCTGTGGGCTGCCGCTGCGAGCTGCACTGTCACCTACCGCCACGGCGAGCGGGACAGTTCGTGGCTGTTCGGACCCTTGAGTAACACCGGGCCGACGCTGGCGATCCGCCGCACTCAAGAGGACGGTGGCGGCTGGGCCGTGCAACGCGCGCTGGCCGCCTGCGACACCGTCATCATCGACGTTCAAGTCAGCGGTTCCTGGAGCGGCACCGATCAGGCTCGTCAACTCCTCGAGGTCATTATCGCCACCATCAGTTCTGGCTAGTGAACTGCTGCGCGGAGCAGACGATCACTTACTCCTCGTTGTTCAGATAAACCCGGTCGGGTCGCACCCGCGGCGGGGTGGTGGCATTCAGCATTACTTCCCGTACTCGCTTGTAGACTTGGCGAACGCTGGCTACCTGAGGGAGATCCCGCTGTCGTATCGCAACCTGGACGACGACGTGCAGATGAAAATTGCAGGTGACCACGAAGGGTTGATCAGCAGATCATGCCTGATCAGGCGAGGGGAGCGGTACTGTGCCATCTGATTATGAAAGCCCTGACGGGCGTCCCCCCGAAGCTGCCGACGGCCGGCCCGCGGTGCGCGGCGTTTCGTTCGTCGACGACGGGGCCTCTGATCCCGGCACGGCCGCCCATGACGCGGAGGTCGGGTCGCAGGCTTCGGCGATGGTCGACCCGATCGTCCGGGACGTCGCGGCGTTGGGCCCGCCGGGGTGGTTGGAGTTCACCGCGGTGTTTGCGTTGACGATCCGGGCAGGCAGTGCCACCTGCGGGTTCATCACGGCCGAGGGATCGCAGCCGGTGACGGTGCCCGCGTCGATCATGGCGCAGGTTGCCCAACAACGCGACGTGAGTGCGCAGATGTCGGCTGGACCATGGTGGCGGCTACTGCTGAAGGTGACCAATCAGGGTCAGCTACAGGTCAGCTACGACTACGGCGACCAGCCTTTTCCCGATGACCAGCTACAACCGGCCGAGAACTACCGCGCCGATATCGCCACTTACCCGCGCCCTCAAGTGCCGATTTGGCTGGCTGGCTATATGGCTGGGCCAGCTGCCCAAGGCCGCACACCGGCCCAAGCCGCAGCAGACGCGGTCGCCGATACCGCTGCCGGTCGACACGGCGTCAACACCGACGACATCGAACCCCTACCGCAGACGTTCATCCGTTGGGCCGTGCTGGCCGCGGTATACAGCGGAGCCCGCTCGCAGTGGGGCCCGCGGATCGACGCCGGTGTCGCCTGGTACGAATCCGATGCACGCAGCGGCTCCACCCTGTATCTACTGCCCGCTCAGCGGGCAGTACTTTCGGGTGGGCGATGGAACTCACCGCTACTCGCCGCAGCCTACCAACGACACCAACCACTGCCAGACTTGTATCGCGGCGCCCCGGACTGGGTCAACGACACGGTGCTCAACAGCCGCAACCAAAACGGACTGCTGAGTTTTTGCTATTGGTGGACCGAGGGGCAGTGGTGGCGCGGAGACACCGACACCTTCGACGAACTCGACGACCCGTTGCCGCCGATCTGGACCCCCAAGGAATGCATTGCTGCCATGACGACCGTGGTCGGCTCGGGTGCCGAATGGGCCTGCGGGCAACTGTTGGCCGCAGCAGAGGCTCGCACTGTTACCCCAGATCTACTCACCGCTGTGTTCGCTGGCTGCCCCAACGTCGACCTGCGGGCCGCGCATGACCAACTTCGCCTTGCCGGTGTGACCGGATGAGTCCCACCCTCGATACCGTGCTGACCATCGCCGGATTCGTCGCCGTGCTCATTGGAGTCGCGGTGGTCATCAGCATCGCACCGTTTGCCATACTTATGGGTGATGCAGTCCACAAGGACTCCCCGGCGATTCAGTCCTACCTGGTCGTCGTCGCCGTCATCCTTCCCCCGGTGGTGGTCGTTACCGAATACCTCATCGGCATCGTGTTGGCCTGGCGAAACCCTGGCATCACGTTCTATTACCCGTGGATCACCCTGGCCATCGGCGGCGCATCCTGGTGGGCCATCGCAACCGTCATCGACACTTGGTTTGAAAATGCGAAGCTATACGTCACCCCCCGCCGCCGCGATGTGGTCAAACGCTATGCGGTGCAAGGAACTATCCACAACCTCGCTGACTCCGAGATCGACGAACTCGATGGACTAAGACTCGACGACGGCCTCGGATGGCGAGACCGAACCGCGTTGACACCGACGGCCACCCCCCGTCGCGAACGTGCGATTCCCCGAGACCTGTTCCAGGCCAAACACCGTACGTTCACAGTGCGTGCCGACAAGGGACTGCCACCCGGCTGGCGAATCGAAAGATCCGAGATTGCAGGCGAAGCAGCCGGCCCCGGTGGGGGCACCCAATACGTGTTCATCGCGCCCGACGGTCAAACCCCCACCTTCCGACAACTCGTCGAACGAGGGTTCTTGGAAGAGGCGTCCGCGTGACTGTCGAGGAAACTATGGGCGCAGACAGCCGAGCGCTAATCGAGAAAGTGCTGGAAGCGCTGGTGTTAGCCGCGTCACCGGGCTGGCAGACGGTGCACGCCGCATTCAGCATGGCCGGTGGGGAAGAGATCGCCCAGGCCGTCGCCGTGACTGCCGACGGCAGCGTCACGATTCCGGCGACCTCGAAGATGATGCAGCCCATGCGTGAGCATCGGCTAGTGACTGTTGGTCGAGATGGGCCGTGGCTGCGGTTCTTAATCGATTGCGATAGCAACGGTAATTACAGTGCGGCCCCGGATTATGGCGACGCCGAACTCCCACCCAGCCAACTACTGCCCGCTGATGCGTATCTGCGCGACTTCCAGCAGTATCCGCGTGATCGCCCGCCAGTGTGGCTGCTGGCGCATATGGGCAACGAGGGCCGCCAGCTGCGCCCTGCGGGCGTTGCCTTCCAGCAAGCCGACGACGGGGTCCGTGGCGCCCGTGAAGCCGATGACGAAATCCCAGCTCTGCCGTTGCTGTGGGCACGCACCGCGGTATTGGCGGCGGTGTGTCGCGGCTCCGATTCTGCAGTGGGACCACGCTGCGACCCCACATACCAAGTGCATCAAGGTGATAGCGGCGGATGTACATTGGCGCGGTTACCCGGCGGTCGAGCGGTGCTCTCGGGTGGCCGCAACGATTCACCCTTACTGTCGGCGGCTTATCGGGGCGCTATCTCGTGGCCGGATCTGTACCAAGGGGCACCCACCTGGGTGCACAACCTGTACCTGGATCCTCGTGCGGCACGGGGCATGTTGTCGTTTTGCTATTGGTTCGACGGCCAGCACTGGTATCGCAGTGAGCTACCAGAGGCGGTCGGGCTGAACGACAATGGCCGTTCATGGAGTCCTAAAGACGACCTTGTCGCCGGGATGCCCGAGGTATGGACGGCGAACGATACCGCCGCTGCTGCGGTAGAGCTATTGAGAGACATCGGTGTCGCGTTGTCCGATCGGACTGCGGCTGCCACCGCCCTGATTTTCGCGGCAGAGTCGGGCATTGCGACGCCGGGCCACCTGCTCCGGCTGTTTGGTGAGGTTGTCCCTGACGCTTTCGACATGGCCGAGGCGATGGCACAACTCGACGCGACCGCCGTGGTCCGCCCGCCAACCGACTGAACGGTGAGGCCGCGATCGGCTGCACCGTATTCAGTCTCCGATGGCGGTATCATCGAGCAGATATCCGCGTCGATGCCGGCGTGTCCGGGAAGGAATTGACGTGCGTACCGCAGCAGAGATTGAAGACCTCGTCACCCGGGCCGCGGGGCAGCAGGATGCGTCGTTGGTCAGCGATCTCGTGATTGCCCTCAACGAACACGAGATCTTCTACTCATTGGATGTCGAAGAGGTCGACGGACAACCGCAGATCAAGACGCCGTTGCTCGAGCTGGCCGACGGCACCCATGCCCTGGAAGTCTTTACCTCTAGAGCCAATCCTGAACTATGGAAAGAGTATGCCGGAGCGCCGTGGCGCCAGGTTTTGGAACTGGCCGCAGAAATTCCGCCGGTGCAGTGGGTGATCATCAAGAATGATGCCGGAAGCCGCGTACCGATCCGCAAGAGCCAGATCGCGGTCATCCTGGGTATTTTGCCGCCCGAGTCGGCGACGACACTCGACGCGCGGATCGCCAAAATTGCGAACGAACCGCAGGCACAACCGTTCACCTCACTCGAATCCCAGCTCAGCGAAACACAGCTGTTCGTACGTCTGACTCCGGAATCGGCGAGATCCGGACAGCCGACGCTGGTCACCTCCTCAGCTGGTGGCGTCGACAACCTCGTGCAGGCCTATACGAGCCGGAGTCGGCCCGGTTATGTCTATGGCGAGATGGATTGGCGGGCCATCGTCGGCATGGTTGCGAGTACTCCGGCCCTAGAGGGTATTCATATTGTTAATGACAATGACGACTGGGTGATCATCGGTCGTTCCGATCTCGGCCTGGCCAACTAGCTGGCTTCCGGAGCCACTGACGTTGTGCAGCTCTACCGGCCTGACCCGATGAACACCACCCTCGATACCGGCAACTGATCGAACGAGGGTTCTCGGAAGAGATGACCGGCGTGACCGTTGAAGAAGCTTCGGCCGCATCACCGGGCTGGCAGACGGTGTGCGCGCTGACTCATCCGGACGCGATCAGTTCCTCGGCCAGAGTCATAAATATGGCTAGGTTCTCGACACGCTTTGCCGCCTCGACCATCACCGCCTTTTTGGGTTTTACCCGCAAGAACAGCTCGACGTGACCCTTGTTGACGTTGTTGTTGATCCAGATCGTGGCGATTTCCGGCCACCGCCAGGTGTGGAGAATGTCCCCCATTTCCGTTGCACTGAGCCAGACCGGGCCGAAATCGAGACGGTTTCCGGCCGCGATCGCCTGACGCGCAGCGGGTAGCTGGGTGTTGGCGATTCCGCTGACAATGGCTGGACCCCATTCGGCGGGACCATCAAAACCGCTGTGCAGCCTTGTTCCGCCGTTGGCGAACACCTTCGGGCCGCCCGGTTCTCTCAGGGTGTAGCTGTACTCCATGGCGCTGCCCATCGAGCTGGTCCGTCGGACGATGTCCCGTGTCACTCGCGCGGTGGCGTACCGGAACACCGCGATGTCCTGCTCGCGATTGGTCACGATGGCGCCGCGCTCGAACAGATCCAACCGACGATCCCCCTTGGCCATGCGAATGCGGCCCCGCACGAACGACACCAGGCCCAGCAGGGCGGGGACTAAAACGATCACGCCGATGAGGTGCGCGCCGGGCGTCATAGCCAGGTACAGGCCCAGCAGTCCGAAAAAACCTGCGAACGGCACCGAAAACCACGATTGGCGCCACAGGTAGCCGCCGGCGTGGGCGCCGAGACCGGCATCGGTGGCGGCGGTGTGGATCGCGCTCATCAACGCCGCGCCGGCTGCAGGGCTCGGGAACCTCGACTCGGTCATTTGCTGCTCCCTCCGTTTCAGTCCACGCCCCCCGGCCGCAGTGGTTCCGACCGCATCCTAGCGTGCACCTCGGTGAGTTCACACGATCGAACTCCGGGTGCCGGCGAGACCCAGGGTCCGTTGTGGGAGGCGGCTTTTGAAGCCACCGCTGCGAAGTTGTTCCGCTCCGCCCCGGAAACAAAACTGCCCGCCTCGTAAAACGAGGCGGGCAATTCCGTATGTTAGCCGTTAGAGGCCGCGGCCTCCGCCGTAGCTACCGGCCACGGCATCGCGGACGGAAGCATCCTGGGCATGCATTGCGTCGTGCTGATCGACAGCATTCTGGGTCTGCTGGCTGTGGCGAGCGATCCAGTCCTGCAGGTTCAGGCCCACCGCGGTCTCGACCTCGGCGACCGCGGCCGCACCCTGACCAGCAAAGACGCTGTACAGCGTACGGAATGCGTCGCGCAGTTCCTGGGTCGCAGCGTCGAGCTTCGTGCCGTGGCTGGCGAGCTCATCAAGGTTGCCATAAGCAGCCTTGCCGTACTGAATTGAGTCGGACATGTTCGTCTCCTTGCTTAATCCGTTGTGGTCTGGGTGGGCTAAACGTCGTCGGAGGACTGGAGCTGCTTGACGCCCTCTTCGCTGACGGTGATGAAGTTGAACAGGCCCTTGGTGATCTCAGAGGCCTCATCGTTGTATGACGCTGACGCGTTCATGTACGTGCCGTGGCTGTTGCCGCCCCAGTTGGCTGCCATCGCGCGCTGCTCATCCTCGATGCCCTGGAAAATGCGGTGTGCATTCTCGCCATGCTGGCGGGCGACCTGGAAAGCTGCCATCGCTTCGGCCGGGCTTACTGCCAGGCCACTGTCATTGTCGAGCTCGTTACCGGTGGTTTCCATGGTGTCCTTCCTTTGCTTCCAATGTGTACTGCTGAACTCCGACCGCACTGATGAGCGTTCGCCGGATGAGGAGCATTCACGTTGTCCTCCCCCTTGAAGGCCCTAACTAGCACGAGAGTAGCAGGTAACTCAAAACTCGGCGCGCAAACCTGCGCATCGTGCAGATTTACCGGGTCGCAGAGGGGCCGGGGTCATGTTGACCTTGTGTTCCGTACCGCTGGACCGGAGCCTGGCCCGGCGCCCGGGCGAAGCTTGGCAGCCCCGTCTGCGCTGGCTGGGAGGTCTGGGGCGCGTAGCGATCGACAGTCGCGCCCCGAGGATTCTGATTATCGACGTAGTCGGAGTAGCTGGCCGACTGGTCGGCAGCGTGCTGCACAGCACGTGCTGCCGCTTGCCCGTGTGCTCCTCGCTGCAATGGCTCCGCTGTCTCGGCGGGCTGGGAATTCTGGTCCGGGTACTGGTTGTAGTACTGCGCCATCTGCGCCCAGTATTCGGAGTAGGCCTCCTGCGAGCCCTGTTCCGTATCGCCGGCCGGATGTGCCTGCAGTAGCGCGCCGATGGCCACCACGGACTGCAGCCCGTTGATCACGACGATCACCGTCAGGGCCCAGCCACTGTTTGTGGCGCTGATCAGCGCCGCCAGTGCGTCGAGGAACCCGGCCACCGCCAGTACGGCGATCACCTGGTGGTTTGAATCTTGCCGCGGGATCAGCCCGAAGCCCGATAATAGGGCTGCAAGCACCGCAAACCGCACGCCCCACGCGCCAGGATGTCCTTCGGGCATTGGGCCGAAACTCAGTAGATATGACGCGGCTCCGAGCACGAGAACCGCCAGTGCCATGTAGCGAGGCAACAGCCGCTTGTGATCAGTGCCGAAACTGTCGCTATACGCGGCGGTGTAGTACCCCTGGTTTCCCGACGGATAGGACATGGCCCTCCTACATCGCCCGGCCCGGCATGTGGGCCACTGTGTTTAGGCTAACTCAAACGTGGTCTTGCCTGACCGATAGCGGGCGTAGCAATCTCGAATTGGGAGTGCCCGTCGGCCACCACTACCATAGGTTTAGGAGTGGTATCAGTACCTGGAAGGGGGGGCGTTGGCTAAGAACAAGCCCACGGCGGAGCCGGACGAGGGATCCATCGCGCGTCCCCCGTGGCTGCCGCCACCGGAGAAAGAGCGGCGTTGGTCACTGTCGGGGCTCGGCAGTAAGAAGAAAGATCAACGCGAGCCTGGCCGTGATCGCGAGGCTGCCCAAGTCGTCGACCTCGACGAGGACGATGATCGGGTGGTCGAAGCGTCGGCGGCCGCTGTTCCAGAAACGACGACCGTGGAAAACGTTGAGGCGGATGGGGTGATTACGCCTGCCGACGTTGATGGGCCGGTGAGTCAGCCCCGGCGCACGGCGACTGACGACTCGGCCGTGGTTCCGTCGGTATCTGAGCCTGTGGTGCCGGAGCAGGTGGATACGCCTTGGGAGATGAAGGTTCCGGCCTGGGGTGAGGTGTCGGAGCCGGCGGTGTCGTCATCGGCGCTTGACCGCGTTGACAACACCGAGGTACCCGGCATCGGAGAGGACTCGGCCGTGGTTCCGTCGGTATCTGAGCCTGTGGTGCCGGAGCAGGTCGATACGCCTTGGGAGATGAAGGTTCCGGCCTGGGGTGAGGTGTCGGAGCCGGCGGTGTCGTCATCGGCGCTTGACCGCGTTGACGACATCGAGGTACCCGGTACCGGGGACGACGTGGTCGAGGATCGTCCGGGTGCCGCCGAGGTGGATTCAGCGCAGACCGGCGATACGATCGCGGTTACTGAGCCTGAGTTTGTGGTGCCTGAGCCGGTGTCGGAGAGGGTCGATACGCCTTGGGAGCCTGAGGTTCCGGAGATTTTTTCGGCGCTCGAGGCCGCTCCTGCCCCAGTCGAGGACGTTGTCGCGGCGTGGCATCCTCCGGCTCCGCTTGTGGAGTCGGAATCGGTTGAACCAGAACCTGTTGCGGCTGAGAGCAAGTCATCGGCCGATAACCCTGAACTTGATGAGCCGGTGAGTCCGCCCGTGCACGCGCAGACTGACGATGCGGTCGTGGCGCCGGAGCCGGTGTCGGAGAGGGTCGATACGCCTTGGGAGCCTGAGGTTCCGGAGATTTTTTCGGCGCTCGAGGCCGCTCCTGCCCCAGTTGAGGACGTTGTCGCGGCGTGGCATCCTCCGGCTCCGCTTGTGGAGTCGGAATCGATTGAGCCAGAACCTGTTGCGGGTGAGAGTGAACGGGTTGCGCCCGCTGATGTTGATGAGCCGGTGAGTCCGCCCGTGCACGCACTGACCGACGATGCGATCGCGGTTACTGGGCCTGAGCTTGTGGTGCCTGAGCCGGTGTCGGAGCGGGTCGATACGCCTTGGGAGCCTGTGGTGCCGGAGATTTCTTCGGCGGTCGAGGCGGCTCCTGCCCCTGTCGAGGATGTCGTCGCGGCGTGGCATCCTCCCGCTCCGCTTGCGGAGTCGGAATCGATTGAACCAGAGCCTGTTGCGGCTGAGAGTGTGTCATCGGCCGATGCCCCCGAACTCGATGAGGTCGAAATGCGCGCGGCAGCGCTCCTTGAGGCTGTTGCGAGGGCTCGGGAGTCCGCTGCGGATAGCGTTGCCGAGCCCGCAACCGAGGCTGATGGTTTGAGCCAGCTGGACGAGCCGCCGACCCAGGCTGCGGACTCCGATGTGCCAGAGGCGGAACCATCCGGCGACGTTCCCGCGGTCGATGAGATCGACCAACGCGCAGCCGCGCTCCTTGCGGCCATGGAGGCGAAGCGGTCTCAGTCTGCTGCGTCTGAATCGGATTCAACAGAGCAGGCTCCAGCTCCCGCTTCGGAGCCCGAGCGGGATGATGAACCGGCGCCGGATCTATCATTCGATCATCCAACGGAGTTGGACGAGGTCCACGATCTCCCGTCACCCCCCGATTTCGACAGCGGCGAAGTCGAGACGGACGAGCCGTCCGAGGTCGATGCCAACAGCGCAACAGGGTCGGACGCAGTTGCCCAGGGCCTCTCGGAACATCACGAGACTGCCCAGGGCTACCCGGAACACATCGACGAAGACTCCCCTGACGCTGACGCAGAGGACGTTCAGTCGCAGCGCCCGCCTACCCGGAGGCTGGCGCTGCCGCCCTGGCAATTGCCTGGAGCGGCCACATCAGTGGAGTTCGAGCGTTTCGGGCCCCACAAACCGTCTTCGTTCGATGACGATGGCCCATTCTCTCGGTTGCGCAGAGAGCACGCGGACAAGGCCGCACCGTCAAAGCCGCCCGCGGAGCCGTTAGGCGAATCCCCGGAAGCGGTAGTGCGCGATGCGCCGCAGCCGCCGATGCAGGACCCGCGATTGCCTCCACCTCCACCGCCGCCGGGGTGGCGTCCACCCCAGCCTCCGCCGCCGGGGTGGCGTCCCCCGCAGCCTCCGCCGCCGGGGTGGCGTCCCCCGCAGCCTCCGCCGCCGGGGTGGCGTCCACCCCAGCCTCCACCCCCTCCGCCGGGCTGGGTGGCCCATCAACCGAGTCCGGATGCCGGTCATCCCGGGCCGCCTGGACCGCCGCCGCAGGAACACCGAGCTGCGCCTCCGGCGAATTATCGGCCCCCGCAAGCCTTTCGAGTGCCCACGCCACTAGAGGAAGCGGAGCTGACGGGGCAGCATCCGAATGCACCGCAATCCGGCTGGCGACGCAGGGTACGTATGGCCACGGGTGGTCACGTCAACCCTGGTCTGTCCCGTCGGGATCGCCTACGGCAGGAGCTTGAGGAACAGATCCGGCAGCCGATCGTCGGCGACTTCCGTATCGCCGTGCTGTCCATCAAGGGTGGGGTTGGCAAGACCACGACCACGCTTGGGTTGGGGTCGGCACTTGCCATGGTGCGACATGATCGCGTCATCGCTGTCGACGCCAACCCCGACCGCGGCACTCTGGCAGAACGAGTCCGCGACGAGTCGACGCAATCAACTGTGCGCGACCTGTTGTCGGACCCCAATCTTCACAGTTATGCCGATGTTCGCAACCACACGCTGATGGCTACCAGTCGGCTGGAAATTTTGGCAAGCGAACAGGAGCCAGCGGTGTCGGAGGTGTTCAGTGAGGGCGACTATCGGCGCACCGTCGAGATTCTGCGGCACTACTACAACATCATCCTGACCGACTGCGGCACCGGCATCATGCATTCGGCGATGGCGGGAGTCCTCGACCTGGCGCACACCATCGTGTTGGTTAGCGCGCCCGCGATGGATGCTGCCCGGAGCGCATCGGCAACGCTGGACTGGCTGATGCAGCATGGTTATTCGGGGTTAGTGCGGGGCGCGCATGTGGTGCTCAGCACGTCGCGTCCAGGATCGGCGAACTTGAAAATCGACAAGCTCTACGAGCATTTCGAGTCGCGGTGCCGATCGGTGCACACGATTCCATTCGACCCGCATCTATCCGAGGGCGCCGATATCGATTTCGGGCTGCTCCGACAGCAGACTATGGATGCCTACCTCGATCTGGCGGCGTCGGTTTCAGAGGATTTCGGCCGACTCCGGGGCCCCGCAGAACGACCGTAACTCGCTCGTGGTCAATCAGGGCAAACTGCTCACGTTGTGCGCCAGCTGAATCCGTTGGGGGAGGCAGTCGCACACGTGGAACCGGCGCATCATGCGCTACCCCTTCGGTCGCTCAGTGTCATGACGGTAACGCGGGAGGATTCGCTGCGGGTTAGGTCGCGCCGGTGTCAGTCCAGATCGACGACGACGGGTGCGTGGTCGCTCGCGCCTTTGCCTTTGCGTTCCTCGCGGTCGATGTGGGCGTCTCCGACTCGTTTGGCGAACTCCGGTGAGCCGAGGACGAAGTCGATGCGCATCCCGCGCTTCTTGGGGAAGCTCAGCTGCGTGTAATCCCAGTATGTGTAGACGCCCGGACCGGGGGTGAACGGGCGCACCACATCGGCGAATCCGGCGTCGTTCATCGCGGTGAACGCGGTGCGTTCGGGTTCGGACACATGGGTGCTGCCCTGATAGGCCTCGACGCTCCAGATGTCGTCGTCGGTGGGCGCAATGTTCCAGTCGCCGACCAGCGCGACCTGTGCTGCGGGATCGGCCGCGAGCCAGCCGGCGGCCTCGTCACGCAAAGCCGAGAGCCACCGCAGCTTGTACTGGTAGTGCGGATCCTCCAGCGTCCGGCCGTTCGGGACGTACAGGCTCCACACCCGTACCCCGTTGCAGGTGGCGCCGATCGCGCGGGCCTCGGCGGCCTCCTCGACATCCGCGCCGGACGCCCATCCGGGCTGACCCTCGAATCCCACGGTCACATCGTCCAGGCCGACGCGGGACGCGATGGCGACGCCATTCCACTGGCTAAGACCCACGTGCGCCACCTCGTACCCGGCATCGGTGAACGCCTGCATGGGGAACTGCTTGTCGGAGCACTTGGTCTCCTGCATGGCGAGCACGTCGGTGCCGGAGCGTTCCAGCCAGGAGATCACCCTGTCTGCACGAGCACGGATCGAGTTCACATTCCAGGTGGCCAATCGCATGACGTCACCCTACTTTTCGATGCTGACAGCCTCGATATGCGCATACCGGTAGCGATGCTGCTCGGCAAAACCTAAGGTCGGATAGAGCGCCAACGCCGCGGCGTTGGCGGCGCGCACCTGGACGTACGCACGACGGGCACCCTGTGCGGCACCCCAGCCCAGCAGTACGTCACACACCTGCCGCGCCAGCCCGCGACGTCGATGGGTCTCGGCCACCCGCACCGCGGAGATGCCGAGCCAGCCCTCGGTGACGGCTCCCCGCGCGATGGCGACCGCGGGACCGTTATCGGTGACGGATGCGAAGCCCAGCATCCCGTCGACCACCGCCGTCAGCACCTGCACCGTCAGGGGGTGGTTATCTCCATGCAGGGCAAGCCAACCAGAGGATGGCTTGGAAGGAAGGGGCTCCGACCGGGCCGCGCCGAGATCGCGCACCATCACCACGGTTTCGCCGCTGGTGGCCAGCTCATCCGGCGGGTGGATCAACCGGTCGGGCAGGCATAACAGGGTGGGCAGCCGGTGTTCGGAGTACCACGCGGCCACGTCGCCGAGCGAGCGTGGTGATGCCGAATGCTCCAGTGGTACAGCGGAGTTACCGCGATGTGTGTGTCCCCCTGAGGCTCTGACGAACCATCCGTCCACCCAATCGTGCTCGATGCCCGGCCACGCAAAGGCCGCGGCTCGCTGCGCCGACCTGATGTCCCGATTCAGCACCGGAACCGGCGGCAGCACGCGCACCGATACGATGTCGGCGGATGAAATATCCACCACCGCACCGGATTTATGAAGTATCCGCACCGCCGGATCGGTCGACACCAACTCGCCGACGGTGTCGGTGAACGGGGGCACCGAACCGGCCGGGCGCCGGCTGCGGATGGCCACCCGCGCTCCGAGTTCGGGCAGGGACACGGTGCAGTGCCGTCCTAATGCCCGAATGGATCGGCGACTTGCCCTGGCGTCCAACTCAATCCGGGCACACCCCATCCATTTGACTTGACCGCGCGCTTGGCCGCCCGGGCGTTCCGCCCGATCAGCGTGTCTATATAGAGGAAGCCGTCCAAATGTCCGGTCTCATGCTGCAGCATGCGCGCGAACAGATCGTTGCCCTCCAGGGTGATCTCTTTGCCGTCGGCGTCCAGACCGGTGACCCGTGCCCAGTCCGCGCGCCCGGTGGGGAAGGACTCGCCGGGCACCGAGAGGCAGCCCTCCTCGTCGTCGTCCGGGTCGGGCATGGTCTCGGGGATCGCGGAGGTTTCCAGGACGGGGTTGATCACCACGCCGCGATGGCGGGTTCCGCCGCCACGGGTGTCCGCGCAGTCGTAGACGAACAGACGCAGGGGCACACCGATCTGGTTGGCGGCGAGTCCGACGCCATTGGCGGCGTCCATGGTCTCGTACATGTTCGCGATCAGCTCGGGCAGATCGGCGGGCAGCGAACCGTCGGGACCGACCGGGACGGGCTCGGTAGGCGTGTGCAGCACCGGGTCGCCGACGATGCAAATAGGAACAATAGCCACGGAAGGCAAGCTATCGGCTTGGTATTGGCGGCCGACGCGCGGGGTTGGCTAGCCGCAGTTGCGGTTTGCGCGTGGTTAAATATCGCCGAACCACAGTGTTGTAATTTTTGATGTTGCAGTGAACGCGATCGATCCACAGACAAGACAACGAACGCCCAGGTTGGGTCAGGAGCTTTTATGGACGGCGCCCAGGCGCGAGCTGAGCAGTCAAAGGCTGCAGACGCTGGTCAGGACTCGCCTGCCGTCGGCTCGGACGGAGTCGAGATTGCGGCCGGTCTGAGCCGGCGCGAGCATGACATCCTGGCCTTCGAACGGCAGTGGTGGAAGTACGCGGGCTCCAAGGAAGACGCCATCAAGGAGCTGTTCGGCATGTCGGCCACCCGCTACTACCAGGTGTTGAATGCCCTGGTGGACCGTCACGAGGCCCTGGCAGCGGACCCGATGCTGGTCAAACGGCTCCGCAGGCTGCGTGCGAGCCGTCAGAAGGCCCGCGCGGCACGCCGCCTGGGGTTTGAGGTCACATAGCGGTCTCGGCGTAGCCGGCTGAATAGGTGCTGGCGCCCACGAACCGTATTGTGGATTCACGATGAACGAACGCGTACCCGATTCCCATGGCCTGCCGCTACGTGCCATGGTGATGGTGCTGCTGTTTCTCGGCGTGATCTTCCTGCTGGTCGGATTCAATGCCCTCGGATCTGATAAGTCCGCATCGTCGGACTCGACGTCCACGTCGGTCAGCGCCGCTGCGGCCCCTAAGTCGACGACACCGCCTCCCGCACCGAAGCCCGAGGTTCGTGTCTACAACACCACCTCAGTGCCGGACTTGGCGCGCGGCGCTGCCGACCAGGTCGCGGCCGCAGGCTGGAAGGTCGCCGAAGTAGGCAACCTGCCCATGCCCGAGGTGAACGTGACGACGGTCTTCTTCGGCAAGACTGCCGGAGAAGAAGAAGCCGCCCACGAAATCGCCAAGGTGCTGGGCGTTCAAGCCGTACCGCGCGCACCTGAGCTCGTCGAACAGCCGCCGGGTGTCGTGGTCGCTGTCGCCATCTGACTGATCTGACGGATCAGCACTTCAGGTCTACCACTGGGTGCTACGCGCTGTAGGAGAGATGGCATGATGAGGCCCATGGTTAAGCCCGCCGTTCTCGCCGCCGGAACCCTTGCTGCCGTTGCCTTGTCCGTGAGTGGATGCTCCCCGGATCAGCCGGCCAGCACCACGCCCGGCACCACCCCTCCGGTGTGGACAGGTTCCACCGCGCCGTCGGCCGCGGGCGAGCACGGCGGCCATGGAGGAGGCGAGCGGCCGATCCCGTCGGGCGAAAAGCTCAATGCCACGCTCAAGCTCGCCGACGGCACCCCGGTGGCATCCGCGGAGTTCGTTTTCCAGGACGGGTACGCCACCATCACGGTGAAGACCACGGAGAACGGCAAGCTCACCCCGGGATTCCATGGACTGCATATTCACTCCTTCAAGAAGTGCGAGCCCAACTCCACCGCGCCGGCCGGCGGCACCCCGGGCGACTTCCTGTCCGCGGGCGGGCATTTCAATGTGCCCGGATATACCGGTCATCCGTCCAGCGGCGACCTGGTATCACTGAATATCCTCAAGGACGGCTCCGGTGAGCTGGTTACCATTGCCGACTCGTTCACCAAGGACGATCTGACCACTGGCAACGGCACCGCGATCATCATCCACGAGAAGGCGGACAACTTCGCCAACATTCCACCGGAGCGGTACACCCAGGCCAACGGCACAGCGGGCCCCGATGACACCACGAAGTCGACCGGCGACGCGGGCAAGCGTGTTGCCTGCGGTCTCATCGACGCGGGCTAGCCGTCAGGGTGGCCCGTCCGATCGAATTTCGCGGGTCACCGCGGCCCACGCTGGGGGTGGAGTGGGAGTTCGCGCTCGTCGACGCCCAGACCAGGGACCTCACCAATGAAGCCTCCGCGGTATTGGCGGCAATCGGTGAGACTCCGCACGTTCACAAGGAGCTGCTGCGCAACACCATCGAGGTGGTGACGGGCATCTGCGGGTCGGTCGCCGAAGCGATGCAAGACCTGCAGGCAACTCTCGCGACGGTGCGGCCGACCGTGCGCTCGCTGGGCATGGAGCTGTTCTGTGCCGGTACCCATCCCTTCGCCCGCTGGTCGGCGCAACAGCTCACCGACGCGCCGCGGTACGACGAGCTGATCGCCCGCACCCAATGGTGGGGCCGGCAGATGCTGATCTGGGGCGTGCACGTGCATGTCGGTGTCTCCTCCAAGCACAAGGTGATGCCGATCGTCACATCGATGCTCAACTACTACCCGCACCTTTTGGCGCTGTCGGCGTCCTCCCCGATGTGGGAGGGGCAAGATACCGGGTACGCGAGCAACCGGGCCATGATGTTCCAGCAGCTGCCCACCGCCGGTCTGCCGTTCCACTTTCAGACCTGGGAGCAGTTTGAGGGTTTCGTCGATGATCAGATGAAGACCGGAATCATCGACCAGCTCAATGAAATCCGTTGGGATATCAGACCTTCACCGGCGCTGGGCACGGTCGAGGTTCGGATCTTCGACGGGATTTCCAATGTCGCAGAACTTGAGGCGCTGGTCGCGCTCACTCATTGCCTGGTGGTGGACTTGGATCGCAAGCTGGAGGCGGGGGAATCCCTGCCCACCATGCCGCCCTGGCATGTGCAGGAAAACAAATGGCGCAGTGCGCGTTACGGCCTCGACGCGGTCATCATCCTGGACGAGGACAGTAACGAGAGATTGGTGACCGAGGACCTCGACGATCTACTGACTCGGCTGCAACCCATCGCGCGGCTGCTGGAATGCGAGACGGAGCTGGCCGCAGTGGAGGAGATCTACCGCCACGGTGGGTCTTATCAGCGCCAGCGGCGCGTGGCTGAAGAGCATGACGGCGATCTGGGTGCGGTAGTGGACTCTGTGGTCAACGAGTTGGAGCCCGAGCGCTAAACCGACAACCAGTAATCCAGGATTGCGGCTGCCTGCTGCTCCGGGTTTCCTTCTGATTCATCGTCGGGACGCAGCACCAACTCGGCCTTCGCGGGAGCCTCGTAGGGCGCATTGACTCCGGTGAAATCACTGATCTCGCCGGCACGCGCCTTGGCGTACATGCCCTTCGGGTCACGCTGTTCGCAGATCTCGACGGGGGTGTCGACGAACACCTCGACGAACGGCAGCCCGGCCACATCATGCTGGGATCGGATCTTGTCCCGATCGGCCTGATACGGACTGATGAGTGCGGCCACCGCGACAACGCCGGAGTCGGCAAGAATCTGGGCGACGGCACCGACGCGGCGCACGTTCTCGGCGCGGTCGGCCGCGGAGAACCCGAGGTCGGCGTTGAGACCGTGTCGTAGATTGTCGCCATCGAGTCGATAGGCGGGGATGCCCATCGCCACCAGCCGCCGCTCCAATTCGACAGCCACGGTGGACTTTCCGGAGGCGGAGAGCCCGGTGATCCATATTGTGCCACCCTTGGTGGAGCGCTCGTCGCGCGAAACCGCGGAGGAGTGCCAGACCACCTTGGATTGGTGCAGTGTCGGTCCGGAGATCATGCCCGCCGCCACCGTGTTGTTGGTGGCCTCGTCGATCAGGATGAAGCTGCCCGTGGTCCGGTTGCGCCGGTAGGGGTCGAACATGATCGGTCGCTGCAGTCGTAGCTGCACGCGTCCGATCTCATTGAGCTTCAGCTCTTTTGCCTCTTGATCGCGGTGCAGGGTGTTCACATCGAGCCGGTAGTCAAGCCCGGCGATGGCCGCCTTTACGGTCGAATTCGCGTGCTGCATCACGAATCGCGATCCCTCGGACAGTGTGGACACATCGGTGAACCAGCACACCATGGCATCGACCTGCGCTCCGACCAGTGGCCGGTTGTTCGGACGGCAGAGCATGTCGCCGCGGCCCAGGTCCAGCTGGTCGGCCAGTTGCACGTTCACTGCGCTCCCGGCAAATGCCTCGTCCACAACGGACCCGCCGGGGCCCCAGATCGCCGACACCGTTGAGGTGAAACCAGATGGCAGCGCGACGATCTCATCGCCGGGCTTGAACACACCGCTGGCGACCGTTCCAGCCACTGCCCGGAAGTCGTGCAGATCGGTGATCCGATCGGCACCGGGTGCCGCTGCGCCGCCCTGAGGGCGGATGACGTACTGGATGGGGAACCGTGCGTCGATGAGATTGCGGTCTGACGAAATGTGCACCTGCTCAATGTGATGCAACAACGACGGGCCCTCATACCACGGTGTGTTGGTGGACCGGGTGACGATATTGTCGCCGAGCAATGCCGACACGGGAATGACCGTGAGGTCGTGCAATTCCAGTTTGGTGGCGAATCTGCGGAACTCCTCTTTGATTTCGTCGAATCGCTGAGGCGACCAGTCGACCAGGTCCATCTTGTTGATGCACAACACCACGTGCTCCACACCGAGTAGTGAGGTGATGAATGCATGCCGGCGGGTCTGCTGGGTCAAGCCATTACGGGCATCGACAAGAATGATCGCCAGGTCGGCGGTGGATGCGCCGGTCACCATGTTCCGGGTGTACTGCTCGTGCCCGGGGGTATCGGCGATGATGAATTTACGCACGGGCGTGGAGAAATAGCGGTGTGCGACGTCGATCGTGATGCCCTGCTCACGTTCGGCGCGCAGGCCGTCGGTCAGCAGCGCAAGGTTGGTGTGTGTTTCGCCCTTGGCCCTGCTACTCGCTTCCACGGCGGCCAGCTGATCGGCGAAGATCGACTTCGAGTCGTACAGCAGGCGGCCGATGAGGGTCGACTTGCCGTCGTCGACGCTGCCCGCGGTGGCGATACGGATGAGCTCCTGGGCCGGCTCGGTGGTTTCGATGGTCATCAGAAGTAGCCCTCTTTCTTGCGGTCTTCCATACCGGCCTCGGAGATCCGATCGTCGGCGCGGGTGGCTCCCCGCTCTGTGATACGGGTGGCGGCAACCTCTTCCACCACCGCGCTGGAGGTTGTCGCGACGGATTCGACGGCTCCCGTGCAGGTGGCATCGCCAATGGTCCGGAACCGAACCGACTTCTCGACAAGCTCCTCGCCTGGTTGAAGGGTAAGGAACCTGGTGTCTGCCAACAACATTCCGTCACGCTCCACCACATTGCGCTTGTGCGCGTAGTACAGCGGAGGCAGTGTGATGTTCTCTGATTCGATGTACTGCCAAATGTCCAGCTCGGTCCAGTTGGACAGCGGGAACACCCGGATGTGCTCACCCTTGCGGTGGCGGCCGTTGTAGATGTTCCAGAGTTCCGGGCGCTGTGCGCGGGGGTCCCACTGGCCGAATTCATCGCGGAAGCTGAACACCCGTTCCTTTGCGCGAGCCTTCTCCTCGTCGCGGCGCGCGCCGCCGAACACGGCATCGAAGCGGTGCTCGTTGATGCTGCGCAACAGGGTGGCGGTCTGCAGACGGTTACGAGTGGCGCCCGGCCCGGTCTCCTCGACGACCGCACCGGAGTCGATGTCGTCCTGCACGCTGCCGACCTCCAGACGCAGGCCGTAGCGGCTGACGGTTTCGTCGCGGAAGGCAATGACCTCGTCGAAATTGTGCCCGGTGTCGATGTGCATGACGGGGAAGGGCAGCGGGGATGGCCAGAACGCCTTGGCGGCGACGTGCAGCATGACGACCGAATCCTTGCCGCCAGAGAACAGCAATACGGGCCTTTCGAAGGTTGCTGCGACTTCGCGGAATATGTAGACCGCCTCCGCTTCCAGGGCATTCAAGTGCGACAACTCGTATGACTCGGCTGGTGATGAGCCTCTTGGGCGAAGAACATCGGGCGATGTCGGCATTTCCACAACTCCATTCGGTCCAAATCTGTACCGTATCGGTTCGTATTCGGTCCAGCCCAGAGTAGAACGTGTTCTCGTTGGGTGTCAATGGGATGCACGGACGAAACCGCCGAGTGTGCGCAGTGGTGCGCACGCTCGGCGGAAGGAGAGAGAGGGGGGCGTGAAGGGCGACGTCAGGCGGGCTTGATGCCGCCGATGTGTTCGGTGATTCCGTCCGCGGTGTGCACGAGCGCCTTGGCCCGGGCGGTGATCTCCGCATCGGTGAGGTCATCGCCGATATAGAGGCTCGCGACCATCGCCTGCTTGCCGTTGTGGTCGTAGACCGGCGCCGACATGACGTTCACCCGATGGCGCACCTTTGCCCCCGAGCCCACGGTGTAGTTCTCGCTGCGCAGGTACACCCGCTCGCCGATACCCGACACGATCTCCCCGAGCAGTGCGCGTAGCTCGTTGGGGATGTCGCCGGGCACCCCGGCCATGAGTGAGTACAGCTGCCGGCCGGCGGGTGTCAGTAGTTCGACAAGGTAGCCATCGGCACGGCATTCCTCGATCACCTTGCGCAGCCGCTCATCCGCGGTGCGGCCGGGCGCGGTCGGGTCCTTGGCCAGCCAGGAGGTGATGGTGTCATCGGTATCCCAGAGCACGAACATCAGGCCCACCGGCGGGGTGAACGGATAGCTCTGGCCGACCTCGACCCGCACGGGGTGGTCGGGGTCGCTGACCACTTCCAGCACGGTGACCCGGTCGCTGACCACCGCAGACAGCGCTGCGGTATGCCCGAATTCTCGCGTAAGCGTGAGCAATTGATCCCGGCTCGCGGGCTTGGCGCGCAGCGACTCCTGGGCTGCTCTGCCGACGCGGATGAGCGCGGGGCCCAGGCTGTACGTTTTGTCGCGGTCGTCCCTGATGAGATACCCGGATTCGGCAAGGGTGGTCACGATGCCCAGGCAGGTGGGCTTACTCAGGCCGAGGCGACGTGCCAATTCGGAGAGTCCGAAGCGTTCGGTGCGGTGCTGTGCCATGAAATTGAGTACGGCCATGACGCGTTCGGTGGGCGGGGACGTCCTACCTCGATCTTCGGCCAACCTGAAACCTCCTGTGTCGCTGCGCAGTTCCTGGCATTCTTGACGTACCTGGGCGCAGCACTCTACTGTCGGAGAGAATTCTACCACTGCGGTACAAATTTGTACCAGTCAGGAGCGCCATGTACAGCGAGGCATTCACGTCCGCGATCGCGGAGGCCGAAGAGCTGATCGTCGCGGCACCCCACATCGAAACCGAAGCCGATCTGCTTGAGGGGCTCCAGTATCTGGCGCAGGGGATCGCGGCCTGCACCCACATGGCGTTTCACACCGACCGTGATCATCCATTCCTGCTTTCCGGCACGGGGCCGTTCACGAAGATGGGGTTGGATAACCCCGACACCCTCTACTTCGGCGCCCGCGTCAACGGTGAGCACGAATACGTGGTCACCGGAAAGCGCGGCACCACTACCGATTTGAGCTTCCAGGTGCTCGGCGGCGGCGACTATACCGACAAGAATGTGCCCGGAAGCGCCATTGCCTTCGACGATCGCGACATCCACATCGAGAGCGACGGCAGCTTCGAGGTCCGTTTTGGCCCGGGGCCGGTCAGTGCGTCTCGGCCCAACTACTTCACGCTCGGGCCGGGGACAGCGCAGCTGGTCATGCGTGAGGTATACAGCGACTGGCGTGAGCAGCGCGGCAGTCTTGCCATCGCGCGGGTGGACACCGCGGGCACGGCGCCGGCCCCGCTGACGAAGGAACAGATCGAAAAGCGTTATGCAAGTGCGGGTAAGCAGCTGGTCAACCGAGTCAAGACATGGTTGCAGTTCCCCAAATGGTTCTACGACAACCTGCCTGTCAACACCATGACTGAGCCGCGGCTCACTCCCGGTGGTCTGGCCACCCAGTTCTCCTCGGTGGGCCACTACGACCTGGCGGACGACCAGGCCATGGTTATCACCGTTCCTCAATCCGATGCGCCGTACCAGGGTTTCCAGCTCGGAAGCCTCTGGTACATCTCGCTCGACTACATCAACCACCAGACCTCGCTGAATTCCAGCCAGGCTCAGGTGGACCCGGACGGCAACATTCGGATGGTGGTGAGTAATGCCAATCCCGGTGTCACCAACTGGATTGAGACGCTGGGGCACCGCCGTGCATACCTTCAGTTCCGGTGGCAGCGGGCCGATCGGCAGCTCACGGCCGCCGACGGCCCGAAGGTGGAGGTGGTCGCGACCGGTGATGTCTCCGCGAAATTGCCGCACTACGCGCTGAATCAGATCGACACGGAGGGCTGGCGCAGCCGTATCGCTGAACGCCAGAGGGCCATCGGTGCAAGGATGTTGGGCTGATGAGTCTCCTCGACTTCGCCGGCAAGGTTGTCGTCGTATCCGGTATCGGTCCGGGTCTCGGCGCCACATTGGCCACCAAGTTCGCCGCGGCCGGCGCGGATGTCGTTCTCGCGGCCCGCACGCAATCACGCCTCGACGAGGTCGCCGAACAGATCACCGCCGCCGGACGCACGGCCCTTACGGTGGCAACGGACATCACCGACGAGGCCAGCGTCGCGAATCTTGTCGAACGTGCGACGGAAACCTTCGGCAGCGTTGATGTTCTCGTCAACAACGCCTTCAGCATTCCGTCGATGAAATCCCTGGAGAAGACGGACTATCAACACATTCGCGATAGCGTCGAACTCACCGTGGTCGGTACGTTGCGGCTGACGCAAGAATTGGCCGCAGCGCTCGCCCAATCGAAGGGTGCGGTGGTCAACATCAATTCGATGGTCATCCGGCATTCGCAGATCCGCTATGGCAGTTACAAGATTGCCAAGGCAGCGCTGCTGGCCATGTCCCAATCGTTGGCCACGGAACTGGGGCCACAAGGAATTCGGGTCAATTCAGTGGTGCCCGGTTATATGTGGGGTGAAAACCTCAAGGGCTACTTCGAACATCAGGCCAAGAAGTACGGCGGCACCGTCGAGCAGATCTACGAGTACACGGCGGCGAACTCCGATCTCAAGCGGCTGCCGACCACCGACGAGGTGGCTAACGCCGTGCTTTTCCTCGCGTCCGACCTGGCGAGCGGCATCACCGGCCAGGCCCTCGATGTCAACTGCGGCGAATTCCACGCCTAGCCACAAGGAGATCAGTATGAGTTTTGACGAGAACGCTGTATCGAACGCACAGCGCACCAGCGTCGGCACCGTCGACGATCTCCACGAGTCGGCGACCCGGCTCATCGGTCTGGATGATTTCGGGGACGGGTCCGTCGATAACTATCGCGAAGCGCTCGGAGTGCTGCTGGACTCCTATCACGGCGAGGCCGGGCTGACCCCGTTGGGCTCCAAGATGTCTCGGGTCTTCCTGCGTGGCGCGCTGGGGGCCCGGTTGCTCAGCGAAGCCGCGTTCAAGGCGCATCCGGATCATGCGCAGGTGGCGATCGATCGGCCCATCTTCGTCACCGGCCTGCCTCGCACCGGCACCACCGCGCTGCATCGCCTCCTCAACGCCGACCCGATGCACCAGGGTCTGGAGATGTGGCTGGCCGATTTCCCGCAGCCCCGGCCGGCACGCGACACCTGGGATACCAACCCCGTGTACCAGCAGCTGGAAGAGCAGTTCTCCAAGCATCATGTGGAGAACCCGGAATTCATGGGCCTGCATTACATGTCGGCCACCGAGGTGGAGGAATGCTGGCAGTTGTTGCGACAGTCGGTGCATGCGGTGTCGTATGAATGTCTTGCGCACGTGCCCACCTATGCTCAGTGGCTGTCGCAGCAGGACTGGACACCGGCATATCGGCGTTACAAGGCCAACCTGCAGCTGATCGGTCTCAACGACATCGAAAAGCGTTGGGTACTCAAGAATCCGAGCCATCTATTCGCCCTTGATGCGCTCATGGAGGTGTACCCGGACGCGTTGGTCATCCAGACACATCGCCCGGCCGAGACCATCATTGCCTCGGTCTGCTCGCTCAACGAGCACGCGACGGCGGGGTGGTCGGAGACCTTCGTTGGGGCCACCCTCGGCGCCGACCAGCTGGATACCTGGGCCCGCGGCCTGGAGTCGTTCAAGTCCGCGCGCAGCAAGTATGACGAGGCACAGTTCTGTGATGTCGACTACTTCGACTTCATCTCCGACCCGATTGGCACCGTCGAATCCATCTATCGACACTTCGGACTGGAGCTGTCGGCGTCCGCGCTGGTCGAGATGCAGAAGATGAACGATGAAAGCCAAAGGGGCCCGCGCGCACCCAAGCATGTGTACTCGCTCGCCGACTATGGGCTGAGCAAGGAAGCGGTAATGGAGCGCTTCGCGGGGCTGTGATGTCGTTCTTCGCGCAAGCGGCTAATCCTGTGTTGTTGGTCTTCGCGCAAGCGGCTCATCCATGACCCATGTCGCCGTCGTAGGGGCGGGCGCGGCCGGCACGATGGCTGCCCTGCATTTACTGCGGCACAAAGATTCACGGGCGCTACGTCTGACCGTGATCGACCCCGACGCGAGTACCGGGCCGGGAGTTCCCTATCGCACCACCGATCCGCGCCATCTCCTGAATGTCCCCGCGGGCAGGCTCAGCGCCGACGCCAGCGAGCCACTGGATTTCGTGGACTGGCTGGGCGGCAATGGCCTCACGGGCGCGGGCCCCGAGGATTTCGTTCCCCGGGGACTGTTCGGACGTTATCTCTCCAGAGCCTTCGATGGAGCGCGCGGTGATCGTGTCACCCGTATCCATCGCCGAGCCGTCGCGGTGGCGGTGCACGGCCATGGGCTCACGGTCACCCTGTGCAATGGCGACAGCGTGCAGGCTGACGCCGTAGTTCTGGCGGCCGGCCCGAATACTCCCGGAACAGACTGGGCGTCAACGTGGTTGCGATAGCGCGCTGTTCGTGAACGATCCCTGGCGCCCGGGTGCACTCGACGGCCTTCCGGAAGACGGCGATCTACTGCTCGTCGGAACGGGTCTGACGATGGCCGATCTCGCCTGCACGCTACGGCGGCCCGATCGCGTCGTGCACGCGATCTCACGCAGTGGGCTCCTGCCACGAGCGCATCGACTGGATCCGCCCTCGCCGGTGTCGGCCCCCGCCTTCACTATCGATCGCGGGCAGGTGCTGGAACGTTCGGTGCGCTATGTCCAGGATGTGATCGCTCAGGGCGGTGACGCGTGCGTTGCCGTGGATGCGCTGCGTCCCCATGCCGGCGCGCTCTGGGCGGGGATGACAGACGATGAGCGCGCCCGATTCCTGCGAAAGTACCGCAGGCTATGGGACATTCACCGTCACCGGATGGCACCGCGGACCGCCGCCCAGGTCGATCAGTACCTCGGTGACGGGGGGTTGCAGATCCATCGTGCGGAATTGCTGGATACCGTTGCCGCCGGTACCGGAGCCCGGGCGACCTTGTCGACGGGGAAGGTCCTGGAAGTACGCGCAGTGATCAATTGCACCGGCCCGCAATACGACATCACTACCGGCGCCGATCCATTGTGGAGCCAACTCCTTGCCGGCGGCTTGGTGAAACCCGGCCCACTGAACCTCGGATTGGATACCGACGCCGAAGGAAGGATTCTTCCGGGGGTGGCGCCGATGTGGACACTCGGGCCGCTGCGGCGCGGGAACCTCTGGGAAACAACGGCATTCGTGGAGATCAGGGCGCAGGCGGAACGATTGGCAGCGCTGATAGGGTCATAACGTGCGTGTTCTGGTGCAGCGAGTCGCCTCGGCGTCGGTGTCCGTGGACGGGGCGGTGGTCGGCGCGATCCGCCCCGAAGGTCAGGGTCTGCTGGCGCTGGTGGGTGTCACCCACGACGACGATGGCGACAAGGCCGCGCAGCTCGCGGAAAAACTGTGGCAATTGCGCATTCTCGACGACGAGAAGTCCGCTGCCGATCTCGGTGCCCCGATACTGGTCATCAGTCAATTCACGCTGTACGCCAACACAAAGAAGGGGCGTCGTCCGGCGTGGAACGCGGCGGCGCCCGGAGGTGTCGCCGAACCTATCGTGACGGCGTTCGCAGAGGCCCTGCGGAACCTCGGCGCACACGTGGAAGCGGGGGTGTTCGGTGCGCACATGCAGGTCGAACTGATCAACGACGGTCCGGTGACCGTGCTGTTGGAGCTGTAGGTCAGCCGTCCCCGGGAGGGGCGGCCGTGCAGATCTGATCGAGACAACCCTCGGCGACGGCATGCGCGATGCTGTCGGACAAACGCGGGCATCCGCGCACCCGAGCCGTGTTGGTGCCCTCCTCACGCATCTGCGCGAAAAAGGCACATCGCCCGGCCGCTGCGGTATTCCATTGCACAGCAGTGTGATTGATGCTGAGTTTCTTGACCATCACCGAGCCATGACAGAACCGGCAGTCGACTTCCTGTAGGCCGGAGGTCAGATACCGCTGCTTGTCCCCCTCGGTGGCCTCGTGCAGCTGCGCGGCCCGATCCGGTTCGTGTTCGAATGCCGGCGCCTTCGACCAGTGGCCGTTCGGGCGCCCCGTCGATGGATGATCGTGATCGTCTTCCCCGTGGGCGCCATGCAGTGCCAGCATCGACTGAGCCAGCTCCTCCACGCTGGGAGGGCTGGTGTTGGCCTCAGTCGATTCTGAAACTTCGGTCATAGCACTAGCTTTGCGTCGCCTCGGCGGGAGCTTCGGTCTCGGCTTGAGATTCTGCGGAAGCCTTTTCGTCCGCTTGGCGCTTCAGGTTCTCGTCGACCTCACCGTGCCAGAACTCGTTGGCCTTGGTGGTGTCGATCTCGAGCTCGAAGCGGTCCGTCATCTCCGCCGTGACGTCGGCCTTGTTGACGTAGAACTGCGAGTACCAGCGGCGCATCTGATAGACGGCGCCGTCCTCCTCGACCAGCAGCGGGTTGTCGATGCGGGTCTTGTTCTTCCAGATCTCGACGTCCTGCAGGAAGCCTTGTCCCACACCCTTGGTCATGGCGCGCGAGAGCTTCCCGGTCATCTTCTCGTCCATGCCCTCGGGCTTCTGGACCATGACGCCATACTGCAGCACAAACGAGTTCTGGTCGATGGGGTAGTGGCAGTTGATCAGGATCGACTCGGCCTTGTAGCCGCCATAGTTGTTGTGCAGCCAGTTGATCATGAAGGACGGCCCGAAGTACGAGGCCTCCGAATCCAGGATCTGCTCGCCGGTGTACTGCGAGGAACCGCCCAGTTGCACGTCGGGACGACCGACGGTACGCAGGTACTGCGAGGCGATGTGGCCCTCGAAGACGTTCTTGAAGAACGTCGGGAATCCGAAGTGGATGTAGTAGAAGTGCGCCATATCGGTGACGTTGTCCACGATTTCGCGGCAGTTGGAACCCTCGATGACGATGGTGTTCCAGTCCCAGGTGGTCCAGCCGTCATCGGCGAACTCCGGAACTTCCGGAATCTCAACGTCATCCGTCGGACCGTTGCCCTCGGCGTCATGCCAGACGAACAGCAGACCGCTTTTCACGTCGGTGGTCCAGCTGCGGGTACGGGCCAGCTTGGGGGTGCGTTTGGCGTAAGGAACAAGCTTGCACTTGCCGTCACCGCCCCAGCGCCAATCGTGGAACGGGCAGGCGACGTTGTCGCCCTTGACGGTTCCCTGGGACAGGTCGCCTCCCATGTGGCGGCAGTAGCCGTCGAGCACCTTGATATTGCCCTGGGTATCGGCGAAGACGACCAGCTTGGTGCCGAACGCGTCGATGGAGTGCGGCTCCCCGTCCCGGAACGACTCCGCGACGCCGAGGCAGTGCCAACCACGGGCATAGCGCGTGGGAAGTTCGCCGACGTCAATCTCGCGAACGCCGATTCCTGCGGTATCTGTGCTCATGGCGGGGCTGCCTCCAAGTGTTTCGATGCTGGTCGCTGTGGCGACCATCTTCAACTAGAACATGTTACAGTTTTGCGCCCCCGAAGCGCAAGAAATATGCCTGCCACAAGCGGAAATAGTGGCTTTGGCTAGTGTCTGCGCATGCCTTTGTACTCACTCGACGGAAAAAGCCCGAGCGTCCACCCGGAGGCGTTTGTCGCGCCGACCGCCTGTCTCATCGGAGATGTCACGGTGGAAGCCGGTGCTTCGATCTGGTTCAACACGGTCATCCGCGCCGATTACGCGCCGATTGTGATCCGGGCGGGGGCCAACATTCAGGACGGGTCAGTGCTGCACAGCGACCCGGGGATGCCGGTAGATATCGGTGAAGGCGCGACAGTGGCTCATATGTGTCTGGTGCACAGCTGCACGGTGGGTGACGGCGCCCTGATCGGAAATCACGCGACGGTGCTCGACGGCGCCTCCATCGGCTCGCGCAGCATGGTGGCCGCGGGTTCGTTGGTGCTGGGCGGCACGCAGATCCCCGAGGACGTGCTGGTCATGGGGTCGCCCGCCAAGGTCAAGGGGCCCGTCGCGGGCACTGCGGCGGAGTTCCTGACCAAGGGTGTTCCCGCCGCGTACCAGGCGCTGGGAACGCGTTATCTGGCCGGTTTGGACACGTAACAGCCGCTACGCCGGCCCCGGCGTCTTAGTCAGCTGCAGGCATTCGGGCACATTGAACACCCGCAGCATCCGCAGTTCCTTGGCCGGGAGCTGCGATCGCACCTGCGCGGTGGGGACCACCCGCGGATTGGCCAGTGCGAGCCGCTCGCCTGCCCGGAGTAACTCGGCTCCGCCCTGGGTGGTCACATTGCGCACCCAATCGGCCGACTGCCCATAAGGCAGAAGGATCAGCACAGTGCCGTCCACGGCGTCGAAGGCTTCCACCGGCGTTTCGTAGGCCTGGCCGCTGCGCCTGCCGTTGTGCCGGATGACGGCAGTGGAGGTGGCATCGGTTCCGGCGGCAGACATGACCTTCGGGTTGGTTACGGCGCGATTGAACCGGCGGATTGCGTTGAGAATCGGGCGGATCTGCAGACGGATGCCCGCTACGAGCAGGGCGAACAGGGCAAGGGGCACCACGAGGACAACAGCGACGACGATCAACACGATGACCACGTGATCAGGTTACTGAGATCCGATCGGAGTGTGACCGGGATCTCGGGACGTACGTCCCACTCTCTTCGGAATCCTTTTTAGGCTTGCCTTACCTAATCGATGTCCGAATCAAAGGGGATGGCATGAGGAAGATCCGAGTCGCGGTTATCGGCGCTGGTCCAGCCGGTATCTACGCCGCCGACATCCTCACCAAGGAGTATGAGCAGGCCCAGGTCGACGTGTTCGATCGGCTGCCCGCGCCCTATGGCCTGGTGCGCTACGGCGTGGCTCCCGATCATCCCCGCATCAAGGAGATCATCAAGGCGCTGCGCCGGGTGCTCGCACGTGACGAGATTCGGTTCATCGGCAACGTCCACTACGGCACCGACATCAAGCTCTCGGATCTGCGGCGCTTCTATGACGCGGTGATCTTCTCGACCGGTGCGCGCGCCGATCGTGAGCTTGAGATCCCCGGTATCGATCTTCCGGAAAGCTACGGCGCCGCTGACTTTGTCTCGTGGTACGACGGTCATCCCGATGTTCCACGGGACTGGCCGCTGAACGCCAAGAGCGTCGCCGTGCTGGGTGTCGGAAATGTGGCCCTGGATATCGCGCGCATGCTGGCCAAACCCGCCGATGAACAGCTCGGCACCGAGATTCCCGCCAACGTCTATCAGGGCCTGGCCCTCAACCAGGCGACCGATGTGCATGTCTTCGCGCGGCGCGGTCCGGCTCAGATCAAGTTCAGCCCCATGGAGTTTCGCGAGCTGTCGCACTCGCCGAGTGTGGACGTCATCGTGCATCCGGAGGGGTTTGAGATCGACGAGGGAAGCCAGCAGGCCATCAATTCCAGTAAGGCCACCAAACTCGTCGTCGACACCATGATGAAGTACCTGGATCAGGAGCCCACCGGCGCCCCGCATCGCATTCACATCCACCTGTGCCAGGCACCCGCGGCGGTGCTGGGAATCGACCGGGTGGAGGCCCTGCGCACCGAGCGCACCGAGCTCATCGGCGACGGAACTGTCAGGGGTACAGGGGAATACACTGACTGGCCGGTGCAGGCGGTCTATCGCGCAGTCGGGTACATCTCCTCACACCTGGCGGATCTGCCGTTCGACCACCACGCCGGGGTCGTCCCGCACGATGCCGGGCGGGTGCTCGATATCGACGGAATTCCGGTCGAATCGACCTACGTCACGGGATGGGTCAAGCGCGGACCCGTGGGATTGATCGGACACACCAAATCCGATGCCGCCGAGACGATTGCCAGCCTTCTTGCAGACCTCCCGGGTATTCAACCCGCCGAAATCTCCGACCCCGATGCGATTTTCGCGCATCTGCGGGGAAGCGGGATTGACTACACCACCTGGGAGGAGTGGGAACGGCTCGATGCTCACGAGGTAGCCCTCGGTGAGGAACAGGGTCGCGAACGCATCAAAGTGGTACCGCGCGAGGAGATGATCAGCGCCGGGCGCCAGGCCTCTTAGCGCGAAGACGTCAAGGCCTCCGTCGCTGCGGGCGCGGGGGCCTTGACGTGTGTCCGGCGGAGTTAGATCTTGCGTGCGGTCCCGGCGACCTTGTCGAATTCCCAATAGGCGCGCAACACGACGAGCTTGCCCTCGTCGTTGGCCTCGTAGGTGAACACGCCCTCGGCCGTCATCTGGTAGCCGTTCATCGTGGTGACGATCCGGCCGACGTTGGCCTGATGGGTGCCGCAGTCATAGGTGGCATCGAAGATGAAATCCAGCTTCTCGGTGGGCGCGATGATGTTGTCCCAGAAGGCCGAAATGGCCTCCTTGCCGCGATGACCCTTGCCCTCGGGATCGAAGGGGGATGGACCCACTGGATCCTGCACCACGCCGTCCTCGGCGAAGTTGTCGACCCAGGCCTGCTTGTCGCGGGCGTCGACGGCTGCGCGGGACCGCTTGCCCGCTCCATCTGCGAGGCTCATGCCTTACTCCCATTCCTTGCGGGCTTTTCGCTCCCCACGACCCACATCGAGTAGTACTGCGAGCCGCCGCCGTAGGCGTGACCCAATGCCTTCTTCGCGTCCGGCACCTGATGGTCACCGGCCTTGCCCATCACCTGGATAGCGGCCTCGGCGAACCGGATAAGGCCCGAGGCCCCAATCGGGTTCGAGGAGAGCACGCCGCCGGAGGCGTTGACGGGGATCTTGCCACCGATGGCGGTCTCGCCGGCTTGGGTCAGCTTCCAGCCCTCACCCTCGGCCGCGAACCCCAGGTTCTCCAGCCACATCGGCTCGAACCATGAGAACGGCACGTAGATCTCCGCGGCGTCGATCTCGTCGATTGGGCTGGTGATTCCCGCATCGCGCCACAGCGCCGCCGCGGCATCACGTCCCGCTTGCGGGTTCACCCGGTCACGCCCGGTGTAGTCGAGCGGCTCCGTGCGTAGCGCGGTGGCGTGCACCCAGGCGACCGTATGGCCATCGGCGATACGGCGATCGGCAGTCTCTTCGTCTCCCACCACGATCGCACAGGCGCCGTCCGAGGATGGGCAGGTCTCGTCGAAACGGATCGGGTCCCACAGCATCGGCGAGGCCATCACCTTCTCGACGGTGATATCGGGCTGCTGCAGGTGTGCCAGCGGATTCTTCGCCGCGTTGAGCCGGTCCTTCACCGCGACGATGGCTCCGGTATCCAGTGGGGCCTTGGAACGCTCGATGTATGCGCGCACATGCGGGGCGAAGTAGCCGCCCGCGCCCGCACCCACCGGCACCGAGAACGGCACCGGAATCGACAACGCCCACATGGCATTCGACTCAGACTGCTTTTCCCACGCCAGCGCGAGGACTCGCCGGTACTTGCCCGACTGCACCAGACTGGCCGCCACCACACCGGTGGAGCCGCCGACCGAGCCGGCGGTATGCACCCGGATCATGGGCTTTCCGGTCGCGCCGATCGCGTCCGCCATGAACAGCTCGGGCATCATCACGCCCTCGAAGAAATCGGGGGCCTTACCCACGACGACGGCGTCGATATCGTCCCAGTCGACACCCGCATCGACCATCGCTCGATCAATCGCCTCGCGGACAAGGCCATTCATGGAGACATCGTGGCGCTTGGCGACGTACTTGGTCTGCCCGGTGCCGATGACGGCAGCGAGGTTCTTTGATGCACCCACGATTACTTACCCTCCAGCACAGCGACCAGGTTCTGCTGAAGTACTGGCCCGCTGGTCGCGTGAGCCAGCACGCGCTGTGCCGAACCATTCCAGATATGTTGTGCGGCAAAGCCAATCCGCTCCAACCCGGCCGAGAACATCGGGTTGGCCACCAGCGCGCCACCCGAGGGGTTGACGGTTGTGGAGTCCTTGAGGCCGATGGCCTCGGCGAGGATCAGCTGCTGATGACTGAACGGGGCGTACAACTCGGCCACCTCGATCGACCCGGTATCGCCGCCGGTCGCGGCGGCCGCCGACGCGGCTGTTGACGGAGAGGTCGTGAGGTCACGGGCGCCGAGTATCGGTGTCTCGATGCGATGCTCGAATCCGGTGATCCACGCGGGGTTTTCGCGCAGCTCGCGGGCACGGTCCGCAGAGGCCAACACCATGATCGAAGCGCCATCGGAGATCGGCGCGATGTCGTGTTTGTGTAGCGGATCGGCGAAATATTCTCGCGCCAGCAGCTCGTCGATGCTCGATGCCGCGGCCTCGGAGTCCACCCGCGCAGCGCGGCCGAAGGCGTCGAGGGCAACCTGTGCCATCTGCTCCTTGGTCCACTTGCCCGAATCCAGGCCGAGGCGCGCCTGCAGTGCGGCCATGGACACCGAATCGGGCCACAGCGGCGCAACGGTGTACGGATCAGTTTGCAGGGCAAGGACTCTGCGCAGAGTGCCGGCGGAGGACTTCCCGAATCCATAGACGAGCGCGGTCTCGACCTGTCCGGTGAGGATCTTGATGTAGGCCTCGTACAGCGCCCACGCCGCGTCCATTTCCACATGAGACTCGTTGATCGGCGGTACCGCACCGATCGAGTCGATCGCCGAGATGAACGAGAAGGCACGCCCGGCCAGATAGTCGGACGACCCGGAGCACCAGAAACCGATATCCGACTTGCTGATTCCGAGGTCGGCGTAGATCTGCCGGAAACAGGGCACCAGCATCTCGACACCGTTGGTGGTGGCCTCGGTACTGCGAACGTGAGGGGAATGGGCGAAGCCCACAACTGCTACTGCGGGGGCAGCGGAACTCATCAGATCCGGTCCTTGTAGGTCTCGTAGTCGGCGTCGGGTTCACCGGTGGGGCGGAAGTACTGGATGTTGTCGATCCCGTATCCCCACTCCTCCTTGGGTTTCCACACTGCCTCGACCCGCATGCCCATGCGGACATCCGCCGGGTCGATGTCGTAGACGAGGTGCAGGAACGGAATATCGGCACCGTCGAGCAGTACGTAGGCGGCCACGTACGGCGGCTTGATGCGCTGCCCGGGGAATGGGATGTTGATGATCGCGAAGGTGGTGACGACGCCCTTGTCGGCCACTTGCACCAGGTCGGAGGTGGGCTCACCGGTCAGGGGATCGGCACCCCGAGCAGGGAAGTAGACCCGTCCGCCCGCGCCGGTGCGGCCGCCGAGCAGCTTGCCCTCGGCCAGTGCGCGCAGGTAGGCACTCTCTTCGGGTGAGGTGATGTGCTGAACTTCGAGCCGGATGGGAGTGACCTGCATGGTCACCGGCTCCTGATCCGGTGCGGGGGCCGGCACGTCAACCGGCCGATCCCCGAGTGCGAAGTAGGCGATATCGGTGATCGCGCCGACCGTCTCGTCGGCCCACACCGCGTGCACGCGGGCACCGGTCTCGATTCCCGCGGAACCCGTGGCCCCCGCATCAACAGCGTGCAGCAGCGAGGTGTCCGCGCCGTCGAGCTTGATGAGCGCCCAGGCGAACGGTTTGGCCAGCGGCTGGCCCTCCAGCGGCTCCTGCTGCCACGACCAGGACTGGATCGTGCCCACGCTCGACACCGGCACCACATCGCTCAGTGGCGCGTAGGTCACCGGGTCGTACTCGGCCGCGGGTACGTGAACCCGGCCGTCACTGCCACGGGTGCCGACAATCTGCCGATCGCGTAGGGCGGTGAAGAACTTGGAGAGGGTCGGTCCCACCGAACGGGTGTAATCAAAAGACAGTTCGAGGGGTGCCGTCAGGAGGGGCAATTGCCCGGTTGTGCTGCTTTGGCTGACTGTCACACCCCCGAGTAGAACAAGTTCTAGTTTTTTTCGCAAGGGTGGTGGTCGCGGCATATCCGGCCGGTTACAGTCGGGCCATGAAATTCGGATTGCAGCTGGGATACTGGTCGGCCTCTCCGCCGGACAATGCGGCCGAACTGGTGGCCGCCGCCGAAGAGGGCGGATTCGATGCCGTCTTCACGGCCGAGGCCTGGGGTTCCGACGCGTACACCCCGCTGGCCTGGTGGGGATCGGACACCAGTCGTATCCGGCTGGGCACCTCGGTCATTCAGCTTTCGGCGCGAACGCCGACGGCGTGCGCCATGGCGGCCCTGACCCTGGATCACCTCTCCGGCGGCCGCCACATCCTTGGGCTGGGCGTATCGGGACCCCAGGTGGTGGAGGGCTGGTACGGACAGCCGTTCCCCAAGCCCCTAGCTCGGACTCGTGAATACATCGACATCATCAGGCAGGTGCTGGCCCGTGAGGCGCCCGTGCGCAGCGACGGTCCCCACTATCCGCTGCCGCTGACCGGGGATAAGGCCACCGGGCTGGGCAAGCCCCTCAAGCCGATCGTGCATCCGCTGCGTTCTGATATCCCCATCTTTCTCGGGGCCGAGGGCCCGAAGAACGTCGCGCTGACCGCTGAGATCGCCGACGGCTGGCTGCCCATGTTCTACGCGCCGCGACTGGCCGACATGTACAACGAATGGCTCGATGAGGGCTTCGCACGTCCCGGTGCCCGGCGTGGCCGTGCGGATTTCGAGATTGCCGCCACCGCACAGGTCATCGTCACCGACGATCGCCGCTCGGTGCTCGATCAGCTGAAGCCGTTCTCCGCCTTGTACATCGGAGGCATGGGTGCGGTGGAACTGAACTTCCACGCCGAGGTGTATCGGCGCATGGGTTACGGCGAGGTGGTGGACGAGGTCACCGAGCTGTTCCGCACCAATCGCAAGGACAAAGCGGCCGAAGCGATTCCGGACGAGCTGGTACTCGACACCACGATCGTCGGAACCGAGGCCGAGGTGCGCGAGCAGATCAAGGCGTGGGAAGCCGCCGGGGTCACCATGCTGGTGGTCGGCTGCCGCAGCGTCGAGCACATCAAGCAACTGTCGGCGCTGACGTAGCAGCTAGCGTTCGGACTCGCGGAAGTCGAGCATCGCGTTGACGGTGTCGACGGCCTCGTTCAGTGCGGTGACCCGCGTCGCCAGGGTGGGTGCGGCCAGCACGGCATGCCGGTCGGCCTGACCCATGGGCACGCGAGATGCTAATGCGTACAACCGTTTTTCTGCGCCGCTCGGCAGCCCGGTGGCGATCGACCAACGGCGGGGGAGTCGGACCTGCTGCGCGGTTGCGACCCGTCGCAGCAAGTTCTCGATACGTGCCTGCACCTCATTGAGGGCGCTCAACGGCAGCACCCGATCATCGAGTTCGTCGGGCCAGGGTTCGGTCTCGGCGCGCGGATACGGATCGTCCTCGAGCCACCGGGTGATTCGTATCCGATGTGCGCCCTCGCAGCGCAACGCGAAACGCTCCGCCCCGAGCGACTCGCAGTCGAGAACCCGGGCGGCGGTCCCCACGTCATGCCGGATGTCTCCACCACCGACCTCCCGGCCGCGGGCGATCAGAACGACACCGAAGGTGTGGTCGGCGGCCATCACATCGCGGACGAGAGCGACATAGCGCGGCTCGAAGATGCGCAGCGGTAGGGGCTCACCGGGCAGCAGTACCGACTGCAGCGGGAACATGGGCGTCACCCGCCCACACTATGCGTGCTGGCTTATGTCCCGGTGAAGTTGGGTGCGCGCTTCTCGGCGAAGGCGCGCGGGCCCTCTTTGGCGTCGTTACTGGTGAAGACGCCGATGCCCACCTTGGTATCGGCCTTGAACGCCTCGTTCTCGTGCAGGCCCTCCGAATCGCGGATGGTCTTGAGCACGGCCTGCACGGCGACAGGTCCGTTCGCCGCGATCATCGCCGCCAGCTCCAGTGCCTTCTCCAGTGCCTGCCCATCGGGGACCACATGCCCGATGAGTCCGATTTCCTTGGCCTCGGGAGCTTTGATGTGCCGTCCGGTCAGCAGAATGTCGGCGGCGACGGTGTACGGGATCTGGCGGGGGAGGCGCACTGCCGATCCCCCCATCGGGTACAAGCTCCACTTCACCTCGGAGACACCGAATTTGGCGCTCTCGCCGGCGACGCGGATATCGGTGGCCTGCAGAATCTCGGTTCCGCCGGCGATCGCGGGTCCCTCCACCGCGGCGATCAGCGGCTTGGTCAGGCGGCGGCCCTTGAGAAGCCCGGGGATGACCGAGGGGTCGTAGCTGCCGTCGGAGAACTGATCACCCGGGGCGCGCTTGTTCATGGCCTTGAGATCGGCCCCCGCGCAGAAGTACCCGCCGGCGCCGGTCAGGATGCAGACGCGAACCTCGGGATCATTGTCGACGCGGTCCCACGCCTGCGTCATGATCTCCAGCATGTCGCCCGAGAGGGCATTGCGCGCGTGCGGACGGTTCATCGTCACGATCAGCACGTGGTCGCGTAACTCCACCAGAGCGTGGGGTGCGTCCTGCTCGGTCACTGTCTCGGTCATGGTCTTTCCTCCGTGTTTCCGTCCAAGAGGAACCCCTCAGTGGGGCCGGGGCTTGTCTAAAAATGTAACACGTTCTAATTTATGGACATGGCCCTTAACATTGCCGACCTCACCGAGCATGCAATCGACACTATGCCCGATCGTGTTGCCATCATTTCTGGCGATCGGAAGCTGACATACGCCGAGCTTGAGGAGCAGGCCAACCGTCTAGGTCATTTCCTGCAGAGCCAGGGTGTCGGCCCCGGCGACAAGGTTGGCCTGTACTGCCGAAACGGTATCGAGATCGTCGTCGCGCTCGTCGCCATCGTGAAGATCCGCGCGATATCGGTCAACGTCAACTATCGCTACGTCGAGTCCGAGCTGCACTACCTGTTCGAGAACTCGGACATGGTCGCGTTGGTGCACGAGCGGCGGTACAGCGACAAGGTCGCAAACGTGCTGCCGAGCACGCCGAACGTCAAGACCGCGATCGTCGTCGAAGACGGCAGTGACGGCGCAGGCGTGGACTTCCGCAGTTACGGCGGTGTCGCGTTCGCGGATGCCCTCGCACAGGGATCTCCGGAACGCGACTTCGAGGAGCGCAGCCCCGACGACATCTTCCTCATTTACACCGGCGGCACCACCGGCTTCCCCAAGGGCGTGATGTGGCGGCACGAGGATATCTACCGATCTCTGTTCGGCGGCATCAACTACGTCACCGGGGAGGTTGTCGAGGGTGAATGGGATCTGGCCACGCAGGGCGCTGAGGCCGCGCCGTTCATCGGGTTCCCGATCCCACCGATGATCCACGGCGCCACCCAGGCCGCCACGTTCATGGCCTTGTTCAGCGGCCGGACCACGGTGCTGGCACCGGAATTCGATCCCGACGGTGTGTGGGACACCATCGAGAAGAACAAGGTCAACATGCTGTTCTTCGCCGGGGACGCCATTGCCCGCCCGCTCATCGATGCGCTGGACACCGATAAGGGCCGGGCGCGCGATCTGTCCTCGCTGTGGGTGCTGGCCAGCAGCGCCGCGCTCTTCTCGCAGACGGTCAAGGAGCGCTACCTTGAGCTGCTGCCCAACCGCATGATCACCGATGCCATCGGTTCCTCGGAGACGGGCACCGGCGGCCTGAGCAGCGTGGCAAAGGGGCAGATGCACCCCGGCGGCCCGACCGTCAAGATCAGCTCCACCACAACGGTTCTCGACGAAGAAGGCAACCCGATCGCGCCCGGTTCCGGGGTGCGCGGCCTCATCGCCAAGAGCGGCCACATCCCGGTCGGATACCTCAAGGATGAGAAGAAGACCGCCGAGACATTCAAGACGTTCAATGGGGTCCGGTACGCGATTCCGGGTGACTGGGCGACCGTGGAGGCCGACGGCACCGTCACGATGCTCGGCCGTGGGTCCGTCTCCATCAACACCGGCGGCGAGAAGGTGTTCCCCGAAGAGGTCGAGAGCGTTCTCAAGGGCCACCCCGCCGTGTTCGACGCGGTTGTCGTCGGTGTGCCCGACGAGAAGTGGGGACAGCATGTGGGTGCCGTGATCGCGGTGCGCGACGGTGTACCGCTCACCTTCGAGGACCTGGACAGCCACGCGCGCAAGGAGATCGCCGGATACAAGGTGCCGCGCAGCGTCTGGATTGTGGACACCGTCAAGCGCAACCCCGCGGGCAAGGCCGACTACCGCTGGGCCAAGGAGGTCTCGGAGACCGAGAAGGTAGACCTCGTGAACACCAAGCACGTCAACACGGGAGCCTGATCCATGCCTGATGGCCTTCGCGCAAGCGGCTCATCTATGCATACCGACCTCTGCGAGCGGTTTGGAATCCGTTACCCCATATTCGGTTTCACGCCGTCGGAGAAGGTCGCCGCCGCCATCAGCCGCGCGGGCGGCATGGGTGTGCTTGGTTGCGTCCGCTTCAACGACCCCGACGAGTTGGACGCGGTCCTGAACTGGATGGACGAGAACACCGACGGCAAGCCGTACGGTGTCGACATCGTGATGCCGGCCAAGGTGCCCACCGAGGGCACGGCAGTGGATATCGACAAGCTGATTCCACAGGGACACAAGGACTTCGTAGAGAAGACGCTTGCCGAGTTGGGCGTGCCACCGCTGCCGGGCGAACGCGAGTCGGCCGGTGTGCTGGGCTGGCTGCATTCGGTGGCACGCTCGCATGTGGAGGTCGCGCTCAAGCATCCGATCAAGCTGATCGCCAATGCACTCGGGTCGCCGCCGAAGGACGTCATCGACCAGGCCCATGAACATGGCGTGCCGGTCGCGGCACTGGCGGGTAAGGCCGAACATGCCAGAAGACATGTCGAAAACGGCGTCGATATCGTTGTCGCCCAGGGCTATGAGGCCGGTGGGCACACCGGTGACGTGGCATCCATGGTGCTCTGGCCGGAGATCGTGGACGCACTTGACGGCAGCGCCCCGGTGCTGGCGGCGGGCGGTATCGGAAGCGGCAGACAGGCTGCCGCGGCCCTGGCGCTGGGTGCCTCGGGTGTCTGGACCGGCTCGATCTGGCTGACCGCTGCCGAGTATGACCTCGGAACCGTCACCGCTGGTGGCGAGTCCGTCGTGCAGCAGGCACTGCTGAAGGCGACTTCCAGTGACACCGTGCGCACTCGCATCTACACCGGGAAACCCGCGCGACTACTGAAGACCAAGTGGACGCAGGCCTGGGATGCCGAGGACGCACCGACGCCGCTGCCCATGCCGCTGCAGAACATCCTCGTCAGCGGGGCCCATGAGCGGATGAATCGTGCACACGATCCGGAGACGGTCTGCTTCCCGGCGGGACAGATCGTCGGGCGGATGAATGAGATTCGGCCCGCTGCGGACATCGTGGCCGATCTGGTGGCGGGTTTCGAGAGCACGGTTGACAGGCTGAACCAGATCCGCGGGTAGGTTCTCGCGCCACTCCCGGAGCCTCGCTAGCGCGCCTCCCAGGGCCGCCGAGTGTGCGGATAGTGTCGAACATTGGCGAGATTTCGACCGGATCGGCACACTCGACTTACGCGGTCGGTGTGGCGAATGCTTCCGCGACCCTGGCGACGATCGTTCCCGCACGATGGCGCACCATGTCGGAGCTCACGCGAACGATGCGCCACCCTTCGTCTGCCAGTTCTTTGGCGCGATCGATATCGCGGGAGCGTTGGCCTGCATCCGTCCAATGTTGGGCACCGTCGAACTCGATACCCACTTTGTGGTCTTTCCATCCCATATCGAGGCGGGCGACGAAGTCGCCGAATCGGTTACGCACAACGAGCTGAGTTTGTGGAGCCGTAAAGCCCGCGCGCACCACGATGAGTCTGGTGCGTGTCTCCCAGGGTGACTCTGCGCCGCCGTTTACCAGGTCGAGGACATGAGCGAGCCTGGTCAGACCTCGCGCACCCCGGTGCCGTGCCACGACGGTCTCGATGTCGGCGACGGACGTTCCGGTGGCGTTCATCAAGGCGTCGAGACGTTCTATTGCCAGGTCAACCGTGGTGCGTCGTCCGATGTCGAACGCGGTACGTGCGGGCGTGGTTACGGGCAGTCCGTTGATGACCGTCTGCTCGTCACGGCGCAGACGGTCGCTCCATACCGAAATGTCCTGCGGAGCACGACGATTGGTATGGATGAGTTCGGCGGGACCGCTCGGTGGCAACCATTTTGTGCCATGGACGGCGGCCGCGGATATGCCGGCAAGCACACCATGGCGCCTCGACCATAGCCATGCCGCTTCGGCTCGCTTGAGCGGTGTGACTTCGGCACTCGGCGGCACATATACGGCGGGGTAAAGCGCGGTGAATCCGCGGAGGGCGTACCCAGTGATCAGATGATTCGCGAGCGCCTCATCCCTGATGAACGGCCACGGTACGTCCCCCATAATGGCAGCCTTGCACCGACCACCGACAGCCTCTCGAGTGTGTGGATAGTGTCGAACATTGGCGAGATTTCGACCGGATCGGCACACTCGGCGGTGCTATGGGATATATGCCCCGTCACTCAACCGCCACAGCGGGTCGCTGGTCTCCAACGCCTCGGCGGACAGCTGACGCTTGATCACCTTGAACGTCGCGGTACGTGGCAGAGTCTGGCTCACCCTGATAAGTGCGGGCCATTGTTTGGGGCCGAGATCCTCTTGGGCGGTCAGGAATCCGCCGAGTTCGGACGGCTGGAAACCGTTGCGTACCACCAGTGCCGCCATGATCCGATCGCCCACGGTGGGGTCGGGGATCCCGTAGACGGCGACCTCGGTGATGTCCGGATGGCGCAGTAGTACCCGCTCAATGGGGGCGGTGCCCAGGTTCTCGCCGTCGACGCGTAGCCAGTCTCCCAGGCGTCCGGCGAAATACACATATCCGTTCTCGTCGGCGTAGGCGAGGTCGCCGCTGCGGTACTTACCCTCGACCATGCGTTCGGCATCGGCCTCGGGGTTCTTGTAGTAGCCGGTGAATCGCCCGGGTCCCGCGATGTTCACCAGCTCGCCGGTGGCCTGTGCGGCATTTACCACCTTGCCGCTACCGTCGAAAACTGCCGGGGGGCAGGGCTCTCCGGTCTCGATATCCAGGATGCGGACGTCGGGAGTGAGCGGCCCGATCGCGCCCGGGGGAGTACCGGGTGCCCACCCCAGTGCGACGCCTCCCTCGGTCGAACCAAATCCGTCGATAACGAACGCGCCGAACCGTTGTGCGAATCGATCGGTGTCCCCAGCGGCGGCTTCGTTGCCGTACATGATCTTCAACGGGTTCTCGGCGTCATCGGGCTGTTCCGGTGTCGCCAGCACATACGACATGGGCTTGCCCACGTAGTTGGCGTATGTGGCTCCGTACCTGCGGACGTCGTCCAGGAAGCCCGAGGCGGAGAATCTGCGCCGCAGTGCAATCGACGCTCCCGCCGCGAGCGCAACCGACCAGCCCGCGAGCACCGCGTTGGAATGGAACATCGGCATCGATAGGTAACAGACATCCGCCGGACCGAGGCCGAAGCGCGAGGACAGCATGATTCCCGCAGAGGCAACCTTGGCGTGGGTGATCTGGACGGCCTTGGGGTCGCCGCTGGTGCCCGAAGTGAAGATGAGCATGAACAGGTCATCCGGCCGAATGTCGGGAACATCCACCGGCGCTGCGGATTGCCCAGCGAGGGAATCGATGTCGATGTGATCGACTCCATCCAGCAGGGGAGCGCTCGCCGAATCGGTGAGTATCAGCTGACAGTCGGCCAAGTCAACGTCTCGCCGCAACGCGCTGCCGCGCCGGGTGGGATTGAGGCCCACCAGTACCAGTCCGCCGAGTGCCGCGGCGCCCAACAGATACGAGAACGCCGGCGTGTTCTCCAGCAGCACACCGACATGCGGGGGTTTCGAAGGATCCAGCCGGGCGCGCAATACCGAAGCCAGGCGGCGACTTTCGGCCACATGATCACGCCACGGCGTGAACGAACCTTCGAAGTGCAGCCCCCGGTCCTCGACATCGGCCAGGCTCGCCAGCAGCTGAGTGACCGTTGCGTCTTCCGGGGTGCTCACAACCAGATACTAGGCAGGTGTGTCGGCGAGCTCGCGCCCGATGCGGCGCAGCTGCTCCGTCGCGCTGCCGGAGGCGAACTCCCCCCGCTTGGCGGCGAGGAAGTAGCGATGCACCGGATGGTCCTCGTCGATACCCACGCCGCCGTGTACGTGAACCGCGGTGTGCGCGACACGGTGACCGGCATCGGAGGCCCAGAACTTGGCGGTCGCGACGTCGACATCGGCGGGTAGGTCTTCCGAGACCCGCCATGCGGCCTGCCACAAGGTGAGGCGCAGCCCCTTGACGTCGATGTATCCGTCGGCCAGTCGTTGGGCCACTGCCTGGAAGCCGCCGATGGGCTTGCCGAACTGCTCGCGAGTGCGCGCGTAATCGGCGGTCAGCTCTAGGGCCCGCTCCAACACGCCTAGCTGATAGGCGCTGTGGCCCAAAGATTCCCGCAGCCGGAGCCACTCCACGACCTCGATGCCGCCGACCTTGCGGTCGGCCGGAACGGGAACCTCGGACAAGATGAGCTCCGCGGAACTGTCCTTACCGGTGGTGTACAACGTTTCCTGGGTGACGCCCGCGTCGTCGGCTGCCACCAGAAATACTGCGGTGCCGGTCTCGGTCTCGGCAGGCACCAGGTAGGCGTCGGCCTCGACGCCGAACGGCACCAGGACGCGATTACCGGTCAGGACATAGCCGGCGCCTTCGGTGCGGGCGGCGACCGATCCCTCGCCCGGCTCACCCTCGAGCGCGATGGTGAGCACCTTCTTGCCGGCGACAGCCGGTGCAGCCCAATCGTTCTGCAGCACCTCGGAACCGAATGCCACGAGCGCACCGGCCGCGAGTACGACAGACTCGAGGTAGGGCACGGCGCCCAATTCTCGGCCCAGCTCGACGAGGATCGAGGACTGCTCGAGGACGCCGAAACCCCCGCCGCCCACCGACTCGGGTGCCGCGGTGGACAGGATGTCGGCCTCGACCAGCTTGGTCCACAGCTGCCAGTCGAACCGGCTGTCCTGCTTGTCGAGTTCCTTCTGACGTTCCGGCGTACTGATCGCCGACGCGATGGTGCGGGTCAGACCGGCGAGATCGGTCTGTGCCTCGGTAAGGGAGAAATCCATTGCAGTGCAGTCCCTTCTAGCGTGTCGCGGCGGGCTGGCCGAGGGCGGTCATCGCGATGATGTCGCGTTGAACCTCGTTGGTGCCGCCGCCGAATGTGAGGATCAGGCAGGCCCGGTGCATCCGCTCGACGCGGCCGCGCAGCTGCGCGCCGGGGGAGTCCTGACGCAGCGTTGCCGCCGTCCCGAGAACCTCCATGAGAAGGCGGTAGGCCTCGGTGGCCAACTCGGTGCCGAAGACCTTCGTGGCGGAGGCGTCTGCGGGGGAGGGAGCGGCATCGGTGTTGGAGGCCAGCTCCCAGTTGATGAGCTTGAGGTACTCGACCTTGGCATGCACGCGGGCCAGGTTCAGCTGAACCCACTCGGAATCGATGATCCGGCCACCCGGGCCCTTGGTGTTCTGTGCCCACTCGCGTACCTCGCGCAGCGCAGTGATGATCGGCGCCGAGGAAACCAGAGCCACCCGCTCATGATTCAGCTGGTTGGTCACCAGCTTCCAGCCCGCGTTCTCCTCACCGACTCGGCTCGTCACCGGTACCCGGACATCCTGGTAATAGGTGGCGCTGGTGCCGGGTCCGGCCATGGTGCGGACCTTGGTGTACGAGAAGCCCTCGGCGGTGGTGGGCACGATGAGCATGGAAATGCCGCGGTGTTTCTTCACCTCAGTGTTGGTACGCACCGCGAGCCAGATGTAGTCGGCGTACTCGATGAGGCTGGTCCACATCTTCTGGCCATTGATGACGTAGTCATCGCCGTCACGGACGGCCGAAGTACGCAGCGAGGCGAGGTCGGTGCCGGCGCCCGGCTCGGAGTAGCCGATGGAGAAGTGCAGCTTGCCCGCGGCGATCTTCGGCAGGAAGAACTTCTTCTGCTCGTCGGAGCCGTAGTGCATGATCGTCGGCGCGACGCTGTTGATGGTCAAGAACGGCACCGGAGCGCCGGCGATCGCTGCCTCGTCGGTGAAGATCAGCTGATCCATCACCGAACGGTCCTGGCCCCCGAACTCCTGGGGCCAGCCCAGCGCGAGCCAGCCATCGGCACCCATCTGCTCGACGGTCTCGCGGTAGACGTTGCCGCTGCCGTATTCACCCTGATTCGACGCCAAGGCCTCGCGCCGCTCCGGGGTCAGCAGTGTGTCGAAGTATGCGCGTAGCTCGCGGCGCAGCTCTTCCTGCTCGGGCGTGTAGGCGATATGCATGTGTGTTCCTTCTGCTGCCCGTCGGCTGTCGTGGCCCTCAGGTGTGACCCACGTTGACACAAGATTTGTAACACGTTCTAGTCTAGGGAGTCCAGGCGCGGCGCCACGGCACAAACTCAGCCCAGAGATCCTGGTGTTACCCGGGTTGTGTCGTGGGTCACGTGTCGTAGTCTGGCGATACAGCCCAAATAGACGATGACGTCGGCTCGCCGAGCCTTGAGGCGTCATACAGCGCCGGAAAGAGGTTTCCAATGCGTGTCGGTGTAGTTCCTGACCGTTGTGAAGGCAACTTGGTATGTCTCGGCATCGCTCCGGAGGTGTTCGACGTCGACGACGACGACTATGTCGTCATCCTGCAAGAGGAAGTACCGGCCGATCAGGAAGATCTGGTCGAGCAGGCGATCGCGGAGTGCCCGCGTGCCGCATTGATCCGCAAAGACTAGAGGCATTCGTAAATCACCGGCCCGCCCGCGCTCGGCGGAGCGGAGCCGGCTCGGTTGGGGTGCGTCGAAAGCATGGGACTGAAGGGAAATTTGTATGAGCGCGATTGCTGATGCCGACCTGAGTGGCCGCGTCGCCATTGTCACCGGAGCCGCCGCGGGACTCGGCCGCGCCGAGGCGATCGGTCTGGCCCGATCCGGAGCGACCGTCATCGTGAACGACATCGCGCCCGCTCTGGAGCGCAGCGATGTGCTCGACGAGATCGCCGCGCTGGGATCCAAGGGCGTGACCGTCGCCGGTGACATCGGTGAGCGCGCGACCGCGGACGAGCTGATCTCCACCGCCGAATCGCTCGGTGGTCTGCATGTCGTGGTCAACAACGCGGGTATCACGCGCGACCGGATGCTCTTCAACATGTCGGACGAGGAGTTCGACGCCGTCATCCACGTGCACTTGCGCGGTCACTTCCTGCTGACTCGCAACGCCGCCACCTACTGGCGTGGTGCGTCGAAGACTGCGGGAGCCCCGGTGTACGGCCGCCTGATCAATACGTCGTCTGAAGCCGGCCTGCTGGGGCCGGAGGGGCAGGCCAACTACGGCGCCGCCAAGGCCGGCATCACCGCGCTGACGCTGTCGGCTGCGCGTGCCCTCGGGCGCTACGGGGTGCGGGCCAATGCCATCGCCCCACGCGCGCGTACGGCGATGACCGCGGACGTTTTTGGCGACGCACCCGAGGACTCGATTGATCCTCTTTCCCCTGAACATGTCGTGACTTTGGTGCGCTACCTGGCCTCGCCGGCGGCGGAGGCGGTGAACGGTCAGTTGTTCATCGTGTACGGACCGACCGTGACGTTGTTGGCGGCGCCTACTGTAGAAGCGAAGTTCACCGCGGATTCCGGCGCATGGGATCCGTCAGCACTCAATTCAGCCCTTGCTGATTTCTTTGCTGGACACGATCCCAAGCGCACGTTTTCCGCGACCGCACTGATGGTCGAAGATTGAGCAACGCCGAGGGTGGCGGTGCGGCACTAAATAGAACCAGTTCTATTTATCGCACCAAAATCGCAGGACAAAGTGGACGTGGCGTGCGATTTGCCTGCCCGTACAAGAATTGACACTAAGAATTTTTTCTCGTTAATATGATGCGCCTCACAGCGTGGTAGGTACACGTCGATCGTTAACCGGATCATAGGGGCCAGTCTTCGGCAGTACCGGGATGTGTGAGACAGGAGCAAAGGTTGAAGCAGCAGCTCGCGGCGCCGGCGCGCGCCGTCGGCGGCTTCGTCTCCATGTCGTTGGCCACGTTCCGTAACATGTTCCGCCGCCCGTTCCAGGGCCAGGAATTCCTGGATCAGACGTGGTTCATCGCGCGGGTCTCGTTGTTGCCGACGCTCTTGGTCGCCGTCCCGTTTACGGTCCTGGTCGCCTTCACGCTCAACATCCTGCTACGCGAGATCGGTGCGGCGGACCTGTCCGGTGCGGCGACGGCCTTCGGCACGGTGACGCAGCTCGGGCCCGTGGTCACGGTGCTCGTTGTCGCGGGCGCCGGTGCCACGGCGATCTGCGCCGACCTGGGTGCCCGCACCATTCGCGAGGAAATCGACGCGATGCAGGTGCTGGGCATCGATCCGATCCAGCGGCTCGTGGTGCCGCGGGTGCTGGCGTCGACGTTCGTCGCGCTGCTGCTGAACGGCCTGGTGTGTGCCATCGGCATGGTCGGCGGCTACGTGTTCTCGGTGTTCCTGCAGGGAGTCAACCCCGGCGCCTTCATCAACGGTCTGACGGTGCTGACCGGCCTGGGCGAGCTGATGATCTCGGAGATCAAGGCCTTCCTGTTCGGCATCTTCGCGGGCCTTGTCGGCTGCTATCGCGGGCTCACCGTCAAGGGCGGACCCAAGGGCGTCGGCGATGCGGTCAACGAGACCGTGGTTTACGCCTTCATTTGTTTGTTCGTCATCAACGTCGTCATGACGGCCATTGGCGTGCGGGTCCTGGTGAAGCACTAGTGACCGGACCGTATCTTTCGACGCACACCGTGACCTCCTATACCGTTCGGTATATGCGTGGTCTGGGACGCTCGTTCGACAAATTCGGCGAGCAGGCACTTTTCTACGCGCAGTCGCTGAGCTACATCCCCGCGGCGCTGACGAAATACCGCAAGGAAACGATCCGGGTGCTCGCCGAGATCACCATGGGCACCGGTGCCCTGGTGATGATCGGTGGCACGGTCGGCGTGGCCGTCTTCCTTACCCTGGCCTCCGGTGGCGTCATCGCGGTACAGGGCTACTCCTCGCTGGGCAATATCGGAATCGAGGCGCTCACCGGCTTCCTGTCCGCGTTCCTGAACGTGCGCATCATCGCGCCGGTGGTGGCGGGCATCGCGATGGCGGCGACGATCGGTGCCGGAACGACCGCCCAGCTCGGCGCCATGCGCGTCTCGGAGGAGATCGACGCGCTGGAAACGATGGCGGTCCACGCGGTTTCGTATCTGGTGTCCACCCGCTTGGTGGCCGGGCTCATCGCCATCGTCCCGCTGTATTCGCTGTCGGTGCTGGCGGCGTTCTTCGCATCGCGCGCCACCACAGTGATGATCAACGGCCAGTCCCCGGGTGTGTACGACCACTACTTCAACACCTTCTTGGTGCCCACCGACCTGCTGTGGTCGTTCCTGCAGGCGATTGTGATGTCGGTGGTCGTGATGCTGGTGCACACCAGCTACGGATTCAATGCCTCCGGTGGCCCGGTGGGCGTGGGTGTCGCGGTCGGCCAGGCCGTACGTACCTCCCTCATCGTGGTTGTGCTTGTCACCCTGTTCATCTCACTTGCCGTCTACGGCGGGTCCGGCAACTTCAATCTCTCGGGCTAGGAACCACATGTCAGGAGACTCGTCGCGCCGGTCCGTCCGGCTAGCCGGCACGGTGCTCGCCGCCGTGTTGGTAGCGCTGACTGTGTTGACCTACCTGGCGTACAACGATGCCTTCGCCGACACCAAGGCCATCACTGTCGTCTCGCCCCGCGCGGGCCTGGTGATGGAGGAGGGCGGCAAGGTCAAGTTCCATGGACTGCAGATCGGCAAGGTCAAGTCGATCTCCTACGCCAACGAGCAGGCAAAGCTGGAGCTCGCGGTCAATGCCAAGGATCTGCGGCTGATTCCGTCCAATGCCACCGTCCGCATCGCGGGCACCACCATCTTCGGCGCGAAATCGGTGGAATTTCTTGCCCCGCAACAGCCGTCGGGCTCGTCGCTGAGGCCGGGGGCGACAGTGACCGCCGAGGCGGTGGCCCTGGAAGTCAACACAGTGTTCGAGAACCTGACCCGACTGCTCGGAAAGATCGACCCGGTCAACCTCAACGCCACCCTGACCGCCGTTGGCGAAGGGTTGCGCGGTAACGGGGACAATTTCGGACAGGGCTTGATCGAGCTCGACCACTACCTGGATCAATTGAATCCCAAACTTCCTGCCCTGCAACAGGATTTCCAGAAGGCCGGACAGGTGGGGCAGATCTATGGTGATGCCGCGCCGAACATCGTGCGCATCCTCGACAATCTGCCGACACTGAGCCGCACCATCGTGGATCAGCAGCAGGATCTCAAGGCCACGCTGCTCGCGGCAATTGGGCTGGGTAATAACGGATACGAAACCCTGGCCCCTGCCGAGAAGGACCTCACCGCGGCGCTGCAGCGGTTGCGCGCCCCCATCACACTGCTCGGCAGATACTCGCCGGAGATTCCATGCACGCTGCAGGCGATCTCCAAGGCATTGGTGACCTTCACCCCGCTCATTGGTGGTGTGCGGCCCGGTCTGTTCCTGAGCAACAGCTTTCCACTCGGAGCGCCGGTGTACACCTATCCGGACAGCCTGCCGATCGTGAACGGCTCCGGTGGACCCAACTGTCGTGGCCTGCCGAACATTCCGACCAAGGCGCAAAACGGGTCATGGTACCGATCGCCCTTCCTGGTGACCGACAACGCGTACATCCCGTACAAGCCGTTGGAGGAGCTGCAAGTCAACGCCCCCGATACTCTGCAGTACCTCTACAACGGTGCCTTCGCGAAGCGAAGTGAGTTCTGATGGTGCGCGGTACACAGATCAAGGTCGCCGTCTTCACCGTGGTGATGCTGCTGGTGGCGGCGGGTCTGATCATCACCTTCGGTGAGTTCCGATTCGGTTCCGGCAAGCGGTATCACGCAATCTTCAGCACAGCATCCGACCTGCGGTCCGGCCAGAAGGTCCGCATCGCCGGCGTGCCGGTGGGCCGCGTCAAGGACGTATCGCTCAATCCGGACAACACTGTCGAGGTCACCTTCGACGTCGATTCGAAGTATCAGCTCTACAGCTCCAGCCGGGCGATCGTCAGATACGAGAACCTGGTCGGTGACCGGTATCTGGAGATCTCGTCGGGCCCTGGCGAGCTGCGTAAGCTGCCCGACGGAGGAACGCTGGATAAGGAGCACACCCAGCCGGCTCTCGATCTGGATGCGTTGCTCGGCGGACTTCGGCCTGTGCTCAAGGGATTTGACGCCGCGAAGGTTAACGAGATCAGCAACGCGTTTATCCAGATCCTGCAGGGACAAGGGGGAACGCTCTCCCAACTCCTCGGTGATACATCCTCGTTTACCTCGGGATTGGCCGAACGCGATCAGCTGATCGGCGATGTGATCAACCACCTCAACGACGTGCTCGGTACCGTCGATTCGAAGAGCAGCCAGTTCTCTTCGAGCGTCGACCAGCTGCAGCAGCTCGTCTCGGGCCTGGCGCAACAGCGCGATGTGGTGGCCGGAGCGCTACCCCCGCTCGCCTCGACGGCCTCATCGCTGGAATCGGTACTCAAGGACACTCGCCCGTACATCAAGGGCACCATTGAGCAGACTCGCCAGCTGGCAACCCGGCTGGATGAGCGTAAGGCCGACGTCAATGTGGTTGTGGAGAACCTGGCCGAGAACTATCTGCGGCTCAACGCTCTTGGTGCCTACGGATCGTTCTTTAACATCTACTACTGCTCCATCCGCATCAAGGTCAACGGACCCGTCGGAACCGACTGGCTGATCCCATTCGGTGGCCCGCCCGACCCATCGAAGGGCAGGTGTTCCTTCAAAAATGAGTGACATCCAGGAGAAGGATCCGGTACGCACCGGAATCTTCGGTATCGCCGTGGTGGGGATGCTGGTGCTGGTCGCGTTCGGCTACACGGGTCTTCCGTTCTGGCCGCAGGGCAGGCAATACACGGGGTTCTTCGCGGACTCTGGAGGCCTGGAGCCGGGCGGTAACGTCTTCGTTTCGGGCATCAAGGTGGGCCAGGTCAAGGATGTGTCCTTGGCGGGCAACAAGGTTCGCGTGGACTTCACCGTGGATCGCTCGATCCGCCTGGGTGACCAGTCGCTGGCCGCTATCAGGACCACCACCGTGTTGGGTGAGAAATCGCTGTCGGTGACGCCTGCCGGGTCGGGCCGTATTACTGAGATCCCTTTGGGCCGCACCAGAACTCCGTACACGCTCAACAGCGCGCTGAGCGACCTGGGCGCGTCGGCGGGCGGGATAGACAAGGCGCAGCTCGATCAGTCGCTGCAAGTCATCACCGACGCGATGCGCGATGCCACCCCGCAGCTGCGCGGTGCCCTGGACGGAGTCGCCTCGCTCTCACGCACGCTGAATGACCGCGATGCTGCCCTCGAACAGCTGTTGAACCGCGCCAAGTCCGTGAGTGGGATTCTCTCCGAGCGCGCCGGGCAGGTGAACAAGCTTGTCACCGATGGCAATCAACTGTTCGCCGCGCTCGATGAGCGGCGTCTGGCCATCAGCGAACTGATCAATCGAGTGCAGGGACTCTCGCAGCAGCTCAGTGGATTCGTGGCAGACAACCGCCAAGAGTTCCGGCCCACCATGGAGAAGCTGAACGTCGTGCTCGACGATCTCTTGGACCGAAAGGCTCATATCAGTGAGGCGCTCAAGCGGCTACCCGGATACGGCACCGCACTGGGCGAGGTCGTCTCCTCGGGACCGGGCTTCCACGTGAACGTCTACGGTTTCCCGCCCGCGACACTGACCGCCGTCATGTTCGACACCTACTTCCAGCCCGGCAAGCTGCCCGCCAGCCTCTCGGACTACTTGAACGGTCTTATCGGCGAACGCCAAGTCATGAGGCCGAAATCGCCATGACAACACAACAGACCCGTTTCAGACCCTGGATTCAGAAGAGTGTCTACGCGATGCTCGCTGTGGCACTCGTGGGTGGCTTGCTGTATTGGGTGTGGCCCAGCCGCGGAACCTACAAGATCGTCGGGCATTTCGCGTCGGCCGTCGGGCTGTACCCGGGTGATGACGTTCGGATTCTCGGTGTGAAGGCCGGGCACATCAGCGCCGTCGAGCCGCGCGAGGGTGACGTGAAGGTCACCATGGAGCTCCCGGACAAGTTCAAAGTTCCCGAGGGTGCGCAAGCGATCATCATGGCTCCGAATCTGGTGACTGCCAGATTCGTTCAGCTGACCCCGGCCTACACCGAGGGGCAGGCTCTCGCCGACGGCGCCTCGTTGGGTCTGGACAAGACCGCCGTCCCGATCGAATGGGACGAGGTCAAGACCGAGCTGGCCAAGCTCAGCGACAGCTTGGGACCGCAAGGTGAATCCAAGGGGCCGGTAAGCGATTTCATCAACCAGGCGGCAAGCACCTTCGACGGTAACGGCGACTCGTTCCGGAATGCGGTGCGCGAGCTCTCGCAGGCAGCCGGGCGGCTCGGCGACTCGCGCACTGATCTATTCGGCACCATCAAGAACCTGCAGGTACTGGTGGACGCGCTGGCGAATTCCAACGAGCAGATCGTGCAATTCAGCACGCATTTGGCCTCGGTGTCGAAGGTCCTGGCGGCCAGCACCGAGAACCTCGGCGCCACCCTGGGCGCACTCAATCAGGCGCTCACCGATGTACGAGGTTTCCTGGGAGACACCAACTCCGCGCTCATCGATTCGGTGAACAAGCTGAGCGACTTCGTGAAGATCTTCTCCGACCAGAGCGACGACGTCGAACAGATCCTGCACGTCGCGCCCAACGGCCTGGCCAACTTTTACAATATCTACAACCCCGCGGCAGGCACGTTGAACGGCATGCTCTCGATTCCGAACCTGGCCAACCCGGTGCAATTCATCTGCGGTGGTGTGTTCGAAACGGGCACCAAGACCGAGTATTTGAAGCGGGCCGAGATCTGCCGTGAACGCATGGGTCCCGTGTTGCGCCGCGCGACCTTCAACTATGCCCCGATCTTGCTGCACCCGATCAATCAGATCTCGGCGTACAAGGGACAGATCATCTACGACACCCCCGAGACCGAGGCGAAGTCCGAGGCGCCGCGCGAGGACCTGGTGTGGGTCCGGCCCAATGGCGCACCGCCGCCGCCGAAGCCGTCGCCGCAGGACCTCAGTGCATTGATGCTGGGGCCAGAGGAGATCAACGCCCCGCCGCCCCCGGGCACGGAGCTGCGTCCCGCCGAGCCGGGGCCGGTGCCGCCGGGCTTCCCTGCCGCCGCGGACGAGCCCGCACCACCGGCTGCTCCGGGAGGTCCGCGATGAGTCGTCTGAGTTCAACGCTCTTCGCGCGAGGCTCTCATCGCACACTGCGCGGCATGGCGATCGGTGTCGGTGTCGCCGTCGTGGCGAGTGGATGCCAGTTCAATGGACTCAACTCGCTGAACCTGCCCGGGACGGCCGGTCACGGCGCGCGGTCCTACACCATCACCGTGGAGCTGCCCGATGTCACCACGCTGCCGCAGAACTCTCCGGTCATGGTGGACGACGTGACCGTGGGCAGCGTGTCCGGTATCGACGCATTCCAAAAGCCAGATGGTTCTTGGTATGCCGGAGTCAAAGTGTCGTTGGGGCCGGAGGTGCAGCTGCCGGCCAACGCCGTTGCGAAGGTTGCCCAGACCAGCCTGCTCGGCTCGCAGCACATCGAGCTGGCCGCCCCCACCGGGGAACCCGCGGTGGGTCGGCTGGTCGGCGGATCCACCATCCCCCTGAGCCGGACAGGCAAGTACCCCAGCACCGAAGAGGTGTTGTCTGCGCTGTCCGTCGTGGTCAATAAGGGCAATCTCGGTGCGATACAAGACATCACCGACGAGACCTACAACTTGTTCAAGGGACGTACCGGGAATCTGACCCAGGTGTTGCCCAAACTCGCCACGCTGATCTCGTCGCTGAACTCTCAGCGGAACGACATCATCTCGGCCATCGAGGGCATCGACAAGTTTTCGCGCGTCCTGGCCGAGCACAAGGAAAGCCTGGGACGCGCCATCGATTCGATCGAGCCTGCGCTGAAGGTGCTCAACGAGAATCGCGCCAACATCATCGAGGCGTTCCGATCGGTGGGAAACCTTGCGAAGATCACCGACCGGGTGCTGCGAACCACCAAGGAAGACATCGTCGCTGATCTCAAGGGGTTGTACCCGGTGGTTCGGGCACTGGCAGAAAACCGTGACGTATTGATCGACAGCCTTGACCTCCTGCCCACATTCCCGTTCAGCACCAAGTATCTGCGGAACGCGGTGCGCGGCGACTACCTGAACGTCTTCGTGACGTTTGACCTGACCGCTCGGCGCCTGGGTGAAACGCTGTTCACCACATCGTTCTTCGATCCGAACATGCAGCATTTCAACGACGTGGTGAACCCTCCGGAATGGCTCATCGGATCCATGGCCAACCTGAACGGCAAGGAGACCAGCCCGTTCGATCTGCCTGCACCGTCGGCTCCTGCTGCCCCGCAGGGAGGTGGTCGCTGATGGAAAAGCTGATCAAGATACAGCTGATGATCTTCGCGGCCGTCACGGTGATCAGCGTGACGCTGATGGCGATCTTCTACCTGCGGGTGCCCACCGCGCTCGGCATCGGAAACCATGATGTGAAGGCACAGTTCGTTGCCACGGGTGGTCTGTACCAGAACGCGAACGTGACCTACCGCGGTGTGCAGATCGGTCGTGTCACCAATGTCGAGCTGACCCCCGAGGGCGTTACCGCCAGGATGCGGCTCAACGACAACGTGACGGTGCCGGGCAATGTGCGGGCCGTCGTCAAGAGCGTGTCCGCCATCGGCGAGCAGTACGTGGATCTGGTGCCGCCCCCGACGGGTGCTGTCGGGAGCCTGCGGCAAGGCGATGTCATCGGTGCCGATCGCACGTCCATCCCCACCGACGTCTCCACCCTGCTGCGCCAGGCGGACGGCCTCGTGAACACCGTTGCGGACACCCGGCTGCGGGAGGTGCTGGCCGAGGCGTTCAAGGCGTTCAACGGATCCGGTCAGGAACTTTCCCGGCTGATCGACTCGTCGCGGCTGCTGATCCAAGAGGCCAACACCAACTACGACAGCACCACCAAGCTGATCGATCAGGTGGGGCCGCTGCTGGACGCCCAGATTCGCAGTGGTGACAACATCCGTGGATCCGTTTCCAGTCTGGCGGCACTGACCGAGCATTTCGCCAAGGCCGATCCGCAACTGCGTCAGTTCCTCACGGTGGCTCCGGGTGCCGCCGGGGAAGCCTCCGAACTGTTCGCGGGTATCCGCCCGTCGTTCCCGGTGCTCGCGGCGAGCCTGGCGAATCTGGGTCGTGTCGGCGTCATCTACAACAAGTCGATCGAGCAGTCGTTGGTGATCCTGCCCGCGCTGTTCTCGGCGCTGTTGACCGTCGCCGGTGGTGCGCCGATGGACGAGGGTGCGAAGTTGGACTTCCGGCTGAACCTGGGCGACCCCCCGCCGTGCCTGACCGGTTTCGTGCCGGCGCCGCTGATGCGTACCCCGGCCGACGAGACCCTGCGCGAGCTGCCCAGCGACATGTATTGCAAGACGGCCCAGAACGATCCGAGCGCGGTGCGCGGTGCGCGCAACTACCCGTGCCAGGAGTTCCCCGGCAAGCGGGCGCCGACCATTCAGTTGTGCCGCGACCCGCGCGGATATGTGCCGATTGGTAGCAACCCGTGGCGTGGCCCGCCCGCTCCGTACGGCACCCCGGTGGAGGACCCACGGAATATCCTGCCGCCCAATAAATTCCCGAACATACCGCCGGGTGTCGAGCCCGATCCGGGCACTCCGACCCTGCCCCCGCCGCCTCCACCGGCTCCGGAAGCACCCCCGGCCGGTGGGGATGTGATGCCGGTGGCGGCGAAATCGGAGCCGATGGCGACACGTGCTTACGATCCGAAGAACGGTGTTTTTCTTGATGCCAACAATCAGCCCAGCGTGTACGCGCCCGCGTTGGAGCGTGGTAGCGAGGCGGAGACATGGGCGGATCTGATGTTGGGACCCAAGCCGGTATGACCGACAAAGAGACGACGACTCCGCCATCGCAGCCCGAGGCTGTTCGCGTGGGCGGCTCCGCACCGACAACCCGGCGTCGGGCGGCTCGGCCGGCCGGCCCGACCAGCGAGGTCGGTGCCGAGACCATCAGTGTGTCCTTGGGCCGCACCGAGGTGCGGTCGAAGGCCGAGCCTTCCGTTGCCGACTCCCGTCGGCCAGGGAACGCGCGCGGGGTCGCGTGGGCGGCGGCGGTGCTCGCGGTAGTGCTCATCGGCGCGTTGGGGGTGGCGCTGGCGCTCATGGGGCGTGCGCAGCATCGCGACGACCTCATGGCCGCGCGCGATCAGCGATTCGTCGATACCGCCGTGCAGACGGTGACGAACATGATGACCTATAGCCAGGACAGCATCGACAAGAACGTCGACCAGTTCGTCAACAGCACCAGCGGTCCGCTGCGCGGCACGTTCAACCCCGACAACACCGCCAATCTCAAAGCGCTGTACCACCAAACCGGGACCAGTTCCGAGGTGGTGATCAAGAAGGCGAGCCTGGAGAGCGTCGACGAGATAAGTAAGAAGGCGTCGATACTCATCTCTGCACGTGTGACGCTCACCAACGCCGACTCGGGGGTCAACGAGCCCTCCAAGTCGTACCGTATGCGGATGATCGTCGCCGAGGATCAGCAAGGCAACATGACCGCATATGACCTGCGATGGCCGGACGGACAGAGCTGATGCGCTGGCTGACAAGAACTTTCGTCGCGGTGGTGGTGCTGGCCGTGATCGGGTTGTCCGCCGTGGCCGGCGGCATGTACTGGCACAGGGTCGACACGGTCGCCAGTCGGGCCGCGGGTGAGACGCTGATCAAACAGGCCGGCAAGCAGGTGGGAAGCATCTTCGGATACGACTACCAGACCGTCGAGCGCAGCCTCGACGAGCAGTACGGGGGGTTGACCCCCGAGTACCGGCGTGAGTTCCAAGACAAGGCGAACAGGGAAATCATCCCGCAGGCCAAGCAGCGCAAGATCGTCAGCCAGACCAGTGTCGTGGGCACCGGGATCATTGCCGCGCATAGAGACTCGGCGCAAGTGGTGGTGTACATGAATCGCACCATCACCGACCAGTCACGCACTCCTGTGTACGACTCGTCATCGATTCAGGTGGACTACACGCGCTCCGGAGACAAGTGGTTGATCTCCTACATCACGCCGCTCTAGAGGGGTTCGCCGCCCAACACCGCGGGCTGCTCCGGTGCGATGGAATCGCCGGTGGCTGGTGTCGCTAGCGCCTCCAGGAAGGCACGCGCCCACCGATCCACATCGTGGGCGAGCACCTGACGGCGCAGCGCCCGCATCCGGCGCCGCCCTTCCTCCGGGCTCTGGTTGAGCGCCGACTCGATGCCGTCCTTCACGCCGTCGATGTCGTGCGGATTGACCAGATAAGACTGACGTAATTCTGCTGCGGCTCCGGTGAATTCGGAAAGCACCAGTGAGCCGCCCAGATCACTGCGGCACGCGACGTACTCCTTGGCCACCAGGTTCATCCCGTCGCGCAGGGGTGTCACCAACATGACATCGGCGGCGACGAAGAAGGCGATGAGGTCCTCGCGGGGCACCGGGCGGTGTAGGTAGTGCACTACCGCGTGTCCGACCTCGCCGAACTCGCCGTTGATGTGTCCCACCTGCTGTTCCACGTCGCCACGCATCTTCTTGTAGCTGTCGACGCGTTCGCGGCTGGGTGTCGCGAGTTGGATGAAGACGGTGTCGCTGCTGCTGGCGCGGCCCTCGGCGAGCAGTTCCTCGTACGCGCGCAGCCGGATATCGATGCCCTTGGTGTAGTCGAGTCTGTCGACGCCCAGCAGGATCTTGCGTGGTCCGCCGAGCTCGGCGCGAATCTCTTTGGCGCGCTGACGGATCTGCTTGCTGCGGGACACACTGTCGAGCTGCGTCGAGTCGATCGAGATGGGGAAGGCGCCCACCTTCACCGTGCGGAAGCCCACCCGGATCTCACCGAACCGTGAGCGCACGCCGATCGATGCGCGAGATGTGCTGGCACCCACCAGCCTTCGCGCCAGGTACATGAAGTTCTGCGCACCGCCGGCCAGGTGGAAACCGATGAGGTCGGCGCCCAGCAGGCCGTCCACGATCTCGGTACGCCACGGCATCTGCATGAACAGCTCCACAGGCGGGAACGGAATGTGCAGGAAGAAACCGATCGTCAGATCCGGACGCAGCATGCGCAGCATCTTGGGTACCAACTGCAGCTGGTAGTCCTGGACCCATACCGTCGCGCCTTCGGCGGCGACCGCTGCCGTTGCCTCCGCGAACTTACGGTTCACGTCGACATAGGCCTGCCACCACTCACGGTGATATTCCGGCTTGACGATCACATCGTGATAGAGCGGCCACAGGGTGGCATTGGAGAAACCCTCGTAATACTCGGCGACCTCGTCGGTAGAGAGGCGCACCGAATACAGCACCATGTCGTCCTCGGAGACCGGGTCGACGTCGACGTCGGGAACTCCGGGCCACCCCACCCAGGCGCCGCGGCGCTTGCGCAGCAGCGGCTCCATCGCGGTGACGAGTCCGCCAGGGCTGCGCTTCCACGTCGTGGATCCGTCGGGCAATTTCACCAGGTCGATCGGGAGGCGGTTGGCCACGACGACGAAGTCGGACGTGCCCGCGACAGCCTCTACCGGCGATCGGTCATCCGAGGGAGGCACCATGTGTGTTTCTCAGAACCAATCGCGAGGAGACGTATCGAGTTACGCGTCGACCTTGGTTGGCCCGATACCCAGCATCGCGAGCAGCATGCGGCACTCGTCGGCATCGTTCGCGTAGGCGGCGACGACGCGCTGCGCCTGGTGGGCAGTCTCGTCGGCCAGCGGCTCGATATCGTCGATCGCGGCTGGTTCGGTCTTGGCTGGCATACACCCATTCTAGGCGACGCGGCGCCGAGTGCTCACATGAGGAATGCCCACACCCCCGGATGGGGTTGCTCCACGCATGACGAGCAGCCAAGGGGATCCGGCTCAGTTCGGTCCCCATGCTCCGGGGTACGCGTGGAAAACGGCCGCCGACGTCGAGCCGATCGAGCTGTTCGCCGGGGTGAGTATTCAACCGCTCTGGGAGGGCGAGAACGGCGCGAAAGCCCTGATCACAACCATTGCGCCGGGAGCGGTGTGGGCCGGGGAAGATCACCATAGCCCCGGGCCGGAGGAGGTGTACGTCGTTTCCGGGGTGCTCAACGACGGCGTCAATGACTATCCGGCGGGCACCTTCCTGCATGCACCTGCGCGGTCCTGGCACATTCCCCAGTCCGAGCAGGGTTGCGTGCATTTTCTCTTCTATCCGGAGGGCTGACGTGTGACTGGGGGCCATGCGGAACCCGCGGGTTTTGATCTGGCTGATTTGTCTGGCGATCCCCGGAACCTGCTCCGCTCGCCGGGGCGCTGAACCGATCGCGCGGGGCCGGCCACAGCGGCGTTAGGCCGCGTTGCTCGCTGAGTGGCTGTCGCCGGAGTTGGCGTGGTCGCCGGTTCCGGAGCCAGCGGTCTTTCCGGTGTCGCCCGTCGCCTTGGTGGTGCTCGTGTTTGTGTCGGTGCTACCACCGGTGGTGCTGGGTGCCTTGCCGATGCCCAGGCCGGGAATCGACTTGAGGCTGTCTCTGATGGACGGAAGTTTCGCGGTTTTCGGTGTCGTCCCGGGCCGTGCTGCGGGAAGTTTCGGAAGCCGCAGGGTGGGCTTCGTGGTGTCCTTCGGCTTGGCGGTGTCCTTGACGGACGTCAATGTGGGCTTCTCATCCGGCGTTGCTTCCGGCTTTGTCTCCGGCTGTAGCGCGGGGGCGGAGCTCACGATTTCCGGTGTCGCCGCGGTGGTGGCGCTGACCGCGATAGCGGTGGGATCGGTGACCTTGGCCGGCGCCGGCGGAGTGGTCGGCCCGGACGTGGTAAGGGTGAGGACTGTTTCCTTGGGGGCCTCGGGTGTCCGGGCTGCGGGCGGCGTGGCCTTCGCGGGATCAGCCTGGGGGACAGGTGGATTGGTCGGCTTGTCGGCCGGTGCGGGTTGCTTGGGCGCCGCACCGGGCAGTCCGTTCTGGAAGTTCTCGGCGCCTTCCTCGATGGCGCCGGGGAGCTTCTTGAATGCGTCGACGATGTTCTTCGGCGGAGTGAAGATACTGAACGGTGTGACGGTGCCTGGGCTGGTCTCGCGGTCGTAGGCCATGTCGATGAACAGCCGCAGAGTGGGTTCGATGGCATCGAGTACGAAGGACGCGCCGATCGGATTGGTGAGATCGCGCAGCGGTTGCAGCAGCGGGAGATGTTCGGCGCGAACCAGGTAGTAGGTGGTGTTGCCGACCTGTGTCTTGATCACTTTGTTGGGATCATCGAGCGAGGCAGGGTCGACCTCGTCGTAGTACTTGTCGGGATGCGCATACTGAATCGCCGCAATCGAATTCGCGAGTGCGAGCGGATTGAAGTAGGCAGGGAAGTCTCCGTAGGTGTCGTACTCGGTGTTGATCACCGTCGACCTGATAGGTCCGGGTTCCAGGGCGCCGTCGGACTCGATGTCGACGAACGGAACCTTCAGCCAAGGGAACCGGGCGAAGATTCCGCCATTCGGCGTATTGGCGCTGCCCAGGAACACAAAATCTATGTCGGCGTTGGGATCGTTCTCTGCGAGCTGTCGATACGACTTGTTGGCCGCCACCGCACCCAGGGAGTAGGCGACGACGGTGACGTGTCCGGCGGGGGCCTGATCGATCGCCGCATTGAGGTTGGCGTTGCCTTCGGTTACCGATGTCTTGAAGGTGGGCGCGGTGATGCCGCTGACCGGCCAGACGGCGCCCGGATATGACACTGGCTGGTAGATGTCGGACCCGGTGACGAACTTATGGCCGATCTTGGCGGGGATGTTGGCGCTGGCGCCGTCGTTATTGCCGCCGACTCCGATGACATAGGACACGAGCGTCGAGGCGATGGTTCGCGACTCCATCGCAACCGGTGCCAGAACCGTGCATGTCGCCGCCACCGCGGCCGCAGTGGCTATCGAGCGCTTGAGTGAGTGACTTTTCCCCAAAACCGAATACTGCGCAGCCATCAGGACCCCTCCCGTGCATTCGGCGCCGATGCCAAATGCGGTGGCCTGAGAGTAATTTGGGCAAAGCAATTTCGCCAATGCCCAAATCCCTCAGATCAGGCCACTCGGAGATATTGGCCACTACGCACGTAGTGCCTGTTCAACCGCCATTTTTGGTGCAGATTCATACCCAAATTAACTGGCCGACCCTGGGGTGTGCGAGAGGGGTTCCCGCAAATTCTGCGAGGGCTCAGCCGAGTATCGCCGCGTACCTATCATTGAGGCTTTGCCAGTCATGTGTCATGGCATCAAGGCCGACGACCCGGCCGCGCGGCGTCCCGTTGATGGCGAGAGTGAGAGTGTCCAGGCAGATATGCCAACCGCCGGCATTTCCGGAGGCATTGTCGCGATCGGACATCGAATGCTCGAGGGTCAGCCGGCACCCATCCTCCGTGGGTTCGATTCGCCAGCGCAGGGTGTCGTCCGGACCCCAGCGATGGATGAGCTCGCGAGGTGGGTCGACGGCGAGCACCTCGCCGTCGAGCACCGGATCGGCGGCGGTCTCCTGAACCTGAGCGGCTCCCACGGAATCCAAGGGGCGATCGGGTATGGCGGGCGACCACTGGCGCAACTTGTCGGGGTCAACGAGCCACGGCCAGACCTTCTCCGGCGGATGGCGTAAGTCGCGGGACATGGTGAGGACCCATTTGCCCTCGTGGTCATCGCACGGTGCGAGGGTGGCGGCCAGCGGATTAGTCACGGTTGTCCTCTTTCTTGTTGTCGTGGGTGTCCGTGTCGTTGTCCATGAGAAACGCCAGGCGATCGAACGCGTTGGCCCACGTGCGGTGATAGGGCGTCACCCAGGCCAGCACGGCGGGTAGGGGATCGTCCGCCAGGTGGTAGACGCGGCGTTTCCCGGCGACCTCGACCCGAACTGTGCCGGTGTCGCGCAGGACGCCGAGGTGCTTGGACACCAGCGACTGCGAAAGGTCGAGCCGTTCTATCAGGGTCGTGACATCGGCCGCCCCCTCACGCAAGGTGTCGATGATCCGGCGTCGGGTCGGATCGGCGATCACCATGAAGGCATCCATGACTTCATATCACCATCGCGTCATATGAATGTCAAGGAATATATGTGGCGGTCATGTGGCGACTCGGCCTTGCGTAGCGCTGATCAGTACTGTGGTCAAGAGGTGCCGGTGAGTGCTGCTCGCCGAGGTCGTGGTGGGCGCGCGGTCGTTGGCTCAATGCCCTAGGTGAGGACTTTTTCTTGACGAAGCCGCTGCGGATGCGGATTGCCGTAATCGGTGTATTCGCATCGTTTGGGCTTGTGGTGGCCACCTGGGCCGTGCACCTGCCGACCATGAAGCAGGCCACGGGGATGTCTTCTACGGTGCTGGGCTTCGTGGTGTTGGGGCTCGGGGTCGGCGCGCTGCTGGGCATGCAGCTCAGTGGTGTGCTTGTCGACCGATTCGGAAGCGGTCCGATCGCGGTCGCGGGCGGTGCGGCGATGGCCCTCGGCGTCAACATTCCGCTGGCAGCCCACGCCGTGTGGGTCGCGGGCCTCGGTGCGGTCCTGTGCGGCGTCGCCGTGGGTGTCACCGATGTCGCGATGAACGCCGCGGCGGTCGATGTCGAGCGTTTCCACGGCCGTCCGATCATGGCCTCATTTCACGGGGTGTTCTCCGTGGGCAACGTGGTGGGCGCGGGAATCGGGTCGGCCGCGTTCGCGCTGCACATCAAGGTCTGGGAGACGGTGCTCGGTGTCACCGTGCTGTGCCTGGCGCTGCTGGCATGCTCGGCCACTGTGCTGCTTCGCGACAAGCTGCGGGCTGGCGAGGTAGAGGCGCCGGACACGGTGCCGTACACGCTTCCGCCACCCATGACGTGTCGCCGGGGCCAGGTGCTGACGCTCGGCCTGCTGGCGTTCTTGCTCATGCTTTCGGAGGGGTCGGCAACAGACTGGAGCAGTTTGCACGCGCAGGAGCATCTGGGCGCCTCCCATTCTCAGGGTGCGTTCGCCTTCGGGGTGTTCATGCTCGCGATGACGGTGGGCCGGTTCACCGTCGACAAGCTCGTGGAGCGGGTGGGGCGGGTTCCGGTGTTGCGGTGGGGTTGCGCCCTGGCGGCTGTCGGGCTGCTGATCGTCATCGCCTCTCCGGTGCTGCCGCTGACGTTGGCGGGCTGGGCCGCGGTGGGACTCGGGCTCGCCGGTGGCGTCCCGCAGGTATTCACCGTCGCGGGCAATATCGACGAGCAACACGAGGGCCGAGTGCTGTCGCGGGTTGTCGGCACCGGTTACGTGGCGGTGCTGGGCGGACCCGCACTCATCGGTTGGGTGGCCGATGCCCTCTCGCTCAATACCGCTTTGGTACTGCCGATCTTCGCGGTACTTGTCTGTGGCTGTGCCGCGGGCGCGTTGACGATGACCGCACCTGCGACCAAGGCGGTGCCCAAGCCCGGGCGTACCGTCAAACCATGACGGACTTAGCGGCGGCCGCATCGGCGCGGGAACTGTTGCGTGACAGCTTTACTCGGATCATCGAACACGTGCGTGAGGTGACCGACGGCCTTCCTGATTCCTGGTTGACCTATCGCCCCACGCCCGATGCGAACAGCATCGCCTGGCTGATCTGGCATTCAGCCCGATGCCAGGATGCGCAGATCTGTGCCATCACGGGGGACGAGCCGTTGTGGACCGCCCGGGGCTGGGAGCCGCGATTCGGCCTCGACCTGCCCGCCGACTCCAACGGCTACGGGCACACGCCGCAGGACGTGGCCAAGGTCGTCGCGACGGTTGATCTGCTCAGCGGCTACTACGGGGACGTGCACGAGATGACGCTGCGCTACATCGAAAGTCTTACCGATTCCGGACTCGCGCGCGTCGTGGACAGCCACTGGGATCCGCCGGTCACCGCGAGTGTCCGGTTGGTCAGCATCGTCGACGACTGTGCCCAGCATCTGGGCCAAGCTGCCTACCTGCGCGGGATCGCCCCAACCAACCGGTAGGGATGCGACGTGGGTCACCTCGTGCCTAGACTCCTCTAATGACAACGACGTCTGAAAATCTCGCCACTGCCGCCCACAACGCCGCTCGCGACGTGCGCAATCCCGCGAATGGACAGGTTGTCGGGCAGGTGAACTGGACCAATCCCTCGGATGTCCCCGTAATCACCGCGCAACTGGCGAAGGCGCAGCCGTCGTGGGAACGTCTGGGCCCCGAGGGGCGTGGCAAGGTACTGGCGCGCTTCGCGCAGTGGCTGACCGATAACACACCCCGTATCGAGGCCCAACTGATCGCCGAGACCGGCAAGTCCAAGATCGACGCGGGGATCGAGATTCCGTCGATTCTGGCGATCATCGCGTACTACGCGCCGCGCGCGGCGGAGTTTTTGGCACCCGAGTCGCGGCCGGCGTCGTCGATGGCCATGAACACCAAGAAGATCACGCTGCATCAGCGGCCCCGTAAGGTTGTAGGTGTCATTTCACCCTGGAACTACCCTGTGGCACTTGGATATTGGGATGTAATTCCGGCACTGTTGGCGGGCTGTTCGGTGCTACTCAAGCCCTCGGAGCGGACGCCGCTCTCCGACGAACTCATCGCACGTGGCTGGGAGGAAATCGGGGCGCCGCCGGTGTTCGAGATCGTCCAGGGCGCACGTGAGGTAGGCGAGGCGCTGATCGACAACGTCGACTTCATCCAGTTCACCGGATCGACGGCCACCGGCAAGAAGATCATGGAGCGCGCCGCGCGCCGGCTCACCCCCGTCAGCCTGGAACTCGGCGGCAAGGACCCGATGCTGGTGCTGTCGGACGCCGACGTCAAACGCGCCGCGCACGCAGCGGTATGGGGCGCCATGTTCAACGCCGGCCAGACCTGTGTATCCGTCGAGCGGGTGTATGTGCACGACTCGGTCTACGAGCAGTTCGTCGATCTGGTGGTCGACGAGGTGCGGAGCTTGGAGATTGGCGCCGGGTTGGATCACAGCGTCGGCGCCATGATCGATGAGAATCAGCTCGAAATCGTGGACCAGCATGTGCGTCAAGCGGTCTCGGCGGGTGCTCGCGCGCTCACCGGCGGAGCACGGGTTCCGGGGGGCGGCACCTTCTACGCGCCGACCGTGCTGGTCGACGTGGACCATTCGATGGACTGCATGCGGGAGGAGACCTTTGGCCCGACGCTGCCGATCATGCGGTTCTCCGAGGAATCCAAGGCGATCGCCCTGGCGAATGACAGTGTGTACGGGCTCTCCGCCAGCGTTTGGTCCAAGGACCGAAAGCGTGCCGAACGTATTGCGCTGCAACTTGATTGCGGCACGGTCAACATCAACGACGTGATCATGAACCTGTCCTGTCTCACCGCGCCGCATGGAGGCTGGAAGGGTTCCGGGATGGGCTCGCGTTTTGGGGGCGCCAGCGGTCTGCTCAAGTACTGCCGCACCGAGGCCATCGTCGACACCCGGGTGACACTGCCCAGTGAGCCGCTCTGGTACAGCGGACCGAGCTGGTTGGCTCCGGTCGCGCTCAAGAGCCTCACCAAGCTCTCGAACAAGGCCTTGCGCCCCTTCCGTCGCTGACACCAGCCGTTCACTCGCCGTCCATCGTGGCGACGATTGCCGGGGATAGTTTCCGCTGGTGACCGAGACGATTACCGCCGCCGCGCAGGGCTACACCGTCGACGATGATGATGACGACGATCCGATACTCATTGCGCCTGACGGCGTCGCGGTGGATACCTGGCGGGAAAACTATCCGTACGACGAGCGGATGAGCCGCCAGCAGTACGAGCTTGAGAAGCGGCTGCTGCAGATCGAGCTCCTCAAGCTGCAGAACTGGAGCAAGCGCACCGGTGCCCGGCACGTCATCCTCTTCGAGGGGCGCGACGCCGCGGGCAAGGGCGGCACCATCAAGCGGTTCATGGAGCACCTCAACCCACGTGGTGCCCGGGTTGTCGCACTGGAGAAGCCGTCCGAGCGGGAACGCACCCAGTGGTATTTCCAGCGGTATGTTCCGCATCTGCCGGCGGCCGGAGAGATGGTGTACTTCGACAGGTCCTGGTACAACCGCGCCGGCGTCGAACGGGTCATGGGATTCTGTTCCGACGAACAGCATTCCGAATTCATCCACCAGGCACCACTTTTCGAGCAGATGCTGGTCAATGACGGCATCAGTCTCACCAAGCTGTGGTTCTCGGTGTCGGCCGCCGAGCAGCGCACGCGTTTCGCGATCCGGCAGGTTGACCCGGTGCGGCAGTGGAAGCTCTCGCCGATGGACTTGGCATCCCTGGACAAGTGGGGCGCCTACACCAAGGCCAAGGAAGAGATGTTCTCGCTGACCGACACCGATCACGCGCCGTGGATCGTGGTGAAGAGCAACGACAAGAAGCGGGCCCGTGTCAACGCGATGCGGCATGTCCTGGGCAAATTCGACTACGACGACAAGGACACCGACGTCGTCGGCCAGGCCGATCCGCTGATCCTGGGACGCGCGCTCACGGACTAACCTCGACGGGATGCGCTTCCTGTTCGCGGTCCTGCTGTGGCTGCTCACCACCGCCGCACTGGCTGTCACGGTGACGGCGGCCTGGACACAGTCCAGGATTGTCAATGAGAACGGCTACGTGGCGTTGACGGGGCCGACGGCGGCCGATCCGAAGGTTCAGCGCGCGATCGCCGCGGAACTCACCACCCAGATCGTGTCGCTGGGTAAGAAGCAGGGTTCGCGCGTCAACGAGACTCACGTCGCGGAGTTGACCGCTGCGTACACCAGTGGTCCGCAGTTCGGTGCCGACTTCGCATCGGTGAATCGGATGGCACACCAGTGGTTGTTCACGAACTCGAGCTCAGCGCAGCGTGATTCGCAGGGCAGCTGGCAGATCGACGTGGCTCCCATGATCAAGAGCCTGGTGCCGCAAGGTCTTTCCATCGAGGCGCCGGAGACGCTGAAGGTCTCGGTTACGGAGGACAATCTGGCCGGATTGACGCCAGGACGACTAGTGCCGGTGGCACGCTTCGGCCAGCTTGCGGTCTGGATATCCTTCGGCCTGACCCTTGTTCTCGCGGGTTTGACTCAGTTGGCGGTGCGCAGCCGCGCCAAGGGTCTTGCCGGGCTGGGTATTTCGGCACTACTCGTGGGTGCTTCTGGGTGGGCCGGGCTGGAGATCGGTCGCCGTTATCTGGACCGGCCGTTGAACCGCGTCACCGACAATCTCCGCGACGTGGCCGATGGACTGGTCACCCAGGCGGTGAGCAATGCCCACCACTGGCTGAGCCTCACCATGGCCGCCGGCGGCCTGGTGATCGTGATCGGGGTGGCCGCCGGGTTGGTGGGCGGCCTCTTGCGGCGCTGACGTGAACGTCAGGCGGCGTGTGCGTCGCGGAGGCGCTGCACGTCGTGCTCGACACATCCGACGCGTTCGGCAGCGTCACTGACGGACAGCCGACGATCCAACAGGATGTCCAGCTCGGTGGGGGAAAACTCCGGTTCGGTATCCCACGGAGCACGGTCCCACCCGTTCTCGCTCAACCCGATGAACAGGTCGTTTCTCATCGTGCACCTCACGGCAATCTGGCTCCAACTACCGACTATTCGCCAAGCGCATCAATGTGCTCACGTCACGGTCGGTCAATAACTGCGGCCTGCCGGGCAACTTTGCCAAGGCCAATAATTCAGCTAACTGCCAAGCTACCCGAGCGTACTCGATGGCAACAACCCGTCACGGTCACGGATCGGTCTCGATTTCGGTAACGGAGCCTGTGGCGGGAGCGGCCAACCCTCGATATCTGTATGCCTCTGAACTGCGAAATTAAGGATCGCTCCAGAGAGTGCTTGCAGTAGTTAGCACCTGTGAGCTGCAGTTTTGTGGTCAGTTGTTCATGGCGATTTGCGGACCTGAAAACATATTGAGCAAACTGCATGTGTGTGAGTGTGTCGTTACCGCGTGACGGGCCGACTCGGGTAGGTGATTTGCGAGACTGTTCCCACTGGGAGTGACGTACGTCATGACAGGCGCACGGTCACCATGCTCTCACTGGCGGCGGCCCGGTCGATATCGGATTGGTTGAAGCTGCCGTCCGGATTGCGGCGCACGTTGTGATATTTGGCATCTCGCGGCACCCGCTGCAGCAGCTCGGCAAGCGGCGCGGCGATCTGCGGGCCGGTGGACAACTCGGCGGTGCCATCGAGCCGCTTGCCGCGCACCAGGGCGGTGACAGGACGACCGTCGCGCAGGTTCTTGGCCCACGCCCTATCGGTGAAGACGGTCAACACATCGCCATCGCGTACGTAGGTGGCGGCGATGTTGTATTCCTTGCCACTCTTGCGGCCGGTGAAGGTGAACAACGCGATGTTGCCGCTGAGTACGGGGTGCAGCGGGCTGCGGAGCAGGCCCTTGACCATCTTGTTAACCCACGGTGGAACGGTGTTGGATTCGCTCATACGGCCATTGTCCGTCGCGAGTGGTGTCACGGCATCGGGGATTGCCCTGAGATTTCAGGTCAGGGTGCGAGCTGGCGCCAGAGGAACTCGATGGCCAGCGCTGCCTTGAATGCCGACTGTTCGTTGTTGGCCGCACCGCCGTGGCCGCCCTCGATGTTCTCGTAGTACCAGACGGGTTGCCCGGCCTCTTGTAATGCGGCGGTCATCTTGCGCGCGTGCCCCGGGTGAACGCGGTCATCGCGGGTCGAGGTGGTCACCAGAACCGGTGGATAACGCTTCTCGGGCGAAATATTTTGGTAAGGAGAGTATTTGGAGATGAACTCCCAGTCGTCGGGATTGTCGGGGTCGCCATACTCGGCAACCCAGGAGGCGCCGGCCAGTAGCAGGTGGTAGCGCCGCATATCCAGCAGCGGCACCTGGCACACCAACGCGCCGAACAGCTCTGGGTATGCCGTGAGCATCACCCCCATCAGCAGGCCGCCGTTGCTTCCGCCCTGTGCGCCCAGCTGTGTCGCGGTGGTGATGCCCCGAGCCACCAGATCGCGCGCGACAGCGGCGAAGTCCTCGTACACCAGATGGCGTCCCTCACGCATGGCCTGGGTGTGCCACACGGGGCCGTACTCACCGCCCCCGCGGATGTTGGCCAGCACGTACGTGCCACCGCGAGACAGCCACAGCTTGCCCAGCACACCGTCGTATCCGGGAGTCCGGGCGACCTCAAAGCCCCCATAACCGCCGAGCAGAGTTGGTCCCGCCTCATCGGATCCCTTGGCGCGCACCACGAAATACGGAATCGATGTCCCGTCGTCGGATCGTGCGAAGTGTTGGGCCACCTCAAAGGATGCGTCGTCGAAGAACGACGGCGCCGACTTGATGGTGGACACCCAGGCCTGGGTGGCGCTCGCTGTGCCCACTTCACCGCGCAGCAGCGTCGACGGCTGGGTGAATCCTGATGTGTCGAGGAAAATCTCGTCGCCCAGGTCATCGACCGCGACGATCTGCGTGGTGGTGTTGACCGGCACACCGGCCAGTGGTTCGGAGTCCCAGGTGCCCGGGGTGAAGACCAGGATCTCGCTGACCACATCGCGCAGGATCGCGACGGTGAGCCGTTCCCGGGTCCACGCGTAGTGATGCAGGCTCGCATGCTCATCGGGAACGAATACCGGGGTGACGGCGCGATCGCCGGCGAGGAAGTCCGCATAGCGAGCGGCCAACAGCGTCCCGGCCGAATGCTCGGTGCCATCCACAAGCCACGGCGACTTGAGCTCGACGAGGAGCCATTCGCGGTGTACCGATACCGAGGCATCGGTGGGGACGTCGATGCGCAGCAGCTCTCCGTCGACGCTTAACTCGTGTACTTCGGAGTTGAAGAAGTCGGTGGCCCGGCTGATCAGGGTGCGTTCAAAGCCCGGAGTGTCGTCAAAGCTGGCACCCACCATCACGTCTGAGGATTCACCGCTAAACACCAGCTCCGCATCGTTCGGGGATTGCCCGCGCTTCCAGCGTTTGACCAGACGGGGATACCCCGAATCGGTGAGACTGTCGGGCCCAAAATCGGTGCCCACGAAAACGGTGTCCGCGTCGATCCAGCCGATCTGCGTCTTGGCCTCGGGCAGCACGAAACCGTCCGGCACGAACTGTCTTGTTTCCAGATCGAATTCGCGCACCACCACCGCGTCCGACCCGCCGCGCGACAAACTGACCAGTGCCCGGCGGAATTCGGGGCGAAGCGCGGTCGCGCCAGCCCAAACCCAGTTTTCTTCTTCGGTCTCCGCCAGGGCGTCGACGTCGATGATGACGTCCCATTGGGGATCTTCCAGACGGTACTGATCCAAAGTGGTTCGGCGCCAAAGGCCGCGGGCGTTGTGGGCATCGCGCCAGAAGTTGTAGAGGTACTCGCCCCGCCGGCGCACATAGGGGATCTGTGCATCCGTATTGAGAATGGCCAGCGCCTCGGCCCGCATATCGTCAAAACGCGTACCGGAAAACTCGCCGGTTGTTATCGAGTTGTGTTCGCGCACCCAGTTCAGCGGCTCGTCACCGCCAATGTCTTCGAGCCAGAGATGTGGGTCCGGGGAGCGGCGCGCCGACGTCATTTGAGCCAGTGTGCCAGTGATCGCAGTATGGTCGAAGGTGGCCCGGGGGCGGACAGAACACCGAGCAGGAGTTTTCTCGTGATACCACTGCCACGCGCGCAGGTTGTAGCTAGCGCGATGCTGCTGGGGATAGCAGTTGGACTTGTCGCTGGGATGTCTAGCGTGTTCATCGTGCACGAACCAGTGCGGCCCGACCTATTCATTGGCGTTGTCGTCGCGGTACCCAGCCTGATCGGGTTCTTCATCTTGATCGCGTCCACGCGTAAATGGATGACGGCCCTGGCGGCATTCGTACTGGCGATTTCTCCCGGGTGGTTCGGGATTCTTGCGGCGATACAGGTGATTCACAGTGTCTGACAAAAATGCAGAAAACACCGTCGAAAAGACGAGTGCTGAGACCGAGCTCGTGGACGGCACGGAGAGGCCGAGCATCGTCGAGGGCGACCTCGCCGACCCGCTGGCCGTGCCGATCGATGGCGGTAGGAACAGAGACGGTTTGGATACCGCCACCTTCACCGCGTTCTCGGCGTTCAAGGATGACGAAGATCTGGTAACCACCGGCCGCATCGACACCGATGCGTTGCCACTGACTGCGGCGTTCGACGTTGGCAGCGACCACACCGGCGCGATGCCGATCACCTCGGCTGAATCGATGACGCCCGACCCCTATACCGGCGCGGTTCCGATTGTCGCCGACGAGCCGGCGAAGCCGGTACGGGTACCCGCGGAGCGGGAACCCGCCTTCCTGAAGCGCTGGGTGTTGCTGTTGCTGTTGCTGGCGGTATGGATTCCGGCCGGCGCGGTCGGGCTGCTGCTCTACCAGCACTGGTTCGAGACTCTGCTGCCGAACGACCGGACAGTCGCCGTCACCTACGTGCTGATCTGGGTGTTTGTCTGCGTGGTGGTCGCGCTGCTGCTGGCCATGGCTGAACCGCTCCCGATAGTTGTCGCCCTCGCTTTTGCCGTGTTGACGGCGCCCGCGATCTCGGTGGCGGCTGCCGGAGTCAAGTACGGCTATGTGGCGTGCACCGCACCCTCGGTGCCCGGGGTGCAGTCACTGTGCCCGGAACCGCTGCGCAGTTGGGGTATTCAGTACCGAGACCGGGCTTGACGCTCCCCGCCTGAGGTCGTCCTACTAGGGTGGAGTGCGTGACTGCACACTATGACGTCGTCGTTCTCGGAGCAGGTCCCGGTGGCTATGTCGCGGCCATTCGCGCAGCCCAGTTGGGTCTGACTACAGCCATCGTCGAGGAGAAGTATTGGGGCGGGGTCTGCCTCAATGTCGGGTGTATCCCGTCCAAGGCGCTGCTGCGCAACGCGGAGCTGGCCCACATCTTCACCAAGGAAGCCAAGACATTCGGCATCAGTGGTGAGGCCACCTTCGATTTCGGTGCCGCGTTCGACCGCAGCCGCAAGGTCGCCGAGGGTCGCGTGGCCGGCGTGCACTTCTTGATGAAAAAGAACAAGATCACCGAGTACGAGGGTGTGGGCACCTTCACCGATGCCAATACGCTCGCCGTGAAAAAGGCCGATGGCTCGACGGAGACGCTGACCTTCGCCAATGTGATCATCGCCACCGGTAGCAGCGTGCGGCTGGTACCCGGGACCGCGCTCTCGGAGAACGTGGTCACCTACGAGAAGCAGATCATGACCCGCGAGCTCCCCGGATCGATCATCATCGCCGGCGCCGGCGCCATCGGTATGGAGTTCGCCTACGTCCTCAAGAACTACGGCGTGGACGTCACCATCGTCGAGTTCCTCCCACGCGCACTGCCCAATGAGGACGCCGAGGTGTCCAAGGAGATCGAGAAGCAGTACAAGAAGCTGGGCGTCAAGATCCTCACGGGCACCAAGGTCGAATCGATCCAGGATGAAGGGGGCAGCGGTCCCGTTCGCGTCAAGGTCAGCAAGGACGGGCAGGAAAGCGAGCTCGTCGCCGACAAGGTGTTGCAGGCCATCGGTTTTGCCCCGAACGTCGAGGGCTTCGGCCTGGATAAGACCGGTGTCGCGCTCACCGACCGCGGCGCCATCGCCATCGACGAGCGGATGCGTACCAACGTGCCGCACATCTACGCCATTGGTGATGTCACCTCCAAACTGCAGCTGGCGCACGTTGCCGAGGCGCAGGGTGTTGTCGCCGCCGAAACCATTGCCGGCGCCGAGACGCTGGAGCTCGGCGACTACCGGATGATGCCCCGTGCGACGTTCTGCCAGCCGCAGGTCGCCAGCTTCGGGCTCACCGAGGAGCAAGCTCGTGCCGAGGGATACGACGTCAAGGTGGCCAAGTTCCCGTTCACCGCGAACGGCAAGGCACACGGCCTCGCGGACCCGACCGGTTTCGTGAAGCTGATCGCCGACGCCAAGTACGGCGAGCTGATCGGCGGACACCTGATCGGTCCCGATGTTTCCGAGCTGCTGCCCGAGCTGACGCTCGCACAGAAGTGGGACCTCACGGTCAACGAACTGACCCGCAACGTGCACACGCACCCGACGCTGTCCGAGGCGCTGCAGGAGGCGTTCCACGGACTCGCGGGGCACATGATCAACTTCTGATCTGTCGCGGGCTGGGGGGCCCGTCGTAATCTGCTGGGCGGTAAAGGGGGGAACGTGGCGGAACCGGTGGGAATTCAGGCCTGGCGTGAATTACTCGACGCAATGATCGATAACAAGCGGCGGCATGCCTCGGTGGACGACGGTCTGTATCCGGTGACCCACCCCAATCCTGGTGCTACTGAGGAACAACTTCACGATGCCGAGGAACGGCTCGGCCGCCCGTTAGATCCGCAGTACCGTGAGTTCCTCGGTGTGGCTAATGGCTGGGAGAGCTATCATTTCAGTACGAACTTGTTGGGCACCAGCGATATTGGTGTCGGCGATCGTTGGAATGAGACTGCTCGCACCATCGCGCAGTGGTTTGATGAGACCGATACCGCCGAAGACCTGGGTGTCGCCGACGATTCGACCCAGTTCGCGCCGATCGCCGATACCGGCAACGGCTATGCCGGCTGCCTCTATCTCTACACCGGGCAGTCCGATGAAGCACGAGGGGGAAGTGTGTTCCGGCTCGACATCGATTCGCGGACGATGTGGCCGGATCTGTACTCCTATCTACATCACGAGAATCTTGAGCAAGGGATGTACCTGGCCGAGCAGGAGATGGGTCCCCACGCCCGAACCTGGGGGCGCGATATCCGCCCGTCACCACCGACGATGGTCGAGATCGTCGCTAAGCTCGCTGAGCTGACAGCGCGTGTTAAGTCCGTGACCCCTGCGCAGCGTCGTCCCGGTGCCAGTCAGTCCGAATTGAACTTGCTGACATCGTATCTCGGTGCGGCGTTGGATTCCGAACATCGGGAACTGTTGGCGGCCGCCAACGGATTGACCAGCAGCTACATCGGCGAGGTGTTATCCATAGAACAGATCCTTGACGGGAGTCGTTGGCGGGAAGGAATTCTCAGCGCGCAGGAGTTCCATGACGAACTCGAACGTAAAAGCGTGGCCATGTTCGGACCTCGAACGCGCGAGCGGCCGTCGGTGCTCCAGATCGTGGGTTCGAGCTCTGCCGTGCCCTTCGCTGTTGCGCCCGGCGAACTGCTTGCTGTCGGGCCGGACGGCGAGGTCCGTGGGTTGGTTCGCGATGCAATGTCCGAGTTGAACGGCGGTTGGCATCCGCCGCACGGATCTGTCCGTGAGTACTTGTTGAAGGTGTGCGATCACATCTGGGATCAGACCGCTCGTAACCGTTGACCAAATATATGCTCGCGCGTAGCTTCGCGCCATGTCGACCACTGACGAACTGCTGGACAACGCGCAGGCCTATGCGGCCAACTTCGACAAGGGCAATCTGCCACTACCTCCCGGCCGCAAGATTGCGATTGTCGCGTGCATGGATGCGCGTCTGAATCCGTATGGACTGCTTGGTCTTCACGAGGGCGATGCTCACGTCATCCGCAACGCGGGAGGTGTGATCACCGAGGACGAGATCCGGTCACTGGCCATCTCGCAGCGGCTGCTGGGCACCGAGGAGATCATTCTCATCCATCACACCGATTGCGGCATGCTGACCTTCACCGACGATGCCTTCAAGCGTTCGATTCAGGACGAGACGGGGATCAAGCCGCCCTGGTCTGCCGAGGCCTTCACCGATCTGGACGAGGACGTCCGACAGTCGGTGGCCCGGATCAAGGCCAACCCGTTTGTTCCACGCACAGGCAGTGTGCGGGGATTTGTCTACGACGTCACGGACGGCACGTTGCGTGAGGTGCTCGCCCAGGACTAATGGGCAAGAAGGACCGGTGCGCGCTGCGGGGCCGGCCAGGGCAAGGCCAAGTGCTCGCGCAATGTGGACCCGGTGTATTCGGCGCGGAAAATGCCGCGACGCACCAGGATTGGCACGACCTGTTCGGTGAATAGTTCGAATTGGCCAGGTAGTCCCGATGTGCTCAGAATGAACCCGTCGGCCGCACCTTCGATGAACCACAGTTCGATCTGATCGGCTACCTGCTCAGCGGAGCCGACAAACCTCGTACCGAACGCGTTCAACGTACGGTAGAGGAACTCCCGGACCGTCGGATTGCCCACGGTGGCAAGGTGTTTGTATCCGGCCAGCGCGGTTTGATGGGTCTCGGTGCTCTCCGGGAATGCGGACGCCGGCACCGGACCGTCCAGGTCGGCTCCGATGACGTTGACATCCACTTCGAGGAGCCACCCCGCCTGGTATTCGGGGATGAAGTGTTCGTAGACAGTGCTTTCCACGGCATGTGCCTCCGCCTCGGTGGAGCCGACGACGACGCCGAGGGAGGGGGTGATCAACGGGGCGGTGGTTCGTCCGGCAGCGCGGGCTTCCCGGTGGAGTTGTTGATAGAAGTTCTTGGCGCGGTCGATGTCGGTCTGCCCGGTAAAGACCACCTCGGCATGTTTGGCGGCGAAGGCCCTTCCGGTGGTGGATGATCCGGCCTGAAAGATCACCGGACGTCCCTGGCGGGAGGGTGTGACGCCGAGCGGTCCCTTGACCTTGTGAAACTCGCCTTCGTGGTTGGCGACATGAATCTTGTGGACATCATTGTAAATTCCCGTGGCGCGGTCCTCGATGACAGCATCCGTTTCGAGCGAATGCCATAGGGCCTTCACCACCTGAAGCGTCTCTTCCGCCAGTCGGTAGCGCTCGTCGTGTGGGAGGAAGCCCCGCTCGCCGAAGTTGGCGGCGGCCGCCTGCGCGAAGCTCGTCACGAGGTTCCATCCCGCGCGCCCCGCGCTCAGATGATCGAGCGATAGCAGTTGGCGCGCCAGGTGATACGGCGGTTGAAAGGTCGAGGATCCGGTGACTACCAGGCCCAGGCGGTCGGTGACCGCAGCGAGGTATGAGGTGGCCGTGAGCGGTTCGAAGTCCTCGGTGGACTTGTGGGCCCAGGTAGCCTCCGGGCCGAAGTTGAGGCCGTCGGCGAAGAAGATGGCGTCGAACTTGGCCGCCTCAGCTGCTCTCGCGGTGGCAACCAACGTGTCGAGCTGGTTGGCCGGGCCGTTCCGTACGCCGGGAAGTCGCCACGCGCCGCCCGAGCGCACGTTGCCGAAGGCAAGGAGGTGCAGCTGGCGGTCAGTCACCGATGAGCCGCTTGCGCGAAGACCATCAGACACCGATGAGCCGCTTGCGCGAAGACCATCTGACACAGGTTCTCCTAGAAGTTGGTACCGGCGAAGGGCTGTGCACCGGTGGAGAACAGGGCGTCCGCCGCGCTGATGGCCCCCGTTGACTGCGCGGATACCAGGCCGGCACGTGCCAGTTGCGTCCACGAGTTGCCGCCGAGATAGATCGACCCCAGGGCGGCGACATCGAGTGACACATCAGGGGTGTGCTGGGTGCGACGGACCTTGTCGGAACCTATGGCGAACCGTGCCGAGTTGTGTGGCAGCAGGTCATCCCGGACCTCGATCACCACGGGTGCAGTGTCCGCGTACGTGCGCGCTGCCAATGCCGCCTCGACATCGACCAACCGGAGCCAGGTCTCGTCGCGGACACCGGTGACGGCCACCGCGCGGGGGTCGGTCAGCAGGTGGGGGAGAGGGTCATCGATGGGGCGCGGGCCGAGTTCGATGACATCGACAAGGTCCAGATCCAATAGGTGGCCAACTAGTGCACGGTAGGCGTTATCGCTATGTGCGACAAGATCATCGACAGATATTGTCCGGGTGTCGCTGGCGAACCATTCGGAAGTGTCCCGCGGCCGATATCTGACATAGCCCTCGGCGTGAGTGACCACGTAAGGCTTCACCGGGTCGGAGGCGTCGAATAGTTCGTGCAGCCGCCACCAATATGGCGGACGTGCCACCGCCCCGGTCCACGCCGCACGTTCATAGATCGCGGCGAGTTGCTCCGGTGAGGAGGATGTATCGAGCAAAGTGATGGGCCCGGCGTCAATGAGGCTGTGCGCCACTGCCCGCCGTCGCTGGATGCGGTACGTTGCGCTGCTGGTCGCGGCCCCATAGCCGAAGCGGCGGTAGATCACCGCCTCGGAGGCGCGCAGGCTGGCGACGAGCTCTCCACGTCCGGCGATATCGGTGAGCTGCCGGGTGACCAAAGAGGTGAGTATTCCGCGCCGGGTGTGGGTGGGCAGCACACCGATATGTGTGACAGCGGCGTGCGGAACCCGTGCGCCGCCGGGGACGGTGAGCCAGCTGGTGTAGGAATCGGCTCCGCCGACGAGCTCCGCATCGTCGAAAGCACCTAGATATCTTCCCGCTTCCAGCAATTGGTCGGTCGCGATATCGCCCAGGGGAGGCAAGCCGACCATGGCCCTCCAGAACACCCTGAAGGCACCCTCACGCTCCGCGGAGGTCTGTAGGAAGCGGATATCCGTCACGATCCCTTGCCCTGTGTTGTAGCGGCGAGGCGCCCAAGGCCCGTGAGGCTGCGTGGTGACGGCCACTCATCGGTCAACAGGTACCGCCCGATCTCACGCTGGCGGTAGGGCAGCGGATCGTGGGTGGTGTGTGTGCGTGCGTTGCGCCAATAAATATCCAGTCCAACCGAATTGGCTGTCGACCGAGCGCCGGTGGCCTGGAAGATGTTGTGTGTCACATCCAAGGACACCTCGGTGGCGACGGACTTGGCCTGATCCACCCGGATGGCCACCGCGCCCCACTGAGCCGCGGTGAGCCCTCGATCGGCTGCCAGGATCTGTTCGAACTCCTTGGTCACCGCGTCGCCGAGGGCGATTCCCGCGGCGATACCGGCCGACAGGCGCCCTAGCAGCTGCTGGTGGTACGGATCCTCGGTCACCTCCGTGGAGTGCGCCTCGGGCCACGGACGGCCCTTGTCTCTGACGTAGGTGACGCCGGCGGCGAGTGCGCCCTCGGCGATCCCGAGGTACAGGTGTACGAAGATCAGCTGGCTGAACAACGCCCGCAGCCCATCCCGATACTCGCGGTCGTCACCGTACTCGACAAGGCCGGTGAGTACCTCGTCATGGCGGAGCAGCACATTGTCGAATTCGACACTGCCGCTTGCGGTAAGCCGTTGTCCGAGGTTGTCCCAATCGTCGTTGAACCGCAGGCCTTCTCGGTCACGGGGGATGATCGCATTGATCGGCTCCTCTTCGTAGAGCAGCACGGTGATCAGGTCGGCGACCGCGACCCCGGTGGCGAATGTCCGCGTGCCGTTGACCCGATAGCCCTCGTCTGTCCGGGTCACCGTGATGCCCGGGTCACGTGGATTGCTGACACTGCCCTGGAACCAGCCCTGCTCGCCCACACCGCGCGCGATGTGCTCGCGCTGAGCCGGCGACCCGAGAATGTGCGTCCATACGCCGTTGGAGAAGTGGTAGGCAAGCAGTTGACCGATGGAGCCGTCGGCGGCCGCGATGATCCGGCTGAGCTGTAGCGCCTGGGTCAGACTTCCTCCGGCGCCACCGAATTCGCGGGCGGTGGCGAAGGACAGCAGGCCGTGCTCGCGTAGCAGCGCGATCTCGGCGACGGGATTTTGGTTGGCGCGGTCTCGTTCCAGTGTGGTGGCCGCCAGCTCGTTGGCGACACGCTCGGCGATCCGCGTCCACGCGGCGAAGTCGGTATCGCTGGCCCCTTGGTAGGCAAGGACTGGTGACGTGGTGGCGGCAGTCATCTGACGAGAACTCCTGAATCACTGGGCGTGGCGGGCTCGGGTTCGGCGGCCGGTTCCTCGTGGAGTACCTCAAGGATGCCGAGGTCTGCCAACCGCTGCTTCTCGGATTCGGAAAGCGTTTGGATAGAGCCGATCCGGGCGGCGACGTCTGGCCGTCGCGCCCGCAGATACCAGTAGCGCAACAGTCCGGCGAGCAGGATCGCACCGAAGATGAGTGGCAGGATGTTGAACGGGAACGTGGGCACCGGATAGAAATTGCTGAAGATCACGTACCCGATGGCCAGGGTGGCTGCGGCCGATACCGCGAGCCGGGCCGGGGTAAGTGCCTTGATGCGGTACAGCCAGATTGGGGTGGCCACCACCACGAGCAGGTAACTGGTGAGGAAGCCCCAGTTGGCCACGTAGTTTCCGTACACATCGAACACCAAGCGGCCCACCGAGCTGAGCGTGGCGGTCACGGAAAAGGCCACCGCGATGATTCCGATGAGAAAGATGCCGGCGACGGGGGTCTTGTAGACAGGGTGCACTCGCGCGAGGGTCGCCGGGAGTGCTCCTTCGTGGGCGAGGGTGAAGAGCCCCCGCGCCGCCGAGTTGATGACTGCGGTGACGAACACGACGAACGCGATGGCCACCGCCAGGCTTATCGGGTAGATCGCCCATGCCACATCGGAATTCGTGGCGACCTGAGGCAGTATCGCGCTGTCGCCGTCGATGTTCCGGAACTGCAGGATCTGCGGGTAGGTGGCCAGGATGTACAGCACGCCGATGATCAGTACGACGCGTAGCAATGAGCGGGCGATGGTGCGGTGTGCGTCCCGCGATTCTGCGCCCAGGGATGCGACGCTCTCGAACCCGGCGTACGCGCCGACGGCGGTCACCGCCGCGATGAAGGTGGTGCTGTTGCCGAGGTTGGACAGCGCCCACTGCTCGGTGTCGATGCGCCAGCCGTAGCTGACATACGAGGCCACAATGATGATGAGAATAAGTGTGGTGGCAATGATTTCGAAGACGAGCTCATACTTGGCCGAGATGGACACGCCGCGGTAGGGCAGATAGACGGCGACCGCGACGACCACTGCCACCAGCGCGAGTTTGAACGCGGTTGTCTCCGAGTGGATTCCGATCGCGTCGAGGAAGGATTCGAAGTACAGCACGCCGCCAAGAGTCCCCGTGGTGGCGAAGGTGATGTACCCGATGAGCAGGCTGAAACCGGCGGCATACGCCGCACCGGGGCCCAGTCCGTTGCCGGCGTATGTCCCGAGTGAGCCCGAGGACACCGTCCTTTTGGCTTGGAAGCTGATGGTGGTGGCGATCAGGATCACCGCCACCAGGCCGATCACCGCCGCCCAGGCCGCGCCCTTACCGGCCGCCACGAACAGGGAAAACGGCACCGTCGCGACCGCGACACTGGGCGCTGCGGCCGCCAATCCCTGAGCGAAGACTCCCCAGGAGCCGACGGCGTCGCGCTCGAGTCCGTGGGACTCGCTGTTCTGAAGGGATCTGCCGTTGACGGTGAGCTGGTGAGCGGGAGCGGACATGCGGGAAATACCTTCGCTTGGCGGAAAATGGACTGAAACAGGCAGCGCGCAAACGAAATTGCACGCCTACCTACAGTCCGGGGCCAAGCGCATATTCCGATGGTGAGGTCGCATCAAGAACGTGTCAACGGCACCTGCGACGCCGCGGCCGGTACCTGCGATGACTTAGGGCTCGCCCTGCGCGTATCTCCCACTTGACCTGGAGTCGACTCCAGGTTCTACCGTGGCTCTGTGAGCACAAGTGAACCGCAGCGTGGAGGGTTTCCCATCTCGCACGTTGCCCAACGGACTGGGCTGTCGATCGACGCGCTGCGCTGGTTCGAGCGCGAGGGTTTGTTCCCCCGGGTACCGCGAGACGGTGGTGGTCGCCGCCGATTCAGTGACGACGATATCGAGCGTGTCCAGCTGATGCTGCGGTTGCGTCGCACGGGCATGCCGGTGCGCGATATGCGGCGGTTCATCGAGCTGTTGGAGGGCGGCGAGGAGACCCATGCCGAGCGCCTGGAGCTGCTGTTCGCGCAGCGTGTGCGAATTATGGCCGCCATGGAGCGGCTCACCGAAGATCTCAAGGTTGTCGATTTCAAGGTTGCGTATTACACCGAGTCGGTCAATGGCGCCCCGACTGCCGCAGTGGGACAGAAGAAGGGTTGACATGAAATACACACAGATCGGTGGCCTGTCGGTATCGCGAATCGGCTTGGGTGCCATGTCGATGTCCTCCGGCTACCAGCCACTTGGTTCGGATGCGGGCCCCGACGAGCAGGCCTCGATTGAGGCGCTGCGACGGGCGCTGGATCTCGGTGTGACCCTCATCGACACCGCCGAGATCTACGGCCCCTATGCCAACGAGGAGCTTGTGGGCAAGGCCATCGCGGGCCGCAGGGATGAGGTGGTGCTGGCCACCAAGTTCGGGCTGGTGTCGCACAGCACCGGCGCGCTCTTCAGCCCTGACAGCTCGCCGGCGAATATCGTTGTCGCGATCGAGGGTTCGTTGCGCCGCCTTGATACCGATTACATCGACCTGTACTACCAGCATCGCGTCGACCCCAGGGTGCCCATCGAAGAGGTGATAGGGGTGTTGGCGGATTTGGTGGGCCAGGGCAAGGTCCGCCGGATCGGACTGTCCGAGGCTTCTGCGGCCACGGTGCGCCGGGCACACGCGGTACACCCGGTCACCGCGGTGCAGTCGGAGTACTCACTGTGGACCCGCGACGTCGAGTCGGAGCTGCTGCCGACCCTGAGGGAGTTGGGCATCGGGCTCGTGCCGTATTCACCACTGGGCCGGGGCTTCCTGACGGGTGCCATCCAGTCGGCGAATCAGCTTTCGGACGGTGACTTCCGCAAGAACCTGCCGCGGTTCAGCGCGGACAACCTCGACGCCAACTTGGCCCTTGTCGAACAGGTGCAGGCGGTCGCCGCCGAAGCCGGCCTGACTCCGGCGCAGGTTGCACTGGCCTGGCTGCTGGCTCACGGTGAGGACATCGTGCCGATTCCCGGGACCACTAAGGCCGCGCGCGTAGAAGAGAACGCGGGCGCGGTGGACGCCGCGCTGTCGGCGGAACAGCTTGCCCGGCTAGATGGTTTGGCACCTGCATCCGGGGAGCGCTACTCCGCGCAGCACACGGCGCTGCTGGACCGGTAGCGCACACCGCGGGTACGTCAGTGGTCCAGCGGGATGCGCAACGACGACATGGTGGCGGCGAGGCCGTCGTATTGCGTGACGAGCAGGCAAAAGCCGATGAGCTGACGGCGGTCCAGGAACTTCGAAAGTCCCTCCCACGCTGCATCGGAAAGTGTTCTGGTGGTGAGGATCTCGTCAACACCGGTGATGAGTGCGCGTTCCTTGTCGGAGAGTCCCTCGGCGCCGGCCCCGGTGAAGATCCGCTCCTGATACGCGGGATCGATACCGGCGCTCTTGGCGATGCGGGTGTGGTGCTGTAGTTCGTATTCGCATTGGCGTACGTGGGCCACGCGCAGGATGACCACTTCGGTATCGCGGGCAGAGAGTTTGGTGCCGCGCAGAATCGCACCGGAGTATGCCAGCCACGGCCAGAATCGGACGCCCGTCTGCCCGAGCGTGGTCGCCAGGTGCATCTCCGGCACGCTGATCGCGCGTGCCATGCCCTTGGCAATCACCCAGTTGACCGGTCCGAGCTCACGCAGACCACCTGATGGGATACGGCCATCGGCACGGTCTGCTCTTCGCGCAAGCGGCTCATCACTCACTGTCGGGCTCCTTCTTGCTGAACAAGGTATGGCGACACCGTACTGCGATGCTCGTCAAGATCCAGTGCCCGCCCGAGTGCCGGGAAGGCGCGCTGGGGGCAGTTGTCGCGCTCGCATACACGACAACCCACGCCGATGGGCGTGGTCGCACCTTCGGAGGACAGATCCAAACCCTCCGAATAGACGAGGCGGTGCGCGTGCCGTAACTCGCAACCCAGTCCGATCGCGAACGTCTTACCTGGTTGGCCGTACCGTGACGCGCGCCGTTCGACGGTGCGCGCCACCCACAGGTAGTTGCGCCCGTCGGGCATCTGCGCCACCTGGACCAAGATCTTGCCCGGGTTGCCGAAGGTCTCGTAGACGTTCCACAGCGGGCAGGTGCCACCGCTGGAGGAGAAATGGAAACCGGTCGCCGACTGACGTTTGGACATGTTTCCGGCACGATCAACCCGCACGAACGAGAACGGGACCCCACGCATCGAGGGGCGCTGCAGGGTGGACAGCCGGTGACAGATGGTCTCGTAGCTCACCGAGTAGAACGCGGAAAGCCGTTCGATGTCGTACTGGAAATCCTCGGCCACCCCGTGGAACTGACGGTAGGGAAGGACCGTGGCAGCGGCGAAGTAGTTGGCCAGGCCCAGGCGCGCCAGCTTCTGTGATTCCTCCGAGGTGAACTTGCCGTCGTCGACCATGGTGTCGATGAGGTCGCCGTACTCCAGATAGGCCAGCTCGGTGGCCAGCTTGAAAACCTGTTGGCCGCCGGAGAGGTGATTGCTGATCTCGAGTGTCTTGGCTCCGGGGTCGTACTTGTGCAGGACGCTCTCACCGAGATCGATGCGCCGGGCGATGTGCACGCCATGCACCTCGGTGAGCCGGTCGGCGATCTCCCTGGCCAGGTCCGCCCGGTGCATGCGCATCCGAACCGTCAGGTCTTCGGCGGCGGTGTCGAGCTCATGGAGATAGTTGTGCCGCTGATAGAAGTAGTCACGTACTTCTTCATGGGGCATGGTGATCGAACCACTGCCGCTGCCGTCGGTGTAGCGGTCTTCGGTGGCCGCCGCCAACTGCGTAGTGGTGATCCGGTAGCGCCGATGCAGGTTGACCATGGCACGGGCCAACGCGGGATGCCCGGCGACCACATCGGCGATCTCCGCGGGATCGACGTCGATGTCCAGGTCCTTGTCCTGCACCACTTCGCGCAGCTCGGCGATGAGGCGGCTGTCGTCCTGGGACGAGAAAAACGTCGCGTCGACACCGAACACCTCGGTGATACGCAGCAATACCGCGACGGTAAGTGGTCGAACGTCATGCTCGATCTGGTTCAGATAGCTCGGGGAGATCTCCAGCATCTGGGCGAGCGCGGCTTGACTGAACCCGCGTTCGCTCCGGAGTTGACGAAGGCGCCCTCCAACATACGTTTTGGACACGCTGACCAGCCTACGCGCCTTGCGAACTCCAACTTCGCAGTCTTGGCAAAAATGCGGATCCATCCAGGCTCCGGTCCGCGGCGGGGGAAGTGGAGGCCGAATGTCACCGAGCAATCAAGCTGGTTTGCTTTCTGGATGTACCGCGGCGGAGGCCACCGGCGAACATGGCCAGCTGAGCTGCTTCTCGCTATGACCGACACCACTGTGGTTGGCGGTTGGGCGCTGAGGTCACAAAGAGGGGCTCCAGCTGCTGATTAGCCATCTGTTCACTCATTTGTGCGGAATGGTAAATCGGGTCACTGGAGTTGCCCAAGATGCCATGCAGTAAATCTGTACACGCATGTATCCCACATAGCGTGCTACTCATTCCATATCGGGTGTGCAACGGGTACATACGCGACTCTCATGCATGGTCTAATCTTTAACGGCCGGGGAGCACCGCTGAGGTGTTCCGCGTTTTGCAATTTGGGATGGGCATGTCCGAGCATGGTGCCGGATGCGGCGATAGACGAGGAGGGTTACGATTCTTCGGCTTTTGATGCGTCTGTGGATTCCGCTGCTGGTGCTCGCGGTAATTGGTGTCGGTGGATTTACGGTGTCACGGCTCCACGGTGTATTCGGTTCCGAGAACCGCCCGTCGTATGCCGACACGAATGTCAGTGACGCCAAATCGTTTGATCCCAAGAAGATGTCGTATGAGGTTTTTGGATCGCCAGGAAATGTGGCGGATATCAGCTATTTCGATGTCAATGGCGATCCGCTGTACATTCAAAAAATCCCATTGCCGTGGTCGGTGAAATTCGAGATCGGGAAGACGACCGCAGTGGGAAGCATCATGGCGCAGGGAGATGGTCGCAGCATCGGCTGCCGCATCATCGTGGACGATGAGGTTAAGTCCGAGAAGGTGAGTACTCAGACCAATGCCTTTACCTCATGCCTGCTGAAGGCCGCATGAGCGAGGACGGCGGCAAAGGTCAATCACACCGGCCGATAATGGCGACCATTATCCGCAAGGGTGCGGTATTCATTATCCTGGGCTGGCTTGCGATCACTGTCGTGCTGACCGTCAAGGTGCCGCCACTGGAGATCGTCGAAAGAGAACATTCGGTCTCCCTCAGCCCACCGGATGCGCCCTCCGTCAAAGCGATGACGCAGATGGGGAAGGTCTTCCAGGAATCCAATTCCGAGAGTGTCGCGGTGATCGTGCTCGAGGGTGAGAACCCCCTCGGCGACGACGCGCACAAGTATTACGACGCCGTCGTCCGTCAATTGAAAGACGACCCGAAACATGTGCAGCACATCCAGGACTTTTGGGGTGACTCGCTCACCGCGGGTGCCGCCCAGAGTGCTGATGGAAAAGCCGCGTATGTGCAATTGAATCTCACCGGACGCTTTGGTCAGGCCGACGCGAACGAATCCGTGGAAGCCGTCCAGAAGATCGTCAAGAACACTCCGGGGCTGCCGCCGGGGGTCAAGACCTATGTCACGGGTCCCGCGGCCGTCGTCTCCGATATGTCGGAGAGCGGAAACCGGACGGTCGTCCTCATCACTCTGGTGAGTGTCGGCGTGATTTTCCTGATGCTGCTCCTGCTCTACCGGTCCTTCATCACGGTCATCATCTTGCTGTTCACCGTCGGCATCGAGCTGCAGGTTGCGCGAGGACTCGTCGCATTCCTCGGCATGCACGGGATCGTGGGTCTGACCACCTTCGTCGTCAACCTGCTGGTGTCTGTGGGTATTGCCGCAGGTACGGACTATGGAATCTTCTTCACCGGGCGGTATCAGGAGGCGCGCCAGGCGGGCGAGGACCGCCAGACCGCTTACTACACCGCCTACCGCGGGGTGGCCAAGGTCGTCCTGGCATCCGGCCTGACCATCGCGGGTGCGATCGCGTGTCTGCACTTCACCCGGCTGCCGTACTTCAAGCCGCTGGGCATCCCGGGCGCGGTGGGCATCCTGGTCGCGGTGGCGGTGGCGCTCACCCTGGTACCGGCCTGCATCGCCGCGGGTAGTCGCTTCGGGCTGTTCGATCCCAAGCGGCAGGTGACGACGCGCCGCTGGCGGCGGCTGGGCACCGCGATCGTGCGCTGGCCCGGACCGATTCTCGCCGGGACGGTGGCGATCTCGCTCATCGGGCTCTTGACGCTGCCGGGATACAACCCCAGCTATACCGACGCGAAGTACATACCGCAGGACATCCCCGCGGTCCAGGGACTCGTCGCCGCTTCACGGCACTTCCCGGAATCGAAAATGTCGACGCCCGACATCCTGTTGGTCGAGGCCAATCACGATATGCGCAACTCCGCCGATCTGCTGGTGTTGAACCGGCTGGCCAAGGCGGTGTTCGCAGTACCCGGCATCGCCAACGTGCAGTCCATCACGCGTCCCGAGGGAACGCAGATCGAGCACTCGTCGGTGCCCTTCATGCTCAGCATGTCGAATGCGAGCCAGCGATTGAGCCTGCCGTTCCAGCGCGCGCGCATGGACGACATGCTCAAGCAGGCCGATGACATGGGAACGACCATCGCGCTCATGCAGCGCATGTTCGATCTGATGAAACAGATGGTGGCGACGACTCACCGGATGGTCAGCACCACGCACGATCTTCAGAAAGATATGTCCACGCTGCGGGACCACATCGAGAATTTCGAAGACTTCTGGCGGCCGATCCGTAACTACTTCTACTGGGAGAAGCACTGCTTCGACATTCCCATCTGCTTTTCGATCAGGTCGATCTTCGATGCGCTCGACGGTGTCGACCAGGTGACCGACAAGATGCAGACTCTGGTGGGCGATCTTGACGAGCTGGACAGGCTGATGCCGCAGCTGCTCGAGCAGTTCCCCGTGATGATCGACACCATGAAGAGCACGCGCGAATCGATGCTGACGATGCACAGCACGATGTCCGGCATCTTCGCCCAGATGGATGAATCCACCGAGAACTCGACGGCGATGGGCAAGGCGTTCGACGCGTCGAAGAACGATGACTCCTTCTATCTGCCGCCGGATGTTCTGAACAACAAGGACTTCAAGCGGGTCATGAAGATCTTCATGTCGCCCGACGGCAAGTCCACGCGCATGCTGATATCTCAGCGCGGAGATCCCGCGACACCCGAAGGCATTTCGCGGGTGGAGCCGATCAAGACCGCCGCGGAGGAAGCGCTCAAGGGAACCCCGCTGGAGCACGCCAAGCTCTCTCTGGCGGGTACGGCGGCAGGGGTCAGTGAGCTGGTCGACGGATCGAAATACGATCTCTTGATCGCCGGTGTTGCGGCGCTGTGCCTCATCTTCATCATCATGTTGTTGATGACGCGGAGCTTGGTCGCGGCCCTGGTGATCGTCGGAACCGTGGCGTTGTCGATGGGCGCGTCGTTCGGTCTGTCCGTTCTTGTCTGGCAACACATTTGCGGCATCCAGATCAACTGGGTGGTGTTGGCCATGTCGGTCATCGTGCTGCTCGCGGTGGGGTCCGACTACAACCTGCTGCTTGTCTCGCGCATGAAAGAGGAGTTGGGCGCCGGCCTCAATACGGGCATCATCCGAGCGATGGGTGGTACCGGCAAGGTTGTGACCGCCGCCGGCCTGGTCTTCGCGGCCACCATGGGCTCCATGATCGTCAGCGACTTGCTCACCCTTGGGCAGGTGGGAACCACGATCGGCTTGGGCCTGTTGTTCGACACCTTGATTGTGCGAGCGTTCATGACGCCGGCCATCGCTGCCCTCCTGGGCCGGTGGTTCTGGTGGCCACTGCAGGTGTCTCCCCGGCCGGTCGGTGCGGTGCACGGGTGGAAGGGACCGCGCCTCGTCCGCTCCGTGCTGCAGAGGAACTGATGAGACCGGGTATGAGTGCTGAGACAAACTCAGCGCATTCGCGGCCGTTCATCGCGCGAACAATACGAAACCTGTCGCCCCTGATCATCCTGGGCTGGCTGGCGCTGATTCTGTATACGACGTTGGCGTCGGTCAGTTGGGACTGGGCCAAGGCGATCCCCGCGTTGGAAAACGTCGCGGAAGCGCGGTCGGTGTCGCTCATGCCGCAGGATGCGCCGGCGGTCAAGGCCATCATGCGCATGGGCAAGGACTTCAACGAATCGAACTCGGACAGCTCCGCGATGATCGTGCTCGAGGGGAAGGCGCCACTCGGCGAGGACGCGCATGCGTACTACGCCGGACTGATCCGTGAGCTGCGTAACGATCCCAAACACGTAGAGCACGTGCAGGATCTGTGGGGCGATCGGCTGACGTCCTCGAGTGTGCAGAGTCCCGACGAGAAGGCTGCATACGTGCAGTTGAATCTCGTCGGTAATCAAGGCACCGCCCTGGGGGACGAATCGGTCGCCGCGATCCGCGAGATCGTCAATCGGACGTCGCCTGCGGCTCCTGCCGACGTCAAGGTCTATGTGGCCGGTGCGGCGCCGCTCGCCTCGGATATGCAGCATGCGGGCAACAAATCGATTCTGAAGATCACCGCGGTCACCGTGGTCATCATCTTCACGTTGCTGTTGATCCTCTATCGCTCTGTGGTCACGGTGATCCTGCTGCTGATCATGGTGGGTGTCGAATTGGCCGCGGCCCGCGGCATTGTGGCGTTTCTCGGCTACCACGATGTTTTCGTGTTGTCGACGTTCGCCGTCAACATGCTGGTTTTCTTGAGCATTGCCGCCGGCACCGATTACGGGATCTTCTTCTTCGGTCGATATCAAGAGGCCCGCCAGGCCGGTGAAGACCGGGAAACGGCCTACTACACCACATATCGCAGCGTGGCTCCCGTGGTCTTGGCCTCCGGACTGACCATCGCCGGAGCCATTCTGTGTCTACATTTCACGCGGCTGCCCTACTTCCAAACCATGGGAATCCCGTGCGCCATCGGAATGCTGGCGGCCGTCGCGGTCGCGGTCACCCTGGTTCCTGCGGGGATTGTGGTGGCCAGCCGATTCGGACTGCTCGAACCCAAGCGCAAGCTGCGGGTTCAGCGGTGGCGTGCGCTGGGTACCGCAGTCGTCCGCTGGCCCGCACCCATCCTGGTCGCCTCGTTGGCAGTGGCATTGGTTGGACTATCCACGCTGCCGGGGTACAAGACGAGCTATAACGATCGGCTGTACATCTCCGGTGATATCCCGGCCAATCAGGGATTCGCTGCCGCACAACGTCACTTCTCCGAGTCGCGCCTGACGCCCGACGTGTTGTTGATCGAAACCGACCGGGATCTCCGGAACCCTGCCGACTTTCTGGTGTTGAACAAGGTGGCGAAGGCCATTTTCAAGGTGCGTGGGGTGTCGAGGGTGCAGGGGATTACCCGCCCCGAGGGAACGCCGATCGCCAACACATCGGTGCCCTTCTTGCTCAGCTTGCAAAGCGCCGGCCAGGTTCAGGCGACTCGATTCCAGAAGAAGCGCATCGCCGACATGCAACAGCAGGCCGAGGACATGTCGAAGATGATCGCGACGATGCAGCGTACGTACCTCGTGATGAAGAAGATGTCCGAGACCACACACCGAATGACGGCCCATACGCATGAGGTGCAGCAACTCACCGACGACTTGCGCGGCAGCATTGCGCTGTTCGACGACTTCCTTCGACCGATCCGCAACTACTTCTATTGGGAAAAGCACTGTTTCGACATCCCCATCTGCTTTTCGATCAGGTCGATCTTCGATGCGATGGACGGAGTCGACGCGCTTGACGACGGGCTGATGGTTCTGGTCAAGGACATGGATCAGCTGGACGCCATCATGCCGCAGCTGCTCGTCCAGTTCCCTCAGATGATCGAGGTCATGCAGAGCATGCGAACCTCGGTGCTCACCATGTACGCCACCATGTCCGGGCAGTTCGCTTCGATGGACGAATCCACCAATGACGTGATGGCCATGGGGCAGGCCTTCGATGCCTCCAAGAACGACGATTCGTTCTTCCTGCCTCCAGAAGTGTTCAAAAACCCCGACTTCCAGCGTGCGATGAGTTCATTCCTGTCGCCGGACGGAAAGACGGTGCGGTTCATCATTTCCCATAATGGTGATCCGATGTCGCCGGAGGGCATTACCCGGATCGAGCAGATCCAGAACGCGGCAGAGGAGGCGCTCAAGGGAACACCTCTGGTGGGGGGCAAGATCTACCTCGCCGGTGCCGCGTCAACCGCGAAGGATTGGAAGGACGGCTCGACCTATGACCTGCTGATCGCGGGCATCGCAGCGATCTGTCTGGTGTTCATCATCATGCTCATTACCACCCGGAGCTTCATCGCGGCGCTGGTGATCGTCGGTACGGTGGCGCTCTCGCTGGGCGCGTCCTTTGGCCTGTCGGTGCTGCTGTGGCAGTACATCCTTGGCATCAGTCTGCACTGGATGGTGCTGGCGATGTCCGTGATCATCCTGTTGGCGGTGGGGTCCGACTACAACCTGCTGCTTGTCTCTCGGATGAAAGAGGAGCTGAGTGCGGGGCTGAATACGGGCATCATCCGCGCGATGGGCGGCACTGGAAAGGTCGTCACATCAGCGGGATTGGTGTTCGCGGCCACCATGGCCTCGATGGTCGTCAGCGATCTGCAGATCATCGGCCAGATCGGCACCACCATCGGGCTGGGCCTATTGTTCGACACACTGATCGTGCGCTCGTTCATGACTCCGTCCATCGCGGCGCTCCTGGGCCGGTGGTTCTGGTGGCCGCAGCGAGTACGGCCGCGACCGCCGAGTGCTCTGCTGGAGCCCGCGGGCGCCCGCCCGGCACCGCCCGCCGCGGCTCGACTCGGCGATGACGATCCGACCACCGAGCTGCCGAAGTTCAACGGCTAATCACGCTCTAGTTCAACAGCTTTGGTGTTCGATGCAATGTCGTACACGCAAAAGGCCGGGCGAGGGTTCACCTCGTCCCGGCCTTTGTGGGTAAAGACTCAGTATTTGTGGCAGCTGCGCACCATCTGCTGGAAGACGGGTATGACGAACTCGATGCCCTGATTGCCCCTGACCTGGTTGATCATGCTCACACGCTTGGCTTTCGGTGAACTGAGGAACTCTTGCATGAACTGCTGATTCGGGGGCGATTGGTCAAAATACTCTGCGGCCGTAGGGTTCTCCGCGTGTAGCGCCGCATTCGCCTGATCGTATGTACAGGTGCTGTTCACCATCTCGTCCGTAACGGGGTCCGCGGATGCGAGCCCAGCGCCGGCGGTCAACGCCAGCGTGGTACCGGCAACGGCCGCCGCAATCTTCGTCAGTGACAGTTTGTTCATGTTCTCAATTGCCTCCCTCGTACCGACCACATCAACTTTACGTATTCATCGAAAAACAAGGCCCAGGATGCACTTAGGGCCCATGACTATTTATACGTCCGTCAATCCATTGTGTTACCGCCGACCAGAACATCGCACTATTTCCGCTGCAAGAGCTCAAGTAGGTAACTTCCGTATCCAGATTTGAGTAGCTGTTGGGCACGCGCAGCGAGCTGGTCGTCATTGATGAAACCGGCGCGCCACGCAATTTCTTCCGGTACGCCAATCTTCAGGCCCTGGCGGCGTTCGATGGTGCGTACGTAATCGCTCGCGTCCAGCAGTGAGTCGAAGGTTCCCGTGTCCAGCCACGCGGTTCCACGCGGCAGCACGTCGACGGAAAGGCGTCCCTGATCCAGATAGGTCTGATTGACCTCAGTGATCTCGTACTCACCGCGTGCGGACTTCTGCAGCGAGCGTGCGATCTCTATGACGTCGTTGTCATAGAAGTACAGGCCGGGCACCGCGTAATGGGATTTCGGATTCGCGGGCTTCTCTTCCAGGGACAACGGAACCCCGGCGGCATCGAACTCCACCACGCCGTATGCCGACGGGTTGGCCACCCAGTACGCGAAAATCGCTCCCCCGCTGATGTTCTCGAACCGGCGCAGGCTTGTGCCCAGGCCGGGCCCATAGAACACATTGTCGCCCAGTGCAAGCATCGCCGTGTCGGTGCCGATGTGCTCGGCGCCGATCACGAAAGCCTGTGCCAGGCCCTCGGGTTTGGGCTGGACCGCATAGCTCAAGCTAATGCCGAATGCCGAGCCGTCCCCGAGAAGTCGCTCGAATGCCGGGGCGTCAAAAGGTGTGGTGATCACCAGAATGTCGCGGACTCCGGCCATGATCAGCGTGGATAGCGGGTAATAGATCAGAGGTTTGTCGTACACCGGCAGCAACTGCTTGCTGATGCCCGTCGTTATCGGATGCAGGCGAGTGCCCGACCCGCCCGCGAGAATGATGCCGCGCATGTGTGCTCCTACTCGACGACAATCCGAGTTCGGTTGCGGCGGCGACATTTTCTACGCTGCCGCGGCGCAACCCGTAGGCCACCCTATCGCGTATGAAGAAGGAATGCCGACGGAATCAAACGCGGGGCGGGGGCGGGCGGGTGACCTCGGTGAACGGTGAGTCGTGACAAAGTCTGTCGAGACCGATCCGGCACGCCCGCAGCCGTATACGGATATCGTGAGATCTGCTGAACCCGGCCCGGCCCATATTGCATTGCCACTTCATCCGAGATAGCGATTTTACGTGTGGCAACCCGTGAAACGGAATTCTTTCGGCCGTAGCTGTATTGACGTTTTGGAATTTGGAGACACATGTGTGCCCATCATCCTGAGGCTATCCGTGACGCACAAGATCGGTAATAATGACCGGCAGCACTGACGGCCATTCTGCGAGTACCTAACATATCGGGGAGGTCGATACCGTCATGAAATTTGCCATGGCAAGTTATGGCACGCGCGGCGATATCGAACCTGCCGTTGCTGTCGGACGGGAACTTCAGCGCAGGGGTCACGAAGTGCGCACGGCAGTTCCGCCTGACTTGATCGGCTTCGCGGAGTCTGTTGGACTCTCGGCGGTGCCATACGGCGTTCATGTGGGGCCTCAGCTCGATGAATACCGCGACTTGTGGATGTCGTGGACTCGTCATTTTTGGAGGGTCCAGGATCTGGTCGCGCTGTGTCAGCAGGCCCTGAAACTGGTCACCGAACAGTGGTCGGAAATGAGCAAGGCCCTGGTATCGGTGGCAGAGGGTGCGGACCTACTGTCGACCAGCGTGGGCTATGAGGAACCGGCCGCCAATGTTGCCGAGTTCTATGGGATCCCCCTGGTTGCCCTGCACACCATGCCGTGGCGCCCCAATGGTCAGCTCTTTCCGGTCCTACCACCGCCGTTGACACGTACAACAATGACTGCCTATGACTGGCTGACCTGGCGGGTGACCAAGAAGGCGGAGGATGCGCAACGGCGCGAGCTCGGCTTGCCCAAGGCGGCGAGCCCTTCGCCGCGGCGGATCGGCCAGCGCGGGTCGCTGGAAATCCAGGCTTACGACAGCATTTGCTTCCGCGGACTGGCGGACGAATGGGCGAAGTACGGCGAACGAAGGCCTTTCGTGGGTGCACTCACCATGGAGTTGACGACAGAGGCCGATGATGCGGTCATGTCGTGGATCGCCGCGGGGCCGCCACCTATCTGTTTCGCCTCGGGGAGCATCCCGGTTGAATCTCCCGCGGAGACAGTCGAGATGATCAGTTCAGCATGCGCAGAATTGGGGGAGCGCGCGTTGGTGTGCGCCGGCGCGACAGACTTCAGCGACGTTCACACCTCCCCACACGTCAAGTTGGTCGGAGTGGTGAATTACGCGGCGGTCTTTCCGGTGAGTCGAGCGATCGTTCACCACGGCGGCTCGGGCACCACGGCGGCGAGCCTGCGCGCCGGTGTGCCTACCTTGATCCTCTGGACTGTTGGTGATCAGCCATTTTGGGGAAATCAGCTCAAACGCATGAAAGTGGGCGCCTCCCGGCGCTTTTCGACCACGACCCGTGAGACGCTGGTCTCGGACCTGCGCGAGATCCTCAGCCCGGACTATGCGGTTCGGGCCCGGGCGATCGCTCCCCACATGTCCAAGCCGTACGAGAGTGTGAACAAGGCAGCCGACCTGTTGGAGGAGAGGGCTGCCCGTGCTTAGGTCAGTGGTCCCGTCGCGGCGGCCCATGCCGGAAGAACCCCGCGCGGTGACACGTAGACCATCGATATCATTGACCCGGAACGCATTACCGGTGCGTGCAGGTTACCGAGCTGCTCTGTAAGGAACGGGAGGCGTTGGCGTTGTCGAAATCTGTACTCATTTCTGGTGGGGCGGGATTTATTGGATCCGCGCTATCCAACCGTCTCGTCCAAGCGGGATACGACGTCGCGGTGATGGACGTCTTACATCCACAAGTGCACGCCAGAGGCCGGGCGATCGACCTCCCACCGTCGGTGCGGCTGTTCACCGGAGACGTCACGCATGCCCCTGACTGGGACGCCGTGCTGCGGTTGTTCGAACCCTCGCAGGTTGTCCATTTGGCTGCGGAGACGGGTACGGCGCAGTCGCTTTCGGAAGCGACGCGCCACGGTTCGGTCAATGTGGTGGGCACAACCCAACTCCTTGATGCCCTGAGCCGTGCGGCACTTGTGCCCGACCAGCTGGTACTCGCTTCGTCGCGGGCGGTGTATGGCGAAGGTGCATGGCAGTCCAGTGCCGAGGTCTTTTATCCGCGCCCGCGCAGCCACGCTCAATTGCTTGCCGGTGAGTGGGATCCGAAGGGTCCTGCTGGCGAGCCGTCGGAGCCGCTTCCCAGCTGTGCCGGTCGGACTGAGCCCCGCCCGACCAACGTCTATGCGGGCACCAAACTGGCCCAGGAACATCTGTTGGCATCGTGGGCGGCCGCCCACGACACCAACCTCAGCGTCTTGCGCCTGCAGAATGTGTACGGACCGGGCCAATCACTCACCAATTCCTACACCGGAATCGTGACCCTCTTCGCGCGTCTGGCTCGCGGGAAACAGTCGCTGGAGGTTTACGAGGACGGACAGATAGTCCGTGATTTCGTTTTTATCGACGATGTTGTCGATGCGCTCTTCGCGGCGGTGCATGCACCCGCTGTCGAGCGGCGCACCCTTGACATCGGTTCTGGCACCGCAACAACCATTCACGAGCTGGCCCGCAAGGTCGCCGACATCTGTGCCGCACCCGAGCCCACCGTTGTGGGGAAATTCCGAGACGGCGACGTGCGCGCCGCGAGCTGCGATATCGAGCCGGCAATCGAACAGCTCGCGTGGAGCCCGAAGTGGACGCTTGAGGACGGCCTGCAGGCACTTCTCGAATGGATCGACAAGGACTGCCCGAATCGCTTTTGAGCACATCGTCACCTGATCGTGGTCTAGTGGCGAGAGCGCCCCTCATGAATATGAATCATCAGTTGTGACAATGTTTTCCAACTACATATGGAAACACCGGAAAGCCTGATCTCGGACTGAGATGACGATACGATGACGCTTCCGGCGAAGAGTGGTGGAGGCGCATGAAGCTCGGTTCTGTATTCGATCCGCGAAACAACGCGCTGAACGCATGTCGACTCGCTTTGGCGACCGAGGTCATTCTTTTCCACTCGTTCCCACTGACGGGGCACGTCGTGGAATCGAAGGCGATACTCCAACTACTGTTCTCGGTCGGAGTTGACGGATTCTTTGCTCTTTCCGGGTTTCTGATCACTGCGAGTTGGCTTCGTAACCCCAGCACGCGCGACTATTTCATCGCACGAGCGCTCCGCATTTTGCCGGGGTACTACGTCGTGCTGGCGGTGACGGCCTTTGTCATCGCTCCGCTCAGTGTTGCGATCCAGGGTGGCTCAGCCGCCAGGCTGCTGTTCTCCAGTGCACCGATCGAATACATGCTGAAGAACAGCGCATTGGTGCAGCTTCAGTTCGATGTGGGTGGGACGCCGCGCGATATCCCATACCCGGGAATCTGGAACGCATCCTTGTGGTCGCTGGTCTTTGAGGTGATGTGCTACATCGCCGTTGCGGGGCTCGGGTTACTCGGGCTCGCCAGCCGCCGTTGGACAGCGCCGGTGATACTGATACTGGCAACGATCGCGGCAATTCTCCTGCCACCCCTGACCTTCCCCGGGTTATGGACAATCCCGCAGCTCGCGGTGCGGAGCGCCATTATGTTTTCTGCCGGCGCGCTGCTGTATCAGTGGCGAGACGTGATACCCGCCCGATGGTCACTGGTGGGCGTGAGCATCGCGATTGTTCTGGCCTCGGGCATGCTGCCCGACTATCGGGTGATCGGCGCCCTTCCGCTCGCCTATGCCGTCGTCGTTTCGGGTGTGCTGATCAAGAACAAGCGCATGAACATACGCACGGACCTGTCGTACGGCGTCTATATCTATGCCTCGCCGACACAGCAGTTTCTGGCCGTTGCGGGGCTGGCCAGCCTGAATCCGTTTGCTTTCTTTGTTGTTTCGGCAGGCGCGACGCTGGTGCCCGCCGCATTCAGTTGGTTTCTGGTCGAGAAGCGCGCACTGGCGTTCAAATCGCGCCTCAACCGCAAGAACACCGATCCGGCGGCGGTGGCCACCCGGGCCGGACCGACCGGTTCGGATAGCCCGGAACTGCGCGAACGAGCTCTCTCGCCGCGCGAGGACAGTTAACACAGAGGTGTCGCCATCAACATGTCGGTAGGCTGATTTGCATGGCTTTTCGGGATTCTGAGAATGGGCGATGTTCTTCGAACATCCTAGGACAGCAAAGGATCTCGTGATCATGCCGCTCTTTCGTCTGGCGTTGCAGCGCAAACCGCCGTTCATCGCGCGGCGTTATCCCTACGGAGGTCGCCGTCGCATGCTTGATGCGCTGGGCCCAGACCTAGCCAAGACGGTCTCGATGCGGGCCGACGACTCAGAACCCGCCGATACCCCGATCGGAGGGATATTCGAGAAAGCCGACAACGTCCACAAGCTGCGTCATTACCTGCCCATTTACCAGGGCGCTCTCACGCGGACCGAGCGAATGCTGGAGATCGGGGTGGATCGGGGTGGATCTCTGCGGATGTGGCGGGAACACCTGCCACGAGCCACCATCGTGGGTCTCGACATCAGCCCCAAGTCCGCGCAGCACGACGACCCCGGGCGCGATATCCATGTGCGGATCGGTGATCAGACTGACGCGCACTTTCTCGGCACAGTGGTCGACGAGTTCGGGCCGTTCGACACGGTCCTCGATGACGGTGGCCACACTCCTAAACAGATGATCGGGTCGTTCAGGTATCTGTTCCCGCGCCTGCGCCCCGGCGGGGTTTACATCGTTGAGGACGTCTGCGCCAACTACTGGACGATCTATCGCGATCAGCGCGAATCTTTCATCGACTTCACCAAATGGCTGATGGATTCGATGCACGCTCACTATCTCGAGATGAGCTCGGTCTACCAGATCATGGAGGACCATCCCAAGCGGCTCGAGGAAGTCCAGGTACCGTTCGCGGCCACCATCATCGACCGGATCGAGGTGTTTGACTCCGTGGTCGTGATTCACCGGGCAGAAGAGCCCAAGCGGCTGCCCCGCGCCGTGTTCCGATGACACCGAATACCAATGCAGGGCCGTGGGATCTTCGCCGGCAAGCGAGCGTCAGATATTTGGCGACATTCGTGCATAAGAATTCTTGACAGATTCCACCGAAAATGCAGCCCCGACAAGGGGAGTAGCCCGGTCCGAAACGTGTCGACGGAGTCGTGCAGACGGCTATTGTTAGCGCTGGGACGGGACACCAGCATTTCCGAGATAGGGGCAGTTCTTGACCGTGACCGATTACGACACTCGATCCGCTTATCTGAACCTGCTTCGGCAGGATCTCACCAGATACGGAGTTGACGAACTTGTGCCAGTGGGTTGGAACTGGCTGCACCGCCCCTTTTTCAAATTTGGCGACTACGTGCTCGTGCGCAAGCGTCCGTTTGACGCGCACAAGCGCGACTTGGGTCTGGACTGGCCGGCGGATGCGTTGACGATGATTGGGATGCAGCGACTCACCAGTCTGCAGCAGTGCGTGGAGACGGCACTTGCCGATGACGTGCCTGGCGACCTGGTCGAATGTGGAGTATGGCGCGGTGGTGCGTCCATCCTGATGCGTGGAGTTCTCGCCGCGTATGGGGACACGACGCGAAACGTCTGGCTCTGCGATTCGTTCGAGGGTGTACCTCCTCCGGATACCGCGCATTACAAGGCGGACAAGGGGGATAGGCTGCACCTTGCGGCGCCCATCCTTGCGGTGACCGAAAAGAATGTCAGGGCCAATTTCCAGCGCTATGGCTTGTTGGACAACCAGGTCCGTTTTGTTCCCGGCTGGTTCAAAGACACGCTGCATGATGCCCCGATTGAACGAATCGCCGTATTGCGGCTTGATGGTGACCTCTATGAATCCACAATCCAGGCGCTCGATGGGCTTTACGAGCGTTTGTCTCCCGGAGGCTTTTGCATCATCGACGATTACCACGCGCTTGACTCGTGCAAACAGGCCGTCACGGATTACCGCACGAAGCATGGGATAACCGCGGAGATCGCCGAAATTGACGGTACCGGCGTGTTTTGGCGTAAGGACTGAGGGCAGCCGGACTCCACTGAACCCGCGATACCCGAAAGGCGTTAGAGGCGATGAAGTTTGTGCTGGCGAGCTACGGAACCCGGGGTGATATCGAGCCCTCTGTTGTCGTGGCTCGCGAGTTGCAGCTCAGGGGCCACGACGTGGTCATGGCGGTGCCGCCCGACCTGATGAGCTTTACGGAGTCCGCCGGGCTGGAGACAGTCTCCTACGGGTTGGATACGAAGACCTGGCTGGACGTGTATCGCAATTTCTGGACCTTCTTCTTCCATACCTTCTGGAAGGTGCGGGAGATTCGGAGGATGTGGCGTCAGATGTGGGAGCTCAGCGATGAGTGCTGGGCGCAGATGAACACCACGCTGATGTCCGCGGCCGAGGGTGCCGATGTGTTGTTCGCAGGGCAGAGCTATCAGGAGCCGGCCGCGAATGTCGCTGAGTACCACGACATTCCATTGGTCACGCTCCATCACATTCCGATGCGGCCCAATGGTCAGCTTGTCACCATTCTGCCGTCCCGGTTGGGGCGCACGGCAATGACGGCCTTCGATTGGCTGGCCTGGCGCCTGAACAAGAAGGTGGAAGACGCGCAGCGGCGTGAACTCCGCCTGCCGAAGGCGTCCGGACCGTCGCCTCAGCGGATCGCAGAGCGCGGCTCGCTGGAAATCCAGGGCTATGACGAGGTGTGTTTCCCCGGGCTGGCCGCAGAGTGGAAGAAGTGGGATGGTTTGCGGCCGTTTGTCGGCTCGCTGACCATGGCGTTGACCGCCGAAGCTGATGAGGACGTCGCGTCGTGGATCTCGTCGGGAACCCCGCCGATCTTTTTCGGTTTCGGCAGCATGCCGGTCGAATCTCCCACTGCCGCACTTGAAATGATCGGATCGGCGTGTGCGGAGCTGGGTGAGCGGGCCTTGGTGGGCGCCGGATGGACCGATTTCAGCGATGCGCAGCTTCCCGACCACGTGAAGGTCGTGGGGGCGGTCAACTATGCGACGGTTTTTCCGGCGTGCCGGGCGGTCGTGCATCACGGTGGCTCGGGCACCACCGCGGCCAGTCTGCGTGCCGGGGTCCCCACGTTGATCTTGTCGATGGATGCCAATCAAACGCTCTGGGGTGGCCAGATTAAGAAGCTGAAAGTGGGTACCACGCGGCGTTTTTCGACCACTACTCGAGAATCTCTCATTGCAGACCTGAGGCGGATCCTTGCTCCGGACTACGTCGACCGGGCCCGCGAGCTCGCGGACGGAATGTCCAAACCCGGTGAAAGTGCGGTAGCCGCAGCCGATGCCATGGAGCAGTTCGCACGCGCGCGGTGTTCCGCGTGAGCGGGAGTGGCGGCTCACGGCAAGCCGGGGGTTCGACGCTCGGCCAGGTGTTCGACCCGCGAAACAATGCGTTGAACGCGTGGCGGTTGATCCTGGCGGTGAGTGTCATCTTCTGGCATTCCTGGCCGCTCACCGGTCGAACGATCAGCTACCGGCCCTTTGAGCAGCTCATCGAGCAAGTGGGCGTAGACGGCTTTTTCGCGGTATCGGGATTCCTCATCACCGCGAGTTGGCTGCGCAAGCCCAAGCTTCGAGATTTCGCCATTGCCCGAGGCCTTCGCATTTTCCCGGGCCTGTGGGTGTGTCTACTGATCATCGCGTTCGTCATCGCCCCCATCAGCGTTCTCATCCAGGGTGGATCGGTCGCGGATTTGTTCTCCTCACACAAGCCGATCGAGTACGTCCTCAACAACGGTCTGCTGAACGTGTACTACGCAGGCGTTGACGGCACGCCGCGAGGTGTCCCGTGGCCGGGAGTGTGGAATGGATCGATCTGGACGCTCGTCTTCGAGATGATCTGTTACATCGCGGTGGCGGTGCTGGGTGTCGCGGGGTTGCTCAAGCGACGGTGGGTCGTTCCGGCGGCGTTCGTGTTTTTTCTCTGTGCGACCGCATATCTCTCGTATCCGGTCTTCGCCGCGACGTCCATCGCGCAGATGGTGGCCCGATTCGCCGTGATGTTCGCGGCGGGGGCCTTGCTGAATCAGTACAAGGACGTTATCCCTGCGCGGTGGTCGCTTGTTGCGCTCAGCGTCGTCATCGTGCTGGCCTCTGGACTGCTTGAAAATTATCGGGATATCGCGGCGTTGCCCTTGGCCTATGCGGTCATCGTATCGGGCTCGCTCATTCACAATCCACGGTTGAATCTACGAAACGACCTGTCGTACGGCACGTACATCTATGCCTATCCCATACAGCAGCTGCTGGTCATCGTGGGCCTGGGTAGCCTGAATATATTGCTGTTCTTCGCTATTGCGACGGCGGCCACCGTGCCACTAGCGGCCTTCAGTTGGTTCGTGGTGGAAAAGCATGCGATCTCACTGAAGTCCAGGCTGACTCGGAAGAAGACGGCAGCGGTAGACGAGTCGCCACCGATACCTGTTGATCGTGATGCGGTGTGACGACAAGAACTGGCATCGATCAGCTTGTGAGCCATAACTATTCGATCAGATTGAATCGATTCGCTACGCGCCTTTCTCGTCTCGATACCGACGGCGGATGCTATCGTTTCCGCTGTGGCAGATGAGCTATCGCTCCGTACCCGTATCCAGCTGTGGGCGGTCCGCAAGGAGTATTGGCTTGCGCGCACGCTTCTACCTAAAGTCTATTCGAACGATGCGCTGATCTGTTTCAACAGTCATGCGTTCCTTGATGATCCGGACTTTCAGCGTGCGTATCAACGCGGTGTTCGTGCCCTGGGTGGCACGGACTGGTACCAGTGGCACTGGCGGGTGCATGTCGGGCTCTGGGCGGCGGCCAGTGCCAACAAGGTGAAGGGCGACTTCGTCGAGTGTGGAGTCAGCTACGGATTCTTGAGCAGCGCGATCATGGAGTACCTCGATTGGGATCAGTTGGGTAAGACGTTCTACCTGCTCGACACTTTCGCCGGTCTCGATCCGCGCTTCGTCAGCGCGGGTGAACGCAGCGCAGGCGCGCTCGAAAAGAGCGACAAGCTTGTGAAAAATGGCATGTACGTGAGCTCGGTGGATAGCGTGAAGGCGAACTTCGCGCAATGGAAGAATCAGCGCGTCATCGTCGGGTCCGTTCCCGAGACGCTGGCCGAGGTCGACACCGATGCTGTGGCGTTTCTCCATATCGATATGAACTGTGCTCCACCAGAAGTGGAGACGTTGCGGTATTTTTGGCCGCGATTGTCGCCGGGCGCTTTTGTGCTTTTGGACGACTACGCGAACCGTGGCCGCGATGAGCAGCGCATCGCCATGGATGAGGTGGCGAGCGAATTGGGTGTAAGCGTCGTCGCCCTGCCCACGGGGCAGGGTTTGATCATCAAGCCACCGCAGTAGCGGCCTTCCTCACTGGGTTTTCCGGCGGACGGCGCCTTCGAAGAGGTCGGCGGCCTTGGAGACGCTCTCTTCGGGGCTGGTCATTGCAGTGGCAAGCTCGCGGGCCGCCACTGCATACTCCGGGGCCAGGATCCGGCGCAGGTCGGCGACCAGTGTCTTCCTATTAGTCGCCGAGAAGCGGCGAGCAGCACCGACTTTCAATCTGCCGAGCTGGTTTCCCCAGTACGGCTGATCGGCGGTACTCCACAGGATCAGGGTGGGGATACCGGCCCGCAGGCTCGCGGCCGTGGTGCCTGAACCGCCGTGATGAACGACGGCCCGACTGGCCGCGAAAACCGCGGGGTAGTTGACGGCGCCGACGACCTTGACATGATCGGGGTGGCTGATATCGCGGAAATCGGTGCCTCCGGCGCAGACCAGCGCCCGCTCGTTCAGTTCCGCGCATGCGGAACCAATCATCTCGATCGTCTCGGCCGGCGACTCGAGCGGAATGCTGCCGGTGGCAAAGCAGATCGGTGGCGTTCCCGCAGCGATCCAGGACGCGACGTCCTCGTCGGCTTCGGTGGAGAGCCCCATCGTGAGCGCTCCGACGAAGGGCCGCTTGCCATTCCATTTCGCCCACTCGTGGGCCAGTCCTGGGACCGAAACTGCGTCGTACGCCTGGATTTCGATGGCTTCTCCGCGTGCGATTCGACGTGGTGAGGGTCCGGTTGCTGGTGGCAGGCCGAGATGGCGCCGCTGTGCATCTTCTGCGTCTTTCGTAGCGCGCCAGAGCAGCCATTCCGACAGCATTCCGCCCGATCGTACGAGCGGTGCGGGCAGCATGGGAAGCAGTTGACCATTGGGTCGCATCGGGAAGTGGTGCAGCATCACCAGCGGGATGTCGAAGTACTCGGCGACGTTGGCGGCCGATTGTTCGAAGTTGAGACCCGTCGACAGCAGATCTGCTCCTTCCGCCACGGAGGCGAGCGTCGCGCTGGTGTCACTCCAGTACCGGGCGATCGGTGCCCACAGTTCACGCAGCGTACCGACAGGATTGCGTACCAACTGGGTCCAGAAGTTTCGGAGGAACTCGTCTTGCAGAAAATCCTGCAATTCCGGGCCATAAGGAACTACAGCCAGCCCAGCCGATTCCGCGAAAGCAATGAGGTCCGGGGGGACGGCTAGGCAAACGTCGTGCCCTCTTCGGGTCAGCTCGCATCCGACGCTGACCGACGGTTCGACATCGCCGCGAGTTCCGTAGCACGCCAGCGCAAACTTCATTCCGTTCCTGGCCCTTCAGTTGTTGTTGCGTTGGTGGACCCGAACACCGAGTCATTATCTCTGGTTCTCCAACTGTCGCAAGGCAGTTCGGAGTTCGATAAGCCGGTCTGAAACTCAGAACTCTGCCATAATTCGCCTATGGTGCGCAGTCATCCGGTTCGGAAGTCGCGAGATTGGGTTATCTTCAAGCTGAACGCGCAGTTCACTCAGGGGGTGCAGAAGTTCATCTACCGGTATGCCACCCGTAAGCTCGAAACAGAGAACGTCGTGTTCCTCAATTACGGCTACGAAGAGGATCCGGCAATGGGTGTCCCGCTGTCGGCTTCCGATGAGCCCGATCGGTATTCCATTCAGCTGTACCACAGCACCGCCACTCAGGCGGAGCTCGATGGTAGGCGGGTACTGGAGGTCGGTTGTGGCCATGGCGGCGGTGCCTCGTACCTCATACGCACCTTGCATCCGACTTCCTATACGGGGCTGGACCTCAATCCGGACGGGATCGAGTACTGCCGCAGGCGGCACAATCTGCCGGGCCTGGAGTTCACGCAGGGGGACGCGCAGAACCTGCCATTCACCGATCAGTCCTTCGATGCGGTGATCAACATCGAGTCGTCCCACCTATACCCCCAATTCTCGGTGTTCCTCACGGAGGTAGCACGTGTGCTCCGCCCAGGGGGCCATTTTCTTTACGCAGACGCGCGAAGTGCTCAGGATGTCGCCGGTTGGAAGGTGGCGCTCGCGAACGCGCCGTTGCGAATGGTGTCCGAGCGGGGGATCAATGTCGAGGTCCGACGGGGGATGGAGAAGAACCTGGAGCGTTGGCGGTACGTGATCGATCGCGCCACGCCCACAATCCTGCGCGGCGTGGTCCGTAGATTTGCGCCGGCCCAGCGTGCCTACGACGACCTGCGCAGTGGAGGGGCGGTGGAGTACCGGATGTACAGCTTCACCAAGGCGTAATCGGTGCGGCAGATTCCTCTTCCGACAAGGAATTTCATCGTTTGTGAGTTCCGTCGTGTGGGTATAGTCGAATTATGAACGTCGTCGAGTCGATAGAGCGTGGGCTGGACTGGCTCGCCACGCCCAGGCAGTTACCCGGGCGTCTGGAGATGGAGACTCGACGGGGTAGGCGTTTGGAGCTTGAGGTCGTGTCTGTCGCGATTCGGCTGCCGATCCTCAATGGCGCGGTGGTGCGGCTCCCGGTATTTGTCATGCTGATGCCGGCTGGATCGTCTCCCATCGAGGGAACTCACGCTCGCCCCGAACAGCAGGATGACTAATCTAATTTCGTAACGCTGCGGCACGTATCAATCATTTGTCAGATACGTTCCTTTGCGTCTCGCCTTCTTGGCGGTCGTAGGCTTCATCCAGGCAGGGCTTTCGGGATGTTCCGCACACTTCTGTCGATGTGCGCCGAGGGATGCTGTGAGCGTGTGGTGCTCCACCCAATGGATGCAGGTATGGACGATCTTCGCAGCGACCGTTACGTTATGGGCGACGCGCTCATAACATTGTTTTTCGTGGAATTCGTTGTGACGCCGACAGATGCCGCTGAGGTGGTCAAACGATGTCGGATATCTACGGTATTTCTTATAGATGAGAACTTAATTCGTAGTGGTTTGTCACCACATTTACTTCCGGGCCTTGACTGTTCCCCCGCTCTGTGTTGCTAGCGAGGCTTCGGTGTCATCGATTTCGGGATGAATCCTAATTCAGGTCGTCGTGAGTTCATTTTGAGCGCGCGTGGGAGTAACGCGCGTGGTGTGGCGCGCAATGTAACGGAATGGATCGATTTGTTACCTGAACTCGATAAACCTCTCGATGTCGATATTTCGGCTACTTCTTCAAGCTACTTGATTAAGATCTGGGGTCGACTTGGATATTGGGTAACATGCGTATCCAGTGTTGGTGGCATACTTTGCTGTGGGGCGCGGGTTGGCACGGAAACCTGATTGCTCTCGCGCGTGGCGTGACGCTCGACTTACGTGGCGTGCTCAGACTTGGTATACTCATGTGCGCGATCTTCGCAACAGATAGAGACCTCTATAACCGTATTTGACCTGGATAAATACATTCATACTGATATTTTGGCTAATTAGTTGCGGCAGCGAACCGTGATGTGTCAAAGTTGCGAAGATTAGAACTTTGTGAAACCCGCTACGCCGCTATAAATTCAGCCGTATGTTTGCGATGTCCACCGAAGCAACCTGGAGAAAGCGTGAGCATCAATCCATTCGATGATGACAAGGGAAGCTTTTTCGTCTTGGTCAACGACGAGGAGCAGCACAGCCTATGGCCGGCTTTTGCCGATGTGCCTGATGGCTGGCGGGTTGTATTCGGTGAAGCGGACCGTGCCGCCTGCCTGGAGTACATCGAACAAAACTGGACCGATATCCGGCCGAAGAGCCTGCGTGAGAGATTGGCGCAGGGTGGGGGTCTTGGGCGCTGAACCTTCGGAGAGGGGGTAGGCGAATGTTGGAGTCTGAGGACGGGGCATTATCGCTTTCGCGCGGACAATTGGATATCTGGCTTTCACAGGAAAGCGGTCTTGTCGGTGCGGAGTGGCAGCTTGGCCTCTTGGTTCGAATCGAAGGAAAAGTAGAACGAGTTCTACTTGAGCAGGCCGTCCGTCAGGCAATCTGTGAAGCTGAACCTGCGCGGGCCGCCTTCCTTGAGGTCAATGGTCAGATCGTTCAGAAGGCGATTGACCATTCGGAGCTCGTGTTGGCCTTCCACGACGTGCGCGATTCAGAAGATCCTGTGGGGCACGCTCGCCAGATCGCCTCATCGATACAACGCACACTGATGCCGTTGACCGGCCAACTGCTGAAATTCGCATTGATCCGGACCGCGGACGATGAGTACTACATGTTCGGGCTGTGCCACCACATCAACCTGGACGGCTTGGGTATGGCGATCGTGAGCCGTCGGATCGCGTCGATCTACTCCGCGCTGGTCGCGGGGGATCCGATTCCCGACGCCTACTTCGGCACCCTGCAGGACCTGGTCGATCTGGAGACCGAGTACGAAGCGTCCGCCGACTACATAGAGGATCGAAACTACTGGAGCCGTAACCTTCCACCGGACAGCGGGCTCGATCCTCGTCCGCCGCATGCTCATGAGGGCCATGAGGGCTACACACCGTCCGCGTCGGTTCAGATCGATGACGCCGTAGTAGGTCAAATCAAAGACTTGACAAAGGCTTTGCGTGTCCGCCGGTACTCGGTTATCACGGCGGCCTGCGCGTTGTTGGTGCGCGGATGGTCTACGAGCGGGTCGGAAGTGGCACTTGACTTTCCGGTGAGCCGACGCGTTCGGCCCGAGTCGAAGATGCTCCCGGGCATGCTGGCCGGCGTGGTGCCGCTGGTGCTCAGTGCTCCGCCGGAATCCACGGTCGCCGAATTCTGCCAGCACGTTGATGTACGCATTCGCGAACTGCTGAAGCATCAACGGTTCCCCGCGCACATTCTGGATGGCGGCGAATTCGGTCTCCGGGGCCCCCGCCAGGCGGGAAATCGCGTCGCCATCAATTTCATTCCCATGAGGCTCACCTTGGACCTCGCCGGCGTGCCCGCCACGGCGAGTTACACCAACCACGGCCCCATGGGGCACTTCGGACTCTTCTTTATCGGAGCCAGTGACCAACTACTTCTCAGCTCCTCGGGTGATGGGGAGCCGTTCGCCAACTTTGGAGTGCCGAATCTGGCGCTTCGGTTGCAGCGCCTGCTCTCGGAGATGGCCGCCGACCCGGAGCGTCGACTTTCCTCACTGGACTCGCTCCTGCGCGAGGAGCTCACCGGACTGAACATGCTGGGCAACAGGGCCGCATTGACCGGTCCGGCCGGTACCCGCGTGTCGATTCCGGAATTGTTTGCGTCCCAGGTCTCCGCGGATCCCGATGCTGCCGCGTTGACCTTCGCAGACCGCACGCTGACCTACCGCGAGCTCGACGCGGCCGCCGACAGTCTGGCGGTTCGGCTGGTATCGCACGGCGTGGGTCCCGGCGACCGCGTGGTTCTGCTGTCGGACCGCTCTGCTCAGGCGGTCATCGGAATACTGGCCGTGCTGAAGGTCGGGGCGGCATACCTGCCGATCGACCCGGCGGTACCGGCGTCGCGGCTGGAGTACATCCTCGGTGATGCTGCACCGGTGGCCGCGATCACCACCGCTGGGCTCAGGGCGCGGCTGGACGGTTTTGATCTCGCCATCATCGACCTCGATCCCGCCGCCGATACCTCACTCGATACGGTGCCGGCGGCTCCGTGGCTCGGCGCGAGTCCAGATGACATCGCTTACATCATCTACACCTCGGGCACCACGGGAGCCCCCAAGGGCGTTGGCGTCACGCACCACAATGTCACCCAGTTGATGGTGACGCTCGATGCCGGTCTGCCGAACCCCGGGGTATGGCCGCTCTGCCATTCGTTGGCGTTCGATGTTTCGGTATGGGAGATCTGGGGCGCATTGCTGCGCGGTGGCCGACTGGTGGTGGTACCTGAATCGATCACGGGCTCACCCGCGGATTTCCACGATGTGCTGGTCGCCGAACAGGTCACCGTCCTGACGCAAACGCCGTCGGCTGTGGCGATGCTTTCCCCCGAAGGCCTTGAGTCCACGGCGCTTGCCGTGGTGGGTGAGGCGTGCCCTGCGGCGGTCGTCGAGCGGTGGGCACCCGGCCGGGTGATGATCAACGCTTACGGACCGACCGAGACCACGATGTGCGTGGCGATCAGTGCCCCGCTGGAAGCAGGGTCGCCGGATTCTGTGGTTCCGATCGGCGCGCCGGTACCCGGTGCGGCGCTTTTTGTGTTGGACACCTGGATGCAACCGGTGCCGGCCGGCGTCGTCGGGGAACTGTATGTCGCTGGTGAGGGTGTCGCTTGCGGGTACATCGGCCGCTCCAACCTGACGGCCTCGCGCTTCGTGGCGTGCCCCTTTGGGCAGCCGGGTACACGCATGTATCGCACCGGGGATCTGGTGTCGTGGGGAGATGACGGACAGCTGCAGTATCTGGGCCGGGCCGATGAGCAGGTCAAGATCCGTGGGTACCGCATTGAACTCGGTGAAGTCCAAGCCGCGTTGAGTGCGCTCGATGGGGTGGACCAGGCAGCAGTGATCGTCCGCGAGGACCGGCCCGGAGACAAACGCCTCGTCGGCTATGTCACGGGGACGGCAGGCCCCGCCGATGTGCGCAGCACCTTGGCGAAACGTCTTCCGCCCTACATGGTTCCGGTGGCGGTGGTGGTGCTTGAGGCGTTGCCTCTGACGTCCAACAACAAACTGGACACGCGCGCGTTGCCGACTCCCGAATACGGCGGTCTGGGTGCTGACTACCGGGCACCCGGTACTGCCGTCGAGGAAATCCTGGTCGGTGTCTACGCCCAGGTGCTCGGTATTGACCGTGTCGGAGTCGACGACTCCTTCTTTGATCTGGGTGGCGACAGCATCCTGTCGATGCAGGTGGTCGCCCGCGCCCGCGCCGCGGGTGTGTTGTGCCGGCCGCGTGATGTCTTCATCGAGCAGACCGTGTCGCGACTGGCCGCGATCGTCGAAATCTCCGGCGGCGAAGCCGATGTGGTGGACGAAGGCCTCGGACCCGTGGAAGTCACGCCGATCATGCACTGGCTGCACAGCGTGCAGGGCTCGGCGGGTGCGGTCGATGAGTTCAACCAGACACTTGTGGTTCAGGCACCTTCGGGAGTTTCCGAGGACGACGTGGTTGTCGTGTTGCAGGCTTTGCTGGACAGGCATGCCACGCTGCGGCTGCGCGCCACGGACAATGACGGCGCGTGGGCACTGTTCGTCCCGGAGGCGGGCGCGATAGCGGCCCGTGATTGCCTGTACGTCGTCGATGCCTTGTCGGATAAGGCGTTGGTGGCGGCCCGTTCTCGACTGAATGTGGCCACCGGATCGATGCTGAGCGCGGTATGGGTCCCCGGTGCCGGCCAGCTGGCGTTGGTGATTCACCACCTGGCTGTCGACGGAGTGTCGTGGCGAATTCTCTTGGAAGACTTGAATATCGCGTGGGCGCAGCATCACAGTGGAGCGGATGTGGTGCTGCCGACCGGTGGGACGTCCTTCGCCCGTTGGTCCTCGCTGCTGTTCGAACACGCGCGGTCCACGGATGTGGTGGAGCACGCCGATGCATGGAAGCAGGTACTGACTGCACCTGCACGAGTGTCCGCGGTCCAGCCCGCCACCGACACGTACGCCAACGCCGGACGACTATCTCTGTCATTGGATGTCGAGACCACGAGACAACTGCTCGGCGAGGTGCCTGCGGCGTTTCACGCTGGGGTGCAAGATGTTCTATTGATCGCCTTCGGTTTGGCCTGGAATGAATTCCTTGGCACCAGGGGAGCGCCGATCGCGCTCGACATCGAGGGGCACGGGCGACAGGAGGAGATCGGCGAAGCTGTTCATCGCCGCATCGACCTGTCGCGCACGGTCGGGTGGTTCACCACCAAGTACCCGGCGTCATTGGCGGTAGGCGAACTGTCGTGGGGGCAGGTGACGGCGGGCGAGGCTGCACTCGGACAGGTGGTCAAGGCGGCCAAGGAGCAGCTGCGTGCCTTGCCCGACGGATTGACCTATGGTTTGCTACGCTACCTGAACCCCGATATCGACCTGTCCGGGCCGGAGCCGACAATCGGTTTCAACTACCTCGGGCGCCTGGGTGCGGGAGCGGCCGAGCTCTCTGAGGATTTCTGGCGGATAAGCCACGAGAGTTTGTCGATGACCGATGTGGCTGCGGCGATTTCGATGCCGCTGGCCCACTCGGTGGAGCTCAACGCCGGGACAATGGACACCGAGTCCGGTCCGGAGCTTCGGGCCAACTGGGCTTGGGCGCCTTCAGCTTTGGACGATGCGCAGGCTGATCGGCTGAGCCAGTTGTGGTTCGAGGCGCTCAGCGGGATATGCGCTCACGTGCGTTCGGGTGGAGGCGGCCTGACGCCGTCGGATCTGGCGCCCGCGCGCCTGACCCAGCAGCAGATCGACACGCTGGTGCAGCAGTACGAGGTCGCCGATGTGCTCCCGCTTACCCCGTTGCAGCAGGGGCTGTTGTTCCAGGCCGGATTTGCCGAGGCCACTGGGGATTCCGTAGGTGATGACGTCTACGCGGTCCAGTTGGGGCTGACGGTGACCGGGCCGCTGGATGCGGGTCGCTTGCGTGCCGCGGTGTACACGGTGGTGCGACGCCATCCGAACCTGGCCGCCGTCTTCAGTGAGGAGTACGGGGAGCCCCTGCAGATCATCCTGGCTGATCCTGTGATTGCTTGGCAGCATGTTGAATTGGTCGGCGATGTCGATGCGCAGGTTGAGCAGCTGTGTGCGGCAGAGCGCGCGGCGGCCTGCAGGATTTTCACCGAGCCGGTCTTCCGGGCGACGCTCATCTCCGGGCTCGGTGGTCCTACGGAAAATCGGCATCGGCTCGTCCTGACCGCTCACCACATCGTGATTGATGGCTGGTCGCTGCCGATCTTGCTGCAGGAAGTCTTTGGCGCCTATTACGGGCAGCGCCTGCCTTCGGCCGCACCGTACCGAAACTTCGTCACCTGGTTGGCGGGGCAGGATCGTGTTGCGGCGCAATCGGCATGGGGTGCGGCCCTCGACGGTTTCGAGACCCCCACGCTGGTCGGTTCGCTTGCTACCGCGGGTCGCCGCGGCGTCGAGTCCTATCGGATACCGGAGCACATCACCGGTTCGCTCTCGGAGCTGGCCCGTGCCCAGCGCACCACCGTCAACACGGTGCTCCAGGCAGCGTGGGCTCAAGTGCTGACCTGGTTGACCGGTCACCACGATGTGGCGTTCGGCACCGCGGTGTCGGGGCGTCCCGCGGACTTGGCTGGAGCCGACTCGATGGTTGGCCTGTTGATCAACACGGTGCCGGTACGCGCAAACATCACCGCGGCCACCACCGTCGCCGATCTGCTGGACCAGCTGCAACGCACCCACAACGACACCGTCGAGCACGAGCACTTGGCGCTCAACGAGATTCACCACGCGATCGGTCTGGACAGACTTTTCGACACGCTGTTCGTGTACGAGAACTACCCGATCGACGTCGGTGCGCAGTTGGGTGTGCAAGAGCTGGCCATCACCGACTTCAGCAGCCGCGAATACAACCATTACCCCCTGTCCGTCGTGGCCATGCCGGGGCAAGAGTTGGGCCTGCGTGTCGAATTCGACACCGAGGTATTCGAACCGGCGGCGATCGAGATCATCGTGGACAGACTGCGGCAGGTGCTGACGGCCATGGTCGCGGACCCCACCACGCGGTTGTCTTCCATCGACCTACTCGATGCCGGCGAACACGATCGGTTGGACACGTGGGGTAACCGCGCAGTGCTGACCCGTCCGGAGCTGGCGTTGACCTCGATCCCGGCACTGTTCGCCGCTCAGGTCGCGCGCGCACCGGAGGCAGTCGCGATCACCTGTGGTGAACGTTCTTGGACCTATGGCGAATTGGACGCGAGCGCCAACAGATTGGCGAACCATTTGGTGACCCGTGGCGCCCGCCCGGGTGAGCGGGTGGCGCTACTGCTTCCCCGTACCGGTGAGGCGATCGCGGCGATTCTGGCCGTGCTCAAGACTGGAGCGGCGTATCTGCCGATCGACCCCGCACACCCCGACTCTCGGGTGGAATTCGTACTGCGGGACGCGGCGCCGGTTGCCGCGGTCACGACGGCGGACCTGCTGGGGCGCCTGGCCGGGTCCGGGGTGCCGGCTATTGATATCAATGATCCTGCCGTAGATCAGCAGTCGGAGAACGCATTACCTGTCCCCGCGGTGGACGACATCGCGTACATCATCTACACCTCGGGAACCACCGGCGCCCCGAAGGGTGTGGCGGTTACCCACCGCAACGTTGCCCAATTGTTGGAATCGCTGGACGCAGAACTAGATTTGGGCCAGGTCTGGACACAATGCCACTCCCTGGCCTTCGACTACTCCGTGTGGGAAATCTGGGGTGCACTGCTGTACGGCGGCCGGCTGCTCATCGTGCCCGATGCGGTGGTGCGCTCCCCGGAAGAACTGCACGCCATGCTTGTCAGCGAAGAAGTCAGCGTGCTGAGTCAGACTCCTTCGGCCTTCTACGCGTTGCAAACCGCGGATGCGCTGCAACCCGAAGTGGGGCAGCAGCTCAAGCTGCAGACGGTGGTCTTCGGCGGAGAGGCACTTGAACCGCAGCGTCTGTCGCCATGGTTCGACAGCCACCCGGGGCTGCCGCGGATGATCAACATGTACGGCATCACCGAGACGACAGTGCACGCCTCCTTCCGGGAGATCGGCAGCGGCGACGTCGGCAGCACCAGCAGCCCGATCGGTGTGCCGTTGGAGCATCTCGCCTTCTTCGTCTTGGACGGTTGGCTGCGCCAGGTGCCGGTTGGTGTCGTCGGTGAGTTGTATGTGGCGGGGTCCGGCCAGGCGAGTGGTTACCTGGGACGTTCGGACCTGACGACAACACGTTTCGTCGCCTGCCCATTCGGGGCGCCCGGATCGCGGATGTATCGCACCGGAGATCTGGTGCAGTGGGGCGAGGACGGCCAGCTGCGGTATGTGGGACGCGCCGACAAGCAGGTCAAGATCCGCGGATACCGCATCGAACTCGGTGAGGTGCACGCGGCACTGGCCCGTGTGGACGGCGTGGACCAAGCGGCGGTGATCGCACGCGAGGACCGGCCCGGCGACAAGCGGTTGGTGGGTTACATCACCGAATCGATCGCGGGGACTTTGGATCCCGCAGCGGTGCGTTCCGTGCTGGCCGAGCGGCTGCCCGCGTACATGGTTCCCGCGGCCGTCGTGGTGTTGAGTGCCTTGCCGTTGACGGTCAACGGCAAGCTCGACACTCGCGCACTGCCCGCACCCGAGTACCAGGACGCCGACCACTACCGGGCACCGGAGGATGCGGTAGAGGAAATCTTGGCCGGCATCTATGCCCAGGTGCTCGGCGTAGAACAGATCGGTGTCGACGATTCATTCTTCGACCTTGGCGGGGACAGTATTTCGTCGATGCAGGTGGTAGCCCGCGCCCGGGCCGCTGGTCTGTTGCTGCGGCCGCGCGACATCTTCGTCGAGCAGACCGTGTCGCGGCTGGCGCAGGTAGCAGTGTTCGCCGACGGAGCGACGGCAGTCGTCGACGAGGGCACAGGTCCGGTGGTGGCCACACCAATCATCCAGTGGCTGCAAGGGCTTGGTGGCAAGGTCGACGAGTTCAATCAGACCGTGGTGTTGCAAGCTCCCGAGGGAGTCACCGACGACGATGTGGTCATCGTGCTGCAGGCCTTGCTGGATCGGCACGCCACCCTGAGGCTTCGTGCCGAGGGCGCCGGCGGTGATTGGTCGCTTCTGGTCCCAGAGACAGGGGCGGTAGACGCGAACGATTGCCTGCTCGCGGTTGATGCGTTGACCGACGAGGCGCTGTATCAGGCGCGGTCGCGCCTGAGCCCCGCTACCGGTTCGATGCTGAGCGCACTGTGGGAACGCGGCAACAGCAGGCTGGTGCTGATCATTCACCACCTGGCGGTGGATGCGGTGTCATGGCGAATTCTGTTGGAAGACATCAATATCGCTTGGGCGCAGCATCACGGTGGACAACCGGTGGAGCTGCCGTCGGGCGGAACGTCATTTGCCCGATGGGCGACACTGCTCGACCAGCACGCGCGTTCGGCCGACGTGGTGGCGTTGGCCGACACCTGGGGCCAGGTAGAGGCGATCCCGGCCGCGTTGCCGCCGGCACACCCCACGATGGACACCTATGTCAGTGCAGGACAGTTGTCGGTATCGCTGGACGCTGACCTCACCCGGGAATTGCTGGGTGAGGTGCCCGCCGCGTACCACGCTGGTGTCCAGGACATCCTGCTGATCGCTTTCGCCTTGGCGTGGAACGAGTTTCTCGGCTCCGGTGGTGCGCCGATCGGAATCGACGTGGAAGGCCATGGCCGCAACGAAGAACTGGGCGGAACTCTCGAGCGAGACATTGATCTGTCGCGCACCGTCGGCTGGTTCACCAGCAAGTATCCGGTGTCGTTGGCAGTGGGTGAACTGTCGTGGGCACACGTGGTTGCCGGTGATTCCGCGCTGGCTCCCATCATCAAGGACGCCAAGGAACAACTGCGTGCCCTGCCCGACGGACTCACTTACGGGCTGTTGCGGTACCTGAACCCCGATGTTGACGTCGCGGGACCGGACCCGGCGATCGGGTTCAACTACCTGGGCCGGCTTGGTGCAGGCGGAGCCGACCTCTCCGAGGATCTGTGGCGGATCGACTCCGGCGGGGTGTCGATCACTGCCGCGGCGACGTCGGTACCGACTCCGTTGGGGCACACCGTGGAGCTCAATGCCGGTGTGATGGAAGGCGCCGGGCCCGACTCCGGTCGCTTGCATGCGACGTGGACCTGGGCGCTATCGGCGTTGAGCCACGACCAGGTCGACAGGATCAGCCGGCTCTGGTTCGACGCGTTGGCCGGGATCTGCTCGCATGTGCGCTCGGGTGGTGGCGGGCTCACTCCGTCCGACGTCGTTCCGGCGCGACTGAGCCAGCAACAGATCGACCAGCTGCACGAGCAGTATCAGATCGCCGATGTCCTGCCGTTGACTCCGCTGCAGCAGGGGCTGCTGTTCCACTCGAATCTGGCACCACATGCGATGGAGGGCAGTGACGACCTGTACGCGGTGCAGCTCGATGTGGCCTTGAGTGGCCCGCTGGATCCGAAGCGGCTCGAGGAAGCCGTGCACACCGCGATCAAACGTCGCCCGAACGTCGTCGCCACGTTCTACGAGGAGTTCGGCGCTCCAGTGCAGCTCATTCCGGCCGATCCCGAACTGGCATGGCAGTACATCGAGCTCGACGCGGACGGCGGCGCTGATGTCGAGCAGCGGGTTGAGCGGCTTTCCGCCGCGGAGCGGGCCGCGGTCTGCGACCTGGCCGCGCAACCGGCGTTCCGGGCCGCGCTGGCCCGGACCGGGGAGGACCAGTACCGGTTCCTGGTCACCAATCACCACATCGTGCTCGACGGGTGGTCAAAGCCGATCCTGCTGCAGGAGATCTTCGCGAGCTATTTCGGGGAACGCCTGCCGGCACCGGTGGCCTACCGCAGGTTTGTGACCTGGTTATCCGGACAGGACAACAGCACTGCACGCGCGGCCTGGGGCAAGGTCTTCGAAGGTTTCGAGACCCCGACCTTGGTGGGCCCGCCCGGGCGAATGGTGCTGGGACGAAGAGGGGTTCAGTCCTTCGAGGTGTCTGCCGAGACCACACAGGCACTCGGCGAGCTCGCTCGCTCCTGCCGCACCACGGTCAGCACGGTGCTGCAGGCCGCATGGGCGCAGCTGCTGATGTGGCTGACCGGCCAGACCGATGTCGCGTTCGGCACCGCGGTATCGGGTAGGCCCACCGATCTCGTCGGGGCGGAATCGATGGTGGGCCTGTTGATCAACACGGTGCCGGTCCGCGCGACCATCACCTCGGCCACCACCATCGCCGACCTGTTGAACCAGCTGCAGGGCGCGTACGGGGACACACTGGAGCATCAGCACTTGGCGCTCAACGAGATTCATCATGCCGTCGGGCATGATCAGCTGTTTGACACCATGTTCGTCTACGAGAACTACCCCATCGACGCGGCAGCGCTATCGCGCGTGCATGAGTTGTCTATCACCGGGTTCAGTAATCGTGAGTACAACCATTACCCGCTCGCGGTGCAAGCCACACCGGGCCACGAGCTGGGGCTTCGCGTCGAATTTGACACCGATGTCTTCAACGCTGTCCGAATTGGAAAGTTGGTCAAGAGGTTCCAGCGCGTGCTGGAGGCCATGACGTCCGATGTCAAAGGGAAGAAGAAGGAGCCCTCATGAGCGCCGATCCCACCCGGACCTTGTTGTCGATGGATCTCCTCGATGACGACGATCACGACCGACTCGACGAGTGGGGCAACCGGGCGGTGCTCACCGAGCCTACTGCCGAACCCGTCTCGATCCCGGTGCTGTTCGCAGTCCAGGTGGAGCGCGCGCCGGAGACTGTCGCGCTGGTGTGCAGGGACAGGTCCTGGACCTATCGGGAACTGGATCTGATCACCAACCGCATCGCCCACCTGCTGGCGGGCAATGGAGCCGGCCCGGGAGAGGTTGTGGGGCTGCTTGTTCCGCGCTCGGGCGAGGCGATCATCGGGCTGTTGGCAGTGCTCAAGACCGGGGCGGCCTATCTGCCGATCGACGCCGCCCATCCCGACGAGCGCATCAAGTTCATGGTGTCCGATGCGGGACCGGTAGCGATTCTCACCACCGCCGACTTGAGCTCGCGATTCGACGGACTCGATGTGCGGGTGACGGAAATCGACGATCCCCTCATCGATGGCCAGCCCAGTTCCGCGCTCTCCGTGCCGGAACCCGATGACCTCGCGTACATGACCTATACCTCGGGTACTACCGGTGTCCCCAAAGCGGTTGCGGTCACCCACCACAACGTCACGCAGTTGGTGGACGCGGTGCGGGCCGATCTGCCGGCCGGGCCCGGCCACGTGTGGTCGCAATGGCATTCGTTGGTCTTTGACGTTTCGGTGTGGGAGATCTGGGGCGCGCTGCTGCACGGCGGCCGCCTGGTGGTGGTGCCAGAATCGATCGCGTCGTCACCGGACGAACTCCACGAACTGTTGATCAGCGAGAAGGTCAGCGTTCTGTGCCAAACCCCTTCGGCCGCAGGGATGTTATCGCCCGAACGGCTGGAGTCGACGACGCTCATCGTCGCCGGTGAGGCCTGCCCGACCGAATTGGTGGATCGGTGGGCCACCAGCGGACGAACGATGATCAACGCCTACGGTCCGACCGAGGCCACGATCTACGCGGCGATGAGTGGGCCGTTGCGGCCGGGTTCGGATGTGACACCGATCGGTTCACCGGTGCCCGGGGCCGCGCTGTTCGTCTTGGACAAGTGGCTCAGGCCAGCACCCGAAGGCGTGGTCGGCGAGCTTTACGTCGCCGGTAACGGGGTCGCGCCCGGTTATGCGCACCGATCCGGATTGACCGCGTCGCGGTTCCTCGCCTGCCCGTTCGGTGGGCCGGGCTCGCGGATGTACCGGACCGGAGATCTGGTGCAGTGGGGCGAGGACGGCCAACTGCAGTACTTGGGCCGCGCGGATGAGCAGGTGAAGATTCGCGGCTATCGCATCGAACTGGGTGAGATTCAGGCCGCGCTGGCGCGCCTGGAGGGCGTCGAGCAGGCGGTGGTGATCGCCCGCGAGGACCGCCCCGGCGACAAGCGCCTCGTCGGCTACATCATGGGAAGCGCCGATCCGGTCGAGGCCCGCACCGCGCTCGCGGAAAGGCTCCCGGCGTACATGGTTCCGGCCGCCGTGGTGGTGCTGGAGACACTGCCGTTGACGGTGAACGGCAAGCTGGACAAGCGCGCCCTGCCCGCACCTGAATACCGCAGTGTCGGTACCGACTACCGCGCACCGTCCGGGCCGATCGAGAAGATCTTGGCCGATATCTACGCCCAGGTTCTCGGAGTGGATCGCGTGGGCGTCGACGAGTCGTTCTTCGATCTCGGTGGTGACAGCATTCTGTCGATGCAGGTGGTGTCGCGGGCGCGGGCGGCCGGGGTGTTGTGCCGGCCCCGTGACATCTTCGTCGAGCAGTCCGTCAGTGGGGTGGCAGCGGTGGCCTCCCTCTCGGACGGCCAGGCGGGTGTCGTCGACGAGGGCATCGGCCCCCTGTCGGCCACCCCGATCATGCACTGGCTGCACGGCGTGCAAGGTCCCACCGACCAGTTCAACCAGACCATCGTCCTGCAGGCTCCCGCCGGGGTGGCGGAGGACGACGTTGTCGTCGTGCTACAGGCGCTGCTGGACCGGCATGCCACCCTGCGGTTGCGTGCCGAGGACGACGGCGCTTCCGACACCGGGGCATGGTCACTGACCGTCCCGGAGAAGGGTGCGGTGAATGCGCGTGATTGCCTGCGTGTTGCCGAGACCTTGTCTGACGCGGAGTTGGTGGCAGCTCGTGCGCGGCTGAATCCGGCCGCGGGATCTGAGCTGAGCGCGGTGTGGGTCCCCGACACCCGGCAGTTGGCCTTGATGATCCACCACCTGGCTGTCGACGGCGTTTCGTGGCGAATTCTCTTGGAAGACTTGAATATTGCCTGGGCGCAGCATCGCGGCGGGCAACCGGTGGAGTTGCCGACGGGAGGGACCTCGTTCGCTCGTTGGGCCTCGCTGCTCGACGAGCACGCGCGTTCCGCCGAGGTGGTCGCAACGGCAGACGCCTGGCGAGAGGTGGCGGCGGTTCCCGCGGCGCTGCCCGCAGTGCTACCCGGGCTGGACACCTATGCGACTGCCAAGACTCTGTCCGTGTCCCTCGATGCCGAGACCACCCGGGAGCTGCTGAGTGAGGTCCCGGCGGCGTTTCACGCTGGGGTGCAAGACATTCTGCTGATCGCGTTCGGATTGGCCTGGAACGAGTTCCTGGATTCCAATGTGGCGTCGGTCGGCATTGGCGTCGAGGGCCATGGGCGTCACGAAGAGCTGGCGGACGATATCGACCTGTCTCGTACCGTCGGCTGGTTCACCACCAAGTACCCGGTGGCGCTGAGTGTCGGTGGGCTGTCCTGGCAGGAAGTTTCCGGTGGAGCTGCCGAGTTGGGGCCAATCATCAAGGGCGCCAAGGAACAATTGCGCGCGCTTCCTGATCCGTTGACCTATGGACTGCTGCGCTACCTGAACCGTGATGTGGACCTGGCGGTGGCGGAACCGGTGATCGGATTCAACTATCTCGGTCGCCTCGGCGCCGGTGCTGCGGATCTCACCGACGAGCTGTGGCGGATCAACGAGGACAGCCTGACCTCGACCAGCGTGGCTTCTTCGGTGTCCATGCCGTTGATGTACACGGTCGACCTCAATGCCGGAATCGTGGAGGGTGGACTCGGTGACGAGTCCGGCGCACATCTGCGGGCCGGCTGGACGTGGGCGCCCTCGTCGGTCACCGAGCCGCAGGTGCAGCGACTGAGTCAGCTGTGGTTCGAGGCCCTCGCCGGGATCTGCGCGTACGTCCGCGGTGGCGGCGGCGGGTTGACCCCGTCCGACATCGTTCCCGCACAGTTGAGTCAACAGCAGATCGATGAGTTACACGAGCAGCACAACATCGTTGACGTGCTCCCGCTGACACCCATTCAGCAGGGTCTGCTCTTCCACACCACATTCGCGCGCGCGGCCGGGGTACTGGAAGACGACGCGGCGGGAATCGACTTCTACGCGGTGCAGCTCGATATCACGGTGACCGGTCTCGTCGACCAACTCAGGCTCCGCGACGCGGTCCATGCCGTCGTCCGCCGGCATCCCAACCTGGCGGCCCGGTTCTGCACACAGTTCGGAGACCCGGTACAGGTGATTCTCGCCGAACCGGTGATCGCATGGCGATACCTCGACCTTCGGGGGGACGATCTGACTCCCGACGAAGAGATTCAGCGGCTCTGCGCCGCCGAGCGTGCCGCGGTCTGCGACCTTGCCGATCGACCGACGCTGCGCGCGGCGTTGATTCGCACGGAAGGGAACAAACACCGGTTCGTGCTGACGTTCCACCACGTCGTGATTGACGGCTGGTCGTTGCCGATCCTGCTGCAGGAGATCTTCGCGGGTTACTTCGGCCAGCGGCTCCCGGCGCCATCCTCGTACCGCAACTTCGTCAGCTGGCTGGCCGAGCAGGATCAAGACGCCGCCCGAGCGGCCTGGCGCGAGGTGCTGGCCGGTTTCGACACTCCCACCCTCGTTGCTCCGCCGGCGCCTCCGGGTGCCAGGGGCGTCGAGTCCTATCGGGTGTCGGCCGAGACCACGAAAGCCCTTGCCGATCTTGCGCGGTCGCAGCACACCACGATCAGCACGGTGTTACAGGCCGCGTGGGCACAACTGCTGATGGTGGTGACCGGACAGCAGGACGTCGCGTTCGGTACGGCGGTTTCGGGGCGGCCCGCAGAGCTTGCCGGGTCCGACTCCATTGTGGGTCTGCTCATCAACACGGTGCCGGTGCGGGCGCGCGCCACCGCGAACACCACAGTCTCCGAATTGTTGGGGCAGTTGCAGAGTGCCCACAACGACACCATCGAGCACGAGCATCTGGCACTCAACGAGATCCATCACATCACGGGCCACGAGCAACTGTTCGACACGCTGTTCCTGTACGAGAGCTACCCGATTGACACCAGTGCGTTCACGGGTGTGCAAGAGCTGGCTATCACCGAGTTCGTCACCCGCGAGTACAACCACTACCCCCTGTCGGTGATGGCGCTACCGGGTCATGAGCTGGGTATTCGCGTCGAGTTTGATACCGACAAGTTTGATACGGCCGGTATCGGGGCCGTGTTCGAGCGGTTCGAGCGGGTGCTGACGTCGATGGTTGCCGATGCCTCGCAACGACTCTCGTCGCTCGATGTGCTGAAGACCAGTGAGCGCGAACAGCTCGATGGCTGGGGCAATCGCAAGGTTCTGGCGCGGGGACCGGAGCCCGTGTTGTCCATTCCGGAGTCATTCGCCGAGCAGGTCGCGCATGCCCCGGAGGCGGTGGCGCTGACCTTCGAGGGCCGCTCGACGACCTACGGCGAGCTCGACGAGGCCGCCACGCGGTTGGCTAATCTCTTGGCGATCTACGGCGCCGGTCCGGGTGAGTCGGTGGCGCTCCTGATGCCCCGCTCCGACGAGGCGATTGTCGCGATCCTCGCGATTCTCAAGACCGGGGCGTCGTATCTGCCCATCGATCCGTCGGTACCGGACACGCGATTGGAGTTCATGCTGTCCGATGCCGCGCCCATCGCGGCCGTCACGACCGCCGAGCTGCGCGCACGATTCGACGGGTCCGGAGTCTCGGTCGTCCAGTTCGACGATGCCGAAGACGATCCCACGGGCGCCATTTACGGCCATGCGCCGTTGCTCACCCCGGCACCTGATGATGTCGCGTACACGATTTACACCTCGGGAACGACGGGTGTCCCCAAAGGCGTGGCCATCGCGCACGGCAATGTGACTCAAGCGCTGAAGTTCCCGCTCACCCACATGCCCACGGGGCCGGGTGAGGTGTGGACGCAGGCGGGGTCGCTGGTCTTCGACATCACCGTATGGGAGATCTTCGGGGCACTGCTGCACGGTGGCCGGTTGGTGATCGTGCCCGATTCGGTGGTGCGGTCTCCGGATGATTTCCGCGATTTGCTGATTCGTGAAAAGGTCACCGTTTTGTTCCAGACCCCCTCGGCGGTGGGGATGTTGTCGCCGGAGGGACTGGACGGTATGACGTTGATCGTCGCCGGTGAAGCCTGCCCCACCGAAGTGGTGGAGAAGTGGGCACCCGGACGCGTGATGATCAATGGCTACGGTCCGACGGAGACGACGATCTATGCCACGTTCGGTGAGTTGATCGCCGGATCGGGTGTGGTGCCGATCGGCGTTCCGGTACCCGATGCCGCGCTGTTCGTATTGGACAGGTGGATGCGACCGGTGCCACCGGGTGTGGTCGGCGAGTTGTATGTGGCCGGACTTGGTGTTGGCCTCGGTTATGTGGGCCGCTCAGCACTGACCGCCTCACGATTCACGGCGTGCCCGTTCGGGGAGCCGGGGGCGCGTATGTATCGCACCGGGGACTTGGTGCGCTGGGCCGCCGACGGTCAGCTTGAGTATCTGGGCCGCGCCGATGAGCAGGTCAAGATTCGCGGCTTCCGCATCGAGCTCGGTGAGATTCAGGCAGCCCTTGCCGATCTGGACGGGGTGGAGCAGGCGGCGGTGATCGCCCGCGAGGACCGCCCCGGCGATAAGCGCCTGGTCGGGTACTTCATCGGGGCCGGTGAGCCCGCCGAACTGCGCAGTTCATTGGCCAAGCGACTGCCGCCCTACATGGTGCCGTCCGCGGTGGTCAAGCTGGAGGCGTTGCCGCTGACGGTCAACGGCAAGCTCGATAAGCGGGCCCTCCCCGTGCCCGAGTACGACGACGTGACCCGCTACCGCGCTCCGGCCAATGCACTGGAGGAGACGGTCGCTGGCATCTACGCCCAGGTACTGGGCGTAGAGCGGGTCGGCACCGACGATTCGTTCTTTGATCTGGGTGGGGACTCAATCTCCGCGATGCGGGTGGTTGCCGCGATCAACACCTCGCTCGATGCTCAGCTGGCGGTGAGAACTCTGTTCGAGGCGCCGTCGGTGCGAAGCCTGAGTGCGTATCTGGACGGCGCCGCAGGCTCGGGGAGCAGCGGGCCGACCTATGCATCGGTGCATGGACCCGGTGCCTCCGAGGTCAGGGCCAGTGACCTGACGCTGGACAAGTTCATCGATGAGGCGACGCTGCAGGCGGCTCCGACGCTGCCGCGCGCCGATGCGCGTCCGCGGACGGTGCTGCTGACCGGAGCGACCGGCTTCCTGGGGCGCTACCTCGTGCTGCAATGGCTCAAGGAGCTGGAACAGGTCGATGGCACGCTAATTTGCCTGGTGCGTGCCAAGTCCGACGAAGATGCCCGACGCCGACTCGACCGGACCTTCGACAGCGGCGACGCGGAACTGATCCGGGTGTACGAAGCGCTCGCCGCTGACCGACTGCAGGTGATCGCCGGTGACAAGGCTGAATCAGGCCTCGGTCTGGAGGACGAGACCTGGCAGCGGCTGGCCGACACCGTTGACCTGATCGTCGATTCCGCGGCGCTGGTCAATAGCGTGCTGCCCTACAGCGAGCTGTTTGGACCCAATGTGGTTGGCACGGCGGAGCTGATCCGGTTCGCGTTGACCACGAAGCTCAAGCCGTACACGTTCGTCTCGACGGCCGACGTCGGACGAGAGATCGAAAAATCGACCTTCATCGAGGATGCCGATATCCGGCTCATCAGCGCCATTCGGCCTTCCGACGGGAGCTACGCGAATGGCTATGGCAACAGCAAGTGGGCCGGCGAGGTGCTGCTCCGCGAGGCCCACGAGCAGGTTGGCTTGCCGGTCACGGTGTTCCGTTCGGGCATGATCATGGTCGGCACCAGCTACGCGGGCCAAGTGAATGCATCCGACACGGTCGCCCGGATGGTGCTGAGCATTGTCGCCACCGGCGTCGCGCCCCATTCCGTGTACCGACTTGCCGATGACGGGAATCGTCAGCGCGCGCATTTCGACGGGCTACCCGTGGAATTCGTTGCCGAGGCGATCACCACGCTTGGCGGCCGGGCGGCCGGCTCGTCCGCCGGATCATTCACGGGATTCGAGACCTATCACGTGATGAACCCGCATGACGACGGCATCGGAATCGACGAGTACGTCGATTGGTTGATCGAGGCCGGCCACCCGATTGAACGCATCAGCGATTTCAGTGAGTGGGTGACGCGTTTCGAGTCCGGCCTGCACGACTTGCCGGATCATCAACGTCAAGGCTCGGTGTTGCAGATGCTGAAGATCTTGCAGGATCACGGGTGGGACGGGCAGCCGCCGGACCCCTCGCGGGGGTCCATGGCTCCGGCCGACCGATTCCAGGCCGCGGTGCGCGAGGCCAAGATTGGCTCCGGTCACGACATTCCGCAAGTCTCGGCGCAGATCATTGCCAAATATGCGAGCGACTTGCGATTGCAGGGATTGCTTTAGCGTGCGAGAAATGGTCGGGGTCGCAACGCAAGTTGTTTCATGATGGCTAAGTCAATTGGGCTGTCGTCTGCCCGCATGATTAGCCATCTCACTAATGTAGCCAGCGCAATTCGTTGCCTCACGGCTGGCGCTGCCATTCGTGAGCAAACAGAGTAGGGTTATCGATATGTGGCGCGAACTGTTGGGGTTGGCATTTTTGATGTCACTCAATCCGGTGCTACTCGGCCTGATCCTGGTGGTCATCTCGCGGCCTCGGCCGGTGCAAAACCTCCTGGCCTTCTGGGTCGGTGCGCTGATGGTGAATGTGCCGTCCTTTGTGATAGCGCTTTTCGCCTTGCATATGGTGCCGAGTTTTGCGTCCTTCGCGAAGAACCTTGCGACGGCAGACCCGGGCTCGTCCGTCAAACCTCTCCAATTGGGAACCGGCGTGCTGTGCATCGTGCTGGCCGTGGTGATCGCGGTGCGTCTTCGGTCGCGTAAGCGAGAGAATCAGCCTGTGGCCGCCGGCGCGGGTGGGGATTCGTCGGTTTTGGTACTAGATCCGGAGACGCCGACGGCCGAACCCCGGTCGGTTGGCCGTGTCAGGGGTGCGATCGCCGTTGTGGTGACGAAGCTTCGACGCCTTTTCCATCACGGCAAGGGCGCCTGGGAGAACGGGGCGCTGTGGGTCGCGCTGGTGCTCGGCATCGGATACATGCCTCCGCCTCCACTGGTTCTCCTGGTCGACACCATCATCGTCGGGTCGGGAACCGCGATGGGCACACAGATTCTCGCTGCCGTGGTTTTCGTCTTCGCGATGCTTGCCGTGTTCGAGGTAGCGCTCATCAGCTACGTGATCGCTCCGTCGAGAACCCAGGCGATACTCGAACCGATTCACAACTGGGCACTTGCCCACCGGCAAGTGGTGCTGCTCGTCCTTTTCGCGGTGGTCGGGATCTGGCAAGTGCTGACGGGTATAGGCATCGTCTAGCCGAGTCAACTGCCCCGGAACGTTTTTCGGTAGTGGGTAGGACTCATGCCGAACCCACGGCGCAGGTGATGCCGCAGATTGGCGGCCGAGCCGAGGCCCGACCGCCGAGCCACCTCGTCCACGGCAAGATCGTGTGATTCCAGGAGCGCCCGTGCGCATTCGACGCGCTGCTGCCGCACCCAGTCGCCGGGGGAGAGCCCGGTCTCGTCGCGGAAACGCCGATTGAAGGTCCGCATGCTCATCCGGGAATAGTCGGCCAGCTGCCGCACCGTCAACGGTTCGGTGAGGTTCTCCAGGGCCCAGTTGCGGGCGGATGCCGTTGATTCCCCGGTGCATTCGGGGAGCGGACGGTCGATGAACTGTGCCTGGCCGCCCTCCCTCCACGGCGGTACCACGCAATACCGGGCCACATCGTTGGCCGCCGTCGTGCCGTGGTCTTGTCGAATAATGTGCAGGCACAAGTCGATTCCCGAGGCCAGCCCCGCCGACGTCAGAACGTCGCCGTCGTCGACGAACAGGACCGTCTCATCGAGCAGCACGCGCGGGTACAGCGCACGAAAATCGTCCGCCTTGTGCCAATGGGTGGTGGCGCGGCGGCCGTCGAGCAGTCCCGCGGCACCCAGCACAAAGGCCCCGGTGCAGATGGAGACGATACGGGTGCCCGGCCTGATGGTGTCGAGTGCGGCGCGGAGTTCCCCGGCCAGCTCGCCCCGAAGCCGCGCCGGCGGGTACTGGGTGCCGGGGACGACGACCGTGTCCGCACGGCGCAGCGCGGCCGGCCCCTCCTGCGGGGTGATCGCGTACCCCGAGGTGGTCTTGACCGGGGCACTGGACAATCCGCACGTGATGACCCGGTAGCGGTCGGTGCCGGCCTGGCCGAACATCAGCGACGGAATGGTCGCGTCGAACCCGATCAGCGGCTCCAGCATCAGGACGGCCACCGTATGTACCATGGCATGATCTTTACACCTATTGGCATTTATGCCAATTGTGGGACGGTGCCTTATCGGTCAGTCTGGGCAGGTGACGCAGTCCCTGGTGCCCAAGACGCCCGGCCGCCGCCGGGTTCACCCCGCCTGGATCATCGCCGTGGTGGCCTTTGTCGCGGTACTCGCCGCGGCCGGGTTCCGATCCGTCCCAGGCGTTCTGATGGACCCGCTGCACTCCGAGTTCGGCTGGTCGCACGGCACCATCGGGCTGGCGATGTCGATCAACATGACGCTGTTCGGGCTGACCGCGCCGTTCGCGGCCGCGCTGATGGACAGGTTCGGAGTGCGTCCGGTGCTGGCGGTGGCGCTCACGCTGATCGCGGCGGGCACCTTCCTGAGCGTATTCATGACCGCGTCCTGGCAGTTGTTGCTGCTCTGGGGTGTGCTGGTGGGTGTCGGTACCGGGTCGATCTCGATGGGATTCGTGGCCACCGTCGCGACCCGGTGGTTCATCGCGCGCCGGGGATTGGTCACGGGCATATTGACGGCTGCCAGCGCCACCGGCCAGCTCATCTTCCTGCCGTTGGTGGCGGTGGTGAGTGGCGCGTACGGCTGGCGGTGGGCCGCGGTGATCGTTGCTGCGTCGGCAGTTTCCGTGGTTCCGCTGGTGGTGCTGTTCATGCGAAACCGGCCTGCCGATAAGGGAGTTGGCCCGTTGGGTGCCGATACCGACGAACCGGGGGCTGCATCCGGGGGTTTCGGTGCGGCGTTCGAAGGGCTGCTCATCGGTGCGCGGCAACCAGTCTTCTGGCTGTTGGCGGGCAGTTTCGCGATCTGCGGAATGACCACCAACGGATTGATCGGCACCCACTTCATTCCTGCGGCACACGACCACGGGATGCCGACCACCATGGCCGCAAGCCTGCTGGCGCTGATCGGGGTCTTCGACGTCGCGGGAACGGTGTTCTCCGGATGGCTCACCGACCGGGTCGATGCGCGCATCCTGTTGGGTATCTACTACTTTGGGCGCGGTCTTTCGCTGATGCTGTTGCCGGCCTTGCTCTCTCCTCGCGCTGAGCCCTCTACATGGGTGTTCATCATCTTCTACGGACTGGATTGGGTGGCCACCGTGCCGCCCACCATCGCGCTGTGCCGTAACTACTTTGGTGAACGCACACCCGTGGTGTTCGGGTGGGTCTTCGCCTCGCATCAGATCGGGGCGGCCATCGCGGCGGCGGGTGCGGGATGGCTGCGCGACCAGCAGGGCAACTACGACAACGCATTCCGGCTCGCTGCCGGGCTCTGCGTCATTGCCGCGGTGATGTGCCTCTCGGTGCGGGAGCGGTCATCAGCTGATGAGCATGTCGAGGTAGATCAAGTTGACGGCGATGTGAATGGCTATCGGCGCCCAGATGTTTCGATACCGGCTCCATAGGTAGCCCTGCATCACGCCGAACGTTCCTTGGACCGCCACGATCGTCGCGAGGTCCACGGCCACGGTGTCGGCCCGCACGTGTGAGGCGATGTGCATCGCGGCGAAGAGCACTGACGACGTAGCGATGGCCGGCCAACGGCCAACCAGTGATTCCAGCCGGGTCTGCAGGAACCCGCGGTAGAACACCTCCTCGAGCACGCCCGCCGTCAGCAGTGTGATCAGCGAGGCCACGGCGATGGTCACGGGATCGGGCAGGCTCGCCAGGGAGGTAGCGGGCGGTGCGAGGGGCCCGAGTCGAGCCAACGCGATCCACGCGACAACCGGGACTATCGGCGCCAGCAGGCGGGTGCGGTCCAGCGGAGAGGTCCACCGCGCCTTCGGTCCCTGTGGCACACCGCCCCGGAAGACGCGGAAGGCCAGCAGCGGAATCACCAGGAACATCAACACCTTGATCGGGCTGTACACGGCATCCCGTGGTATTTCGGTGACCGCTGCCGCGACGACCAGGACGGGGAACGCGAGGGCGGCACACACCAGTACCCGCACTTCGCGGGTGAGGCGCTCTCTACCGATGTCGGCGAGCGGGTCGATCGCCGCCAGGCGCATGGGCACCAGGCGGGTGAGCAGCAGCACCATCAGGGACGAGGTCAACGGCATCCACAGCGGATAGGGCTCGGCGGCCTCGTCCGAAGAGAACCGGACCATGGTGTGCCCACTGATCACGAGCCCGCCGATGGCGATCGTGAACAACAGACCGGCGGCTGCGAGCAGGGCCTGGGCGACTCCGCTGTCGGGGTCCGGCCGGCTGGTTACCACCAGACGATCGTATGGTCACCACGATCGGATTGTGGTGAGATCACGCTGCGAACATCGTGAGACCGATTGGGTACCAATCAAATACGGTGTGACACGCCGAGCGGATCAGGCGACCGACGATGAGAACCTGTGAGGGCCGCCCCGGCATCCGTGATGTGCCCTTGCTGACTTCCGGTTTGCCGAGTTCGCCAAATAATCCCTTGGACAGCAGGCGAAATGACCGTACAGTTCTGCACTAACAACAGAACATTGGTGGTGCGGGCCGGATGTGGATCGGTTAACTGTTAATTCATAGGTCGCGGGTTCGAATCCCGTCAGGGCCTTAAGGGTCCTGTAGCTCAGCGTGGTAGAGCCATGATGCCGCGCGGCTGCGCAAGGCGCGGGTGCATCCGGTAAACGTCCTGGTGGCCGCGCGGACGTACGCCTCCGGGCGTTCGGACCGCGGTGCCAGCACCTGGACTCCGGAGCCCCGGATTGTGGATGCGCTGGATGCTGCGTTCTACGGCGCCTACGCCGCCTACGGCGCCGTGGAGCCTTCCGGTGGACGTGTGCTGCTGGCGCTGGATATCTCGGGATCGATGGACTGCCGGATCTCGGGAATGCCGCTGACCTGCCGCGAGGCATCGGCTGCGCTGGCGTTGGTGTCTGCCAATGTCGAAACCGATTACCAGGCAATCGGTTTCACGGCCGGTGCGAACTGGCGCAAGCCGGGCATCACGCGGCTGGACATCACGGCGCGGCGCCGGCTCGACGATGTCTGCAGGTACACGGCCGGATTGCCCATGGGCGGCACGGACTGTGCGCTGCCGATGGTGTGGGCGCTGAAGAACCGCTTGGCGTTCGATGCGATTCACCTCTACACGGATAACGAGACCTGGTATGGGGACATTCACCCGCACCAGGCGCTCGCCGAATACCGCCAGAAGATGGGGCTGGACACCCGTCTGGTGGTGGTCGGGATGACCGGTACCAGCAACTCGATTGCGAATCCCTCGGATCCACGTCAGCTGGATGTATCGGGATTCGATTCGGCTGTGCCGCAGCTGTTGTCGGATTTCACCGCCGGGCGGTTGTAGCGGTCTCGGCGGGTGTGGCAGGTATTGCCGCACCCGCCGTTCCGGCATGCGCCATCCGGCACCGAGGCAGGATTGATGTGTGATGATCGGGGCGTGAGCACCGAACCGAGCACCGGCCTCGACAAAGACATGATGCCCGTGCCCCACGCGCATCCCCACGTCTACGAGGGTCGTTGGCCCGTTCGCATCGCCGACGTCGACTCCGGCGGGCGTTTGCGGCTGGACGGGGCCGCTCGGCATATTCAGGACATCGGGCAGGACCACCTGCGTGGGGTGGAGGCCGAGGAGACTCACCCGCACTGGGTCGTCCGCCGCACCATGATCGACGTGATCAAGCCCATTGAGTTCAGGGAGGCCCTGTGGCTGCGCCGTTGGTGCTCGGCCACGTCCAACCGGTGGTGCCAGATGCGGGTGCGGCTCGACGGTCGGGACGGGGGACTGGTGGAGTCCGAGGCATTCTGGATTCACGTCAGCCGTGAAACCCAGGGGCCGGCCCGTATCGAAGACGACTTCCTGGCTACGGTCGCCTCCACGACGGATGTGGACCGGTTGCGGTGGAAGCCCTACAACAAGCCCGGTAGCCGGGATACCGCGACCGATATCCGGGACTTCCCGGTGCGATTCACCGATATGGACCTGTTCGATCACATGAACAACTCTGTTTACTGGAGCATCGTGGAAGACCATCTCTCGCGGCATCCTGAGCTGCTGTCCGCCCCGTATCGCGTGAGCATCGAGCATGACTCCGCGGTAGCGCTCGGCGACAAGCTCGAGATCATCACCAACGTCTACGAGGACGGAACCGCGTTCGGCGTCCCCGGTCGCAGTGTTACAACGCTCACATATGTCGTGGGCGACGAGGTGAAGGCCCTCGCCTCGATATTCGCTCGATAACTAGACACGGCGTCGGTCGTTTAACAGTACGAGCGTTCTGAACAGGGGATTGTTGGTTACCGACCGGTAGCAACAGTACGAGCGTACGATTAGCCGCTTCGCAAAGTTTGCAAAAGCCCGTTAATCCCTAGCGAAAATTGGCACTGGGAGCGGGTGGACCTGCGCATATGGTCTGTGACATCGTCGTAACAGTCAACAGAGTGAACGTGCCTGAGCGTTAACAATCCGTCAGGGTCAGAAAAACGCTGAGGCGCGTAACTCAGGGTCATAGCAAGGAGTACCAATGTCGAACGTCGGAAAGCCGCGCACCGCGGCCGAAATCCAGCAGGACTGGGACACCAACCCCCGCTGGAAGGGCATCACCCGCGACTACACCGCAGCCCAGGTCGAGGAGCTGCAGGGCAGCGTCGTCGAAGAGAACACCCTGGCGCGCCGTGGCGCGGAAATCCTGTGGGAAGGCGTCACCAAGGGCGACGGCTCCTACATCAACGCGCTGGGCGCGCTGACCGGCAACATGGCCGTGCAGCAGGTCCGTGCCGGCCTCAAGGCCATCTACCTGTCCGGCTGGCAGGTCGCCGGCGACGCCAACCTCTCGGGCCACACCTACCCGGACCAGAGCCTCTACCCGGCCAACTCGGTGCCGGCCGTCGTGCGCCGCATCAACAACGCCCTGCTGCGCGCCGACGAGATCGCCCGCGTCGAGGGCGACACCAGCATCGACAACTGGCTCGTGCCGATCGTCGCCGACGGTGAGGCCGGCTTCGGTGGCGCGCTGAACGTCTACGAGCTGCAGAAGGCCATGATCGCCGCGGGTGCCGCCGGTACCCACTGGGAAGACCAGCTGGCCTCGGAGAAGAAGTGCGGCCACCTCGGTGGCAAGGTGCTGATCCCCACCCAGCAGCACGTCCGCACCCTGACCTCGGCTCGTCTGGCAGCCGACGTCGCGAACACCCCGACCGTCGTCATCGCGCGTACCGACGCCGAGGCCGCCACCCTGATCACCTCGGATGTGGACGAGCGCGACCAGCCCTTCGTCACCGGTGAGCGCACCGCCGAGGGCTTCTACAACGTGCAGAAGGGCATCGAGCCCTGTATCGCGCGTGCCAAGGCCTACGCCCCGTACGCCGACCTCATCTGGATGGAGACCGGCGTGCCGGACCTCGCGGTCGCCCGCAAGTTCGCGGAAGCCGTCAAGGCCGAGTTCCCGGACCAGCTGCTGTCCTACAACTGCAGCCCGTCCTTCAACTGGAAGCAGGCGCTGGACGACTCGACCATCGCCAAGTTCCAGAAGGAACTGGGTGCCATGGGCTTCACGTTCCAGTTCATCACCCTGGCCGGCTTCCACGCCCTGAACTACTCGATGTTCGACCTGGCCTACGGCTACGCCCGCGAGGGCATGACGGCCTACGTCGACCTGCAGGAGCGCGAGTTCGCGGCCGAGGCCCGTGGTTACACCGCCACCAAGCACCAGCGTGAGGTCGGCGCCGGCTACTTCGATCGGATCGCCACCACCGTGGACCCGAACACCTCGACCGCGGCGCTGAAGGGCTCGACCGAAGAGGGCCAGTTCCACTAAGTCACGCCTGCTCTAGCCGGGCAATGCGCCCACGTCAAGACTCTCGGTGTGACCCACTGAGTTGACAGCACAGGCCCCGCCCACGTATCCCGTTGGGCGGGGCCTGTGTGCTGGATGGATGAGGCCCCCGCAAGCGGGAGGTACCCCCAGCTTGCGCGAAGACCATCAGATACGACCAAAACTAACAACGATGTTCAGGGAGTAGTACGAAGATGACGGATGGAATCACGCGGGTAGGAGTTATCGGCGCTGGACAGATGGGCGCGGGTATCGCCGAGGTATCGGCACGTGCCGGTGTCGACGTGCTGGTCTTCGAGACCACCGAGGAGCTGGTGAAGGCGGGGTCTGCCCGCATCGTCAAGTCACTGGACCGCGGCGTCTCCGCCGGGAAGATCACCGAGCGTGAGCGCGATGCCGCCGTCGCCAACCTGAAGTTCACCACTGACCTGGCCGACTTCTCCGATCGCCAGCTCGTCGTCGAGGCCGTCATCGAGGACGAGTCCATCAAGGCCTCGATCTTCGCCAAGCTCGACGAGGTGATCACCGATCCCGACGCGGTTCTCGCGTCCAACACCTCCAGCATCCCGATCATGAAAATCGCTGCGGCAACCAAAAATCCGGGGCGCGTGCTGGGACTGCACTTCTTCAACCCGGTGCCCGTGCTGCCGCTCGTCGAGCTGATCTCGACGCTGGTCACCACGCCCGGGGCCGCCGCGCGCACGGAGGCCTTCGCGAGCGAGGTGCTGGGCAAGCAGGTCGTGCGTGCCGCCGACCGCTCCGGCTTCGTGGTCAATTTCTTGCTGGTTCCTTACCTGCTGGCGGCGATCCGGATGGCCGAATCCGGCTTTGCCACAGTCGAAGACATCGACAAGGCTGTGGTGGCGGGACTTTCGCACCCGATGGGCCCGCTGCGGCTGTCGGACCTCGTTGGTCTCGACACCTTGAAGCTCATCGCCGACTCGATGTACGACGAGTACAAGGAGCCGCTGTACGCGGCCCCGCCGCTGTTACTCCGGATGGTCGAGGCCGGGCGTCTCGGCAAGAAGAGCGGTGTCGGGTTTTACGAGTACAACGCAAAATAAGCCACCCAACTGCGCGAGGGCACGTTGTGCGCACAAATCTCAGCCCGATTGTGTGCGTGCGGCGTGCCTTCGCCGCGTTCGGCGAAAGCGTCGCCTGATGGCCGCAGGAAATGTCAGTGTGCCCATTTCTCTTGACCAAGATCGCCAGGGGTGGTTAATTCAGACAGCAAAGTGACACGCCCCGGTATTCGCGAGCGAGGGGTTCGGGGCGCTCACTTGCTAGACCCGGGCGAATTCGCCCGCAGTACTCCATGCTTCCCGCTCCGTCGCGTATGCCGCGCGTTGGAGGCCACGGAACTCGCCTATTGACGTCGCGTTTTGGGCAAGGAATGTCGAGTACTCCGCCATGGAGAACTCACCCTCAGTGATCGTGACACCGCCGCTCCCGCGTCCGGTGGTGAGCTCATCGCGTAGCTCAAGAAGCTCTTCGGCGCTCACCGGGTACCAGCTGATCTGGTCAAAGAACCGCAGCAGCCAGGGTGTTCCGGGTTCGAAAGCGCCGGCGTTGTCCGGATGCCGATGGTTCCAGACCTGTACGGTCCGGCCGACCAATTGGTATCCGCCGGGGCCCTCCATGCCGTAGATGCACAGGTACGCCCCGCCGATGCCGACAGCGTTCTCCGGTGTCCAGGTACGTGCGGGGTTGTACTTGGTGGTGACGAGCCGATGCCGGGGATCGACCGGGGTCGCCACCGGCGCGCCGAGGTACACATCGCCCAGGCCGAGCACCAGATACGAGGCGTCGTAGACCGTGCGATGCACCTCGTCAACAGTGCCCAAGCCATTGATGCGCCTGATGAATTCGATGTTCCAGGGCATCCATGGGGCATCCGCGCGCACACCCAGGCGATACCGTTCCATGGCCTCGCGGGCGGACGGATCGTCCCAGGAAAGAGGCATGGCCACCCGACGACTCGGCACGACGAGCTCGCCGGAAGCGGGAAGGTGTTCGTCGATATCGTCCAGCAGCCCCAGCACCTTGCCCATGGGCAGCCTGTCGGGATCGAAGTGCACCTGTAGCGACCGGATGCCCGGCGTCAGATCGACGATCCCGGAGGTATGGGTGTCCTCCAGTCGTTGGTGTAACGCGTGGACGCGCGCACGTAGCGCCAAATCCAGTGTGAGGTCGCCGTATTCAACCAGGACATTGTCGTCGCCGCTGCGGCGGTATGTCACAGCGGGCGCGTCGTCTCGGGTCGGCCGATACGCCAGGACGCCGTCGTCACCATCGCCCCGGGTGGAGAACACCGAGGGCCAGTGCCCGCGGCGATCGATACCGATCGAGCGCAGCGAGGCGCTCCGAGATGCTTCGATTCGGACGAATCGCAGAGTGTCGCCCGCGCGTAGCTGCCCCAGCTTCCACCGGTCGGCCGAGACCACCGTAACCGGGCAGACGAACCCGCCCAGGCTGGGGCCGTCGGGGCCTAGCAAGATCGGAGTATCGCCGGTGAAGTCCAGAGCACCAATCGCATACGCGTTGTCATGGATGTTCGACGGATGTAGCCCCGCCTCGCCGCCGTCGGTGCGTGCCCACTGCGGTTTGGGTCCGATGAGGCGCACTCCGGTGCGATCGGAATTGAAGTGGACCTCGTAGTCCGTGGACAACAGCTCGTCGATATCGCCGCGGGTGAAGAACTCGGGTGCGCCATGCGGTCCCTCGGTGACCGCGAGCTCCCAATGGTGACCGATCGCCGGCTGTGCCGCACCGGGAATGCATTGTGGCTCAGCGTCATGAGAGCTGCCCAGAGTGAGAGCGTCGCCGGCGGCCAAGGCGCGTCCCGCGGGACCGCCGAACCCGCCGAGGGTGAAGGTGGCGGCGCTGCCCAGGAAGTGCGGAACCTCGATCCCGCCGGCGATCAGCACGTAGATGCGCATCCCGGTATCTGCGGCGGCGCCCACGGCGAGCGTGCCCTCAGCGGGAACGGTGACGGCGCGCCACTGGGGGACCGGTCGGCCGTTGACGGTGACCAGTGCCGGTGCGCCCGTCACACAGACCAGGGTTGCTTCGGTGAAATGCAGTGTGGGACCGGCGAGTGTCGCCTCCAGTCCCGGGGCGCCCTCGGGGTTGCCGACGGCACGATTGCCCAGCCGGAATGACAGGTCGTCCATCGGGCCGGACGGGGGCACGCCCACCTGCCAGTATCCGGTGCGTCCCGGCCAGTCTTGCACCGTGGTCAACATGCCGGGCGCCGTGACTGAGATGGTGCTCATGCGCTCTCCACCGTCATCCGCACCGGCGTGGGATCGAATCCGTTGCACGGATTGTTGATCTGCGGGCAGTTCGACACCAGCACCAGGGTGTCGATCTCGGCCCGGAGCCTGATCTTCTTGCCCGGTGCGGAGAGGCCGTCAACGATGCCGAGGGTTCCGTCCTCGTCTACCGGGACATTCATATAGAAGTTGATGTTGGACACCAGGTCTCGCTTACCCAGGCCCCATTTGGCACCTTCGAGCAGGAAGTTCTCCACGCATGCGTGTTGGTGTTTGGTGTGATGCCCGTAGCGCAGGGTGTTCGATTCCTGGGAACACGCGCCGCCGATGGTGTCGTGGCTGCCCACCTCATCCTCGACGATCGTCATCAGCGGGCTGCCGTCCTCGGCGCGCAGTACGGTTCCGCTGCGCAGGAACAGGTTTCCTTGTGCTGCGATGGTCGCCTGCGCCGAGTAGCGCACCGCGGTATCGGCCGCCGAATACAACAGGGTGTCGACGGCCTGGTTGCCCAACAGGTCGATGATGGTCAACACATCTCCCGCGGCGACCACGGCGCTCCAGGGTGCGCGGGCGGGTACTACCTGGTCGAGAACCGTGCTTGTCACAGGGAATCTCCATTCTGTGCCGCGGCCCAGGCGTCTTCGGTATTGAGCACGGCACGTTGATATTCCGGGTCCTTGTTGGGCAGGTCGACCAGCTCATCGAGCGCGGGCCACGCCAGCACCTGGACGGGCCCGGTGTCAAAGGTGTCCGATGGGTCGAGGGGATGCGCGGTGTTCACCAGCAGGGCGATCACCGGTAGGTGGATCAGCAGATCCACCGCGGCCCCCGGCCCCGCGGTGCCGGAGCTGCGCAGCGTACCGTCGGCTTCGGCGCGGACGCCGTGGAAGAGCGACACCGATGGACCGATATCGCGGAGGGCGAGCCCATGCTTGGCCGCCGCCAGCGTGAACAGTTCGCGCCCGGCCGGGCTCGCTGAATAGAGATCACCCGCACCGTATTTGGCGGTGTTCGCGGTCAACGTACTGGTTCCGCAGAAGGTGTCGTGATGTCCGGAACTGTCGGCGACGATGGTGGCCAGCACCCGACCCTGATCCGAGAGCAGCGGATGCCCGGCGCCGAGATAGGCCTGCCATGGAACCTTGACGGTGTCGGCGACGTTGAGTCGCTCCCATGGGGCGTCGGCACGCAGCAGCACTACGCTCACGCACGCGGAGCCGGTGACGTCGGTGAGCCGCAACCGGGTGCCGCGACCGAGCACCTTGCCGGCGTACCGGCCTCCGGGGATGGTCTCGGCCCAGGTGAGTGTCAGAGGATCGACATCATCGGGGGTCCAGGGCCAGTTGGACGCGGGGAGCACCGGCATCGCGTCGGTGATCTGGCCGGCCTGCGAGCGGGCGTGATCCCGCGCTCCCTTGGTGGTCGCGGTCGTCATTGGGAGGTCTCCTTGGTGGTGGAATCGGCGCGCCGGGGATAGGCCAAGATCCCGGCGATGAGCACCGCGGCGATGCAGATGGGGGCTATCCACACCAGATAGGGGTGTGCACCCGTCGGGTCGAAAACCGCCGAGCGTGGCCAGGACAGATTGAGGACCATGAAGGCGCCATAGCCGACGGCGAGGATATTGATGGGGAGCCCGAATCGTCCGAGCGAGAAGAGCTTGCGCCCGTCGGCATCGGTCTGCCCCACGTTTGCGTCCCACTTGCTTCCGCCGATCCCTAGGCGGCGCAACAACAATGGCGTGGTGACCATCAGGTAGGCCAGGTAGATCAGGGCGATACAGACGCTGCACAGGCTGGTAAACAGTGCGGCGTTGCCGAAGTTGACCACCAGGATCAAGACGCAGCAGACCCCGACGACCACGGCCGGAGCGATCGGTGTACCGGTGCGTGGGTTCACGTGCGAGAGCACTGTGGAGAACGGCAGCTTGCCATCGCGGGCCATCGAGAACATCAGCCGGGAGGCCGCGGTCTGGATGGCGAGGGTGCAGACGAACACCGCGATCGCGACGTCGATGAGCAGCAGGGTGCCGAACGGGGACGCCAGCTTGCTGTCCAATACATAAGGAAGGCCGCCGGTGGCCAGCTGACCGTCGGTGAGGCTGGGGGCGGCCATCAGCGCGCCCAGGATCATCAGTGCCCCGCCGATCGCCGACACCACGATCGCGGACAAGATGGTGCGCGGGGCAACCCGACGCGGGTTGCGGGTCTCCTCGGCGAGCTCGCTGGCCGACCCGAATCCGACGAGCACGTAGGCGGCCATGAGCCCCGCCGCCAGGAACGCCCACGGATATCCGCTGCCGGCGTCGCCGGTGTGCAGCACCACGCTGGGGCCGCGCTCGGCGCTGGCGAAGAGCATGCCGACCACGGCGATCACGCCGACGATTTCGCAGGTGACACCGATGGAGTTGATCCGGGACATCCAGTTGACGCCGACGGCGTTGATGGCGGTGGTCACGACCAGCAGCAGCGATCCCAACAGCACGGCGTTCGACGCGCCGCTGACACTCGTCAGCGAGGAATCGGTACCGACCAGCTGAAATCCGGTCCAGACCGTGGGCAGCACCACCTGCAGCGCGATCGCGGCCGCGGACGCGGTGACAATCTGGGCGATGATCATGAACCAGCCGGCGAACCAGCCCACCACGGCTCCACCGAGTCGGCGCGACCATTGATAGATGGCGCCGGAGATCGGATAACGCGCGGCGAGCTCGGCGAAGTTCAGAGCCACCATGTACTGCCCGGCGAAGACGATCGGCCAGGTCCAGAAGAAGGCCGGGCCGCCGAAGCTGAACCCGAAGGCGAACAGCTGGAAGATTGTCGTCAGGATCGAGACGAATGAGAATCCTGCCGCGAAGGACGCGAATTTGCCAAGGCTGCGATGCAGCTGAGGTTTGTAGCCGAACGCGGCAAGGTCGTCGGAGTCGGAGCCGGCGATGCTCGCCGCGGACCGAGCCGCGGATTGGGTGGCCGTTGGGGCGTTCATGGGCACTCCCTGGTCGGTCCTCGGGCAGCATGTTTTGCGCCCTGTGTGGTCGGAAAAACCCACGTCTATGTGGGAGGAAATATCTGTCATGCGATAGGTAATGAGTCTGACGGGCGACCGGTACGCATGGGTGACAGTGCCGTTTCGGAACGGGGGCGCGGTGTAACATTGTCGTTGCGCAGATGTCGGAGCGATGACGAAACGCTCACCAGGTGATGGAATCGGGGCGTTGCCGAGGGGTACATGGAAGGGTCGGCACCATGTCAGGGCGACCGCGGCGTATCAGTCCCATTCGCGAGGGGAACACCACGCGCGACGAAATCCTCGATGCCTCGGCCGAGTTGTTCACCACCGACGGGTTCGCGGCAACCACTACCCGGCGCATCGCCGAGTCGGTGGGCGTGCAGCAGGCCTCGCTCTATTACCACTTCAAGACCAAGGACGACATCCTCGATGCGCTGCTGGCGATGACGATCGACCAGCCGCTGCATTACGCGGCGCTGATTGCCGATCGCCCGGAGCCTCCGGTCGTGCGCCTCTATGCCCTTGCGCTCGCCGACGCCGCCCAGCTGGCGGCGAGCCGGTGGAATCTGGGCGCTCTCTATCTATTACCGGATCTGCGTGCCGATCGATTCGTCGTGTTCCGGCGCAAGCGAGACCAGCTCCGCGCGCACTATCAGGATCTGGCGGCCTCCGCGTGCCGTACGGAGATGATCCGCCATGGGGTGGAGCGCCTCCCCTTCCGGCTCGTCGAGTCGGTGATCATGCTCCGCGCCGACGGTGATTCCATAGCTCCGGAGGCATTGGCCGATGCGACCTTGCGCGTTCTGGGGGTCACGGGGGATGCTGAACTGGTCGATGGGGCGGCTCGAGCGCTGTTGGGGCAGTTGGACTGGCCGGTGGCCGTTCCTAAGAGATAGGCACAGTTGACCGTGCTAGTCTGCGGGCCAGTACAAAGTAGCCAAAATGTGATGGGAATTAGGTGCTGCAGTAAATGTCCGATCTGAAGCCGTACTACGAGGAATCTCAGTCCATATACGACATTTCGGACGAATTTTATGGCCTTTTCCTTGACGAAGAAACCATGGGCTACACCTGCGCGTACTTCGAGCGTGACGACCTGACTCTTGCCGAGGCGCAGCTGGCGAAGTTTGACCTGGCGCTCGGCAAGCTCAACCTCGAGCCGGGGATGACCCTGCTGGACATCGGCTGTGGTTGGGGCGCCTGCTTGGAGCGCGCCATGCGGAAGTTCGACGTCAACGTCGTCGGTATTACCTTGAGTAAGAATCAGAGCGAGTACAGCCGCGCGCGCCTGGCGAAGGTGGCCGGGGAGACTGGTCGTACCGCCGATATTCGCATGCAGGGCTGGGAAGAATTCAACGATAAAGTCGATCGAATTGTCACGATCGGTGCATTCGAGGCATTCAAGCAAGAGCGGTACCCGATCTTTTTTGAACGCGCATATGACATTCTTCCCGATGATGGTCGAATGCTTTTGCACACTATTCTGGCCCACACCCAGAAATTCTTCCGGGAAAATGGAATTCCACTCACCATTAGTGACTTGAAATTCATGAAGTTCATCGGTGAGGAGATCTTCCCCGGTGGCCAGTTGCCGGCGGTTGAGGATATCGAGAAACTAGCTGCTGGCTCCGGGTTCACGCTGGAGCGTGCGCATTTGCTGCAGCCGCACTACGCGAAGACTCTGGATATCTGGGCCCAGAATCTTGAACAGCGCCGCGAGGAAGCCATCAGGATTCAGTCCGAAGAGGTTTACGACCGCTTCATGCGCTACCTAACCGGTTGCGCGGACTTCTTCCGCCGCGGTATCACCAACGTGGGTCAGTTCACCCTCGTCAAATAGCGAGACTTAACAGGTCAACGCCGTCTCACGCTTGCGCGAGGCGGCGTTTCTGTTCCTCGATATCGAAATCGGCGGGTGGCCACGAGAGATTTAGGCCGTCCAGTGTTTCGTCGAGAAGTGCAGTGACCGCGAGCCTGCTGTACCACTTTCGGTCGCACGGGATGACGTGCCAGGGCGCGTACTCGGTGCTCGTCTTCTCTAACACCGCTTGATACGCGTCCCGGTAGGCGGACCAGAACGCACGCTCGTCGATGTCGTTGGGATTGAACTTCCAGTATTTGTCCGGACGGTCCAGCCGCTCGGCGAGGCGCTCCTTCTGCTCGTCGAGTGATACCACGAGGGCGACCTTGAGGACTGTCGTCCCTGCCTCGGTCAGCTCCTTCTCGAAGGCGTTGATCTCGTCATAGCGGGCGCCCCAGACCTCCGGCGGCACCAGGTCGTGCACCCGCACCACCAGGACGTCCTCATAATGCGAACGGTCGAAGACGCCGAGCTGCCCGCCTGCAGGCAATGCGTTGCGAATGCGCCACAGGTAGTGGTGCTTACGTTCTTCCTCCGTGGGAACCCCGAAGCTCGCATGTTCGATTCCTTGCGGATCAACTTGTCCCACAACATGTTTGACGATACCTCCCTTGCCGGCGGTATCCATGCCCTGCAGGACCAGCAGCACCGAGCGGTGGTCGCCGCTGCGCCCATTGGCGTACAGCATCTCTTGTAGCCCCCCGAGGCGCTCGGACAGTTCGGCCTGCAGGGCTTCGCCGTCCTCTCGCGACCCGTCGAACCCGGGTGTGGACCGGGTATCGACATCGGCGAACAACAGGCCGGGTCGGTAGCGCAGTGCGGACGTGTCGATCCTGGGGGTCATGCCCTGTGACCCTAGCGAGGTCGGCTTACGCGGAGTGGGTTTGACGCGCTTGTGGTGGAGGAGGAACCGGTGACGGGTGTGGCATGTCGACGAACTTCTCCCGGGATCCACCTACACCCACGATGCCCAGCACCGCGTTCCAGGAGATCATCGTCAGGTAATCGATGAGTTCATCGGAGCTCATCCGAGGGTGCGACATCCACGAGTGGGTGGCCAGCTGCACGCCGCCGACGATCATGTACGCCCATGGCTCCACGCCGCGGGTATCCATGGACGCTTCGGACATCTGGCGGCGCAGAGAGAGGGCGAGCATGCGGGCGATGATGCGTTCGGAATCCGCGATGGCCTTGCTGCGGCTGGTGGAGCTGTTGGCCATGACGAACGGATAAATCTCGGGCTCGGCGGCCACGGTCTCGACGTACACCTTGATCGCGGTGCGGGTGAGGTCGTAGCCATCCAGCCGGGCCGACAGGGCCATGGCCATCTTGGGAATGAGGGTGGTCTGCGCGAACCGTGTCATGACGGCGGTCGTCAGATCGTTCTTATCGACGAAGTACCGGTAGAGCACCGTCTTGGAGACGCCGATGTCGGAGGCGATCTCATCCATGCTGATATCGCGCCCCCGGTGCCTGATGGCATCGAGGGTGCCGTCCACGAGTTCGGTGCGTCGTTCGACCTTGTGCTTATGCCAGCGGCGCTTGCGACCATCAGTCTTGATAGCCGCAGGCTGCGTTTTACTTGCCACGGTTATCGCCACATTCCCTTAGTTATCTGTAACCGATACTACTTCACGGGGCCCTCGGGGATGCGTGACGCGCTCGATACCGGATGATGGAGGAGTGGCAGGCAAGCATAGCGATCAGCCGCGCACGCGGAATGCATCCGGCGGCGTCTTCGCGATGAGTAATTCGGCCGTCGACGAGGAGCGCCAGAAGCAGCTTCGCCGAATGAAAGCCGTGGCTACGGGGTTCCTGGTCGCGGCCACCGTGTTGTTTCTGGCCTGTCGTTGGTGGCAGTCGGTCGGTGCGCCGGGCTGGGTGGGTTATGTCGGAGCGGCCGCAGAGGCGGGCATGGTCGGTGCGCTTGCAGACTGGTTTGCTGTAACCGCCTTGTTCCGGCATCCGCTTGGGCTAAAGATCCCGCATACAGCGATCATCAAGCGCAAGAAGGATCAGCTAGGGGAAGGGCTCGGGAACTTCGTCCGGGAGAACTTCATGTCGCCGGCCGTCATCACTGCCAAGGTGCGGGATGCGCAGATCGCGGGCCGGCTGGGCAAGTGGATGAGTGACCGGTCGCATGCCGAGCGGGTCGCGGCCGAGGCCTCCACGGTGCTCCGCGTCGGCGCGCAGATGCTGCGCGATGAGGACGTGCAGCAGGCCATAGACAGCGTGATCGTGCGAAGGATCGCCGAACCCACATGGGGTCCGCCGGTGGGGCGGGTGCTCTCGACGGTGCTCAAGGAGGACCGGCATGCGCCGGTGATCCAGCTGCTGTGCGACCGTGCCTTTGAGTGGGCGCTGGGTGCCAGCGACACCATCGATCGAGTGGTGGTGCGTGACTCGCCCGGCTGGACACCCAAATTCGTCGACCATTTCGTGGGCGACCGCATCTATCGCGAGTTGGTGGACTTCACGGACAAGGTGCGCCGCAATCCTGATCATGACCTGCGTCAATCCGTGAACAGGCTGTTGTACGAGTTCGCCGACGATCTTCAGCACGACGACCTGACCATCGCCAAGGCCGAGGCGATCAAGTCGCGGTTGATGGCGCGCGCGGAAGTCCAGAACGCCGCGGCCACAGCGTGGTCCGCCGCCAAGAAGATGATCACCGAGTCCGTGGACGATCCGTCCAGCGAGCTACGCACCCGGATTGCGGACACCGTGGTGCGGATCGGGGAGACGCTGCGCGACGACGACTCTGTACGCGACAAGGTCGACGGTTGGGTGGAACGTGCGGCCCGGCATCTGGTGGATCAGTACGGCGCGGAGATAACGGCCGTCATCACCGAAACGATCGAGCGTTGGGACGCCGAGGAGGCCAGTCGCCGGATCGAATTGCATGTCGGCCGTGACCTGCAGTTCATTCGTATCAACGGCACCGTAGTGGGTTCGCTGGCAGGTTTGGTCATCTATACCGTGGCGCAGGTGCTCTTCTAAAAAGGCCCTGACCCGGCCATTCCCGGGCTGAAGTGACGTGGACCACATTGCTAACAGAAGTGCTTGCAATAGCTAGCACTGCAGCTTACGGTGGTTCTTATGTCGCAGGAATCAGACCTCGCCGCCGCTGTGAGCAACGCCGCTTCCGATATCGGAGGCTTCATCCGGGCGCAGCGTGAGGCGGCGCAGGTGTCCGTGCGTCAGCTGGCCGAGAAGGCCGGCGTAAGCAACCCGTACCTCAGTCAGATCGAACGCGGACTGCGTCGTCCGTCGGCGGAGGTGCTCAATCAAATCGCAAAGGCGCTAAGGGTTTCGGCGGAGGTGTTGTACGTGCGTGCGGGCATTTTGGATCGTAGTGATGCCAGCCCGGTACGGGACGCCATCATTGCCGATACCGTCATCACCGAGCGACAGAAGCAGGTGTTGTTGGACGTCTACGGCTCATTCGTTCAGCAAAACGCCGAAGCCAATTCGGATCTGACTCAATCCGACCCCGAATCTACTGGCGACAACTGAATAACTTTCCCCATCCCCGAAAGGAATCTGGCATGACCAAGAAGAACACCTCGTTCGACGACCTGAAGACCCCGTTCTACGTAGCCGTCGGCGCCGGTGACCTGGCGCTGGCCGCGGTCGCCGATGTCGTCGTGAAGCTGCGGGAGCGCGCCGAAGAGGCCGCCTCTGAGGCCGGTGCCCGCGTGGACGAGACCCGCGACCGGCTACGCGAGCTGTCGGCTGAGCTGCCCACTGACGTCAACGAGCTGCGCGACCGGTTCACCCCCGAGGAGCTGCGCAAGGTTGCCGAGGCCTACCTGCAGGTGGCCACCGACATCTACAACAACCTCGCTGAGCGTGGTGAAGGGGCCATTGAGCGCATCCGCAGCACCCCCGGCATCGAGGAGAACGTGACCCGCGCCGAGGGTCTGGTCGGCAACTATGCCGAGCTGACCGAGCAGGCGCTGGGCACCGTGGCCAGCCAGACTCGCGCCGTCGGTGAGCGTGCCGCCAAGCTGGTCGGCATCGACCTGTCGAGCAAGGCCGCTCCGGCCACCAAGGCCCCCGCCAAGAAGGCTCCTGCCAAGAAGGCCGCGCCCGCCAAGAAGGCCGCCCCGGCCAAGGCTGCTGCCAAGAAGGCCGCGCCCGCCAAGAAGGCTCCGGCCAAGAAGGCGGCGACTCGCACCATCACCCAGAAGTAGGCAGTTCCAGCTCTGACAGCCACCCGATCAGCCACGTAGGCTGATCGGGTGGCTTTCACTTTTCATGTCTTCGCGCTGATCTCGCTCGTCGCCCTTATCGCGGCGATCGTTGGGTTGGTCCATGCCGCGATTCAGCCCGCGGACGCGTTTGTGGCGGCAGAAAAGCAGACCAAGACCACCTGGATAGTCATCCTTGCCGGAGCGGCCGTGCTCACCCTGATTCCGGGGTTGGAGCTGTTGACCGCCGGAATCGCCGCCGTGGCGGCCGGGGTGTATTTCGTCGATGTTCGTCCCCGCGTGCTTGAGGTGCAGGGCAAGTCGCGGTAATGCGCGCGGTTGCGGCGCTGGTTGCGTTGACGGCCGCTCTGCTGGTCGCGAATGCGGTGCCCGCGGCCGCCGTAGAGCCCGCACTTATTGATCACGTGTCTTGGGGTGCAACATCTTTGGGGCGCACGCTGCGTATCTACCCGACGCCGCTGGGACGTACATACGAGGCACCCGACGGCGCAGACGTCGCCTGGGCGGAGGTCCTCGCGCTGGCCCCCGACGCGCAGTCGCCCGGTATGCGGATGCAGTTCGACTGCCATTGGTACGGGCGGGTGTTCATCCCGAACAAGCCGAGCTGGAACCTGGAACCGTGGCGGCCGCCGGTGGACGGGGCGTTGATGACGGTGTCCCAGTGCAACCCGGGTGGACCTGAGATCTAGACCCCGACCCGCCCGGCTCTCAGCGGCAAAATCTCGGGCCTCAGTGATGGGTCCGCGGTCTGCGCCGTATAGGTGGGCAAATTGCACTGTGACATGAATCAATTGCGCGATTAAATGACAAACATGTAATTCCTCCGAGACCACCGGTTTATCTCGACGTTATTGGTGGAAGTAAGAAATCACTAAAGCCTCAGGCGGCGCAGTGGCAACTTTTCTTACCATTCTCCGCTTGCGTAACGCACACCTCGTGAGTAACGATTACAACAGTGATCACAATCTGATCACGACCGGAGTGGCAGGTGGTACATCACGCATCACGTGATCTCTCCGGTGACAGAGGATCGGGGTGCAGTGACATGAAGGTCGTCATGGACCGGGCGCGATGGGTGCGCGACAGGCGCGCGGTGTGTCTGATCGTCAACGTGCTGTTCGTGATGTCGTTGTCCATGACCGCAAGCGTCGCCTCCGCCGATTCTGTGAACTGGGACGCGATCGCCGAATGTGAATCCGGCGGAAACTGGTCCGCAAATACGGGAAACGGATTCTATGGCGGACTGCAATTCAAGCCGTCCACCTGGGCATCCCACGGTGGTGTCGGGAATCCCGCCGAGGCTTCCCGGGAGCAGCAGATCGCCGTCGCCGAGAGTGTTATGCAGACGCAAGGCCTTGGGGCGTGGCCGGAATGCGGCGGCGGCGGCACCGGCCCGATGACCGGGCGTTCGGGGTGCCAATTCGTCCCCGGTGGCAGCATTTTCGGGATCGTCAACTTCCGTCAGATGTGCAGCGGAGTCGTCGGTCTGATTCCCCCCGCCGGCTAGTTGGGGGTGGGTCCCCGTTGTGGCCGTCTCGTACCTCGATCGGGGGGCCTACGGGAGTGCGCGCGCGACAACTGGTGGGAACCCGGTGAAGGCCTCGGGATAGTAGGTTTGGCTTACCTAATTCCAGTTGTATAGTCGGTGCTGCGGAGCGCTGGAGCCCTCGCGCCCACCTGTATTGAGCCACAAGGAGAGCAGTCAACATGTCGACTGAAGTTGCCGAGAAACTTGAGAAGATCCTACGGGGAGAGCTCGCAGTAAGCGCGAATGAGATTACCCGCGACAAATTGCTGATTGACGACCTGGGGCTCGACTCTGTGGGATTCGCATTGGGCCTCGTCCTCATCGAGGAGCAGTTCGGCGTCACTCTTACTGAAGATCAGCTACTCGTGTGTGATTCCTTCGGCGACCTTGTCGACATCGTTTCGGCGGGGCAGGTCACGGCCCCGTCCCCAACCACCAGCGCGCTCGCCGAGTAGACGTTCGCAGGACGAGAAAGGCGAGAGAGTCATGAGCAGTCCCACGACGAACGTGCCTGCGGTGCAGGGGAATGCATTGGCGGAGAAGGTTTCCCAGGCGATGCTGACCTCGTCCGCCGACCTGGTGGTTATGGATGGTGCACGGGAATGGCATCGGTTTCCCTGGGCGGAGGTGCATGCGCGAGCGGAGACTGTCGCCGTCGACCTGCTCGACAACGCACACGGACCCGTCGGAGCGCTAGGGCTGATCGGCAGTCCCACCGTCGACTTGGTGGCCAGCGTTCAGGGTGCCTGGCTGGCCGGCACGAGCGTGTCGTTCTTTCCCGGCCTGGTGCGCGGGGCGGATCTGGACCGCTGGGCCCATACGACCTTGGAGCGCTGCGCGGCGATCGGGGTGCGCACGATCTACAGCAATGGTCGGGAGCTGGAGCAGCTGCGCGCGGTGGAGTCCAGCATCCGAATCGAGGATGTGGCGCAGATCGGAGCGCGGCCCCGGCCGCAGGCGTTCACGCCCGTGCAGACCGGAGACGAGACCACCCCTGCCGTCCTGCAGAACTCCTCCGGCTCCACCGGAACGCCCAAGACCGCTGTCCTCTCCCGGGGAGCGGTCATGAGCAACGTCAGCGCCATGGTGCGCCGCGCGGAGTTGACCGGGGAAGACCTGACCTGCAGCTGGTTGCCGCTCTACCACGACATGGGCCTGATCACGCTACTGGCTTCGTTCTGGACGGGCATGCCGCTGTGGCTGGCGCCCAATAGCGCTTTTGCGGCCTCGCCGATCAGGTGGCTGGACTGGCTCACCGAGAGCGGCGCGACATATCTGATGGCGCCGAACTTCGCTTACGACATCATCGGCCGGTACGTCGACAAGATCGAGCGTGGAGTCGATCTCGGCAAGCTGCGTGCGGCGGTCAGCGCGGCTGAGCTGATTAATTGCGACGGTTTCGAGCGCTTCCTCACGGCGGCGACTCCCCATGGTTTTTCCCCAGGCGCGGCGGTGGCGGCCTGGGGGCTGGCGGAAGGGACGTGTGTCGTCACCATGACCCGGCCCGGTGTCGGAGCACGGTCGGACGACGTGCTGGTCGCCACCCCGGATGGAGGCCAGGCCCCCCGCAGGTACGCACTGGTCGGCTCGGCGTTCGATGGGATGGAGGTCCGGGTGGTGCCTGCCGCGCGCGAGGTACCGGCGATCAGCGGCCGGGAAGTCGGGCAGGTCGAAATCAAGGGCGCCTGCATGATGAACGGATATCTGGGCAACCCGGCGATTGACAGGAACGAGTGGTTCAACACCGGCGACCTGGGCTATTTCCACGACGGTGACCTGGTCATCGTCGGCCGCTTCAAGGAACTGATCGTTCTTGCCGGGCGCAATGTGTATCCCATCGACGTCGAGCGGGCAGCTGCGTCGGTCGAAGGGGTGCGGGCAGGCAGAGTTGCGGCCGTAGGACTCGACGAAGGCGGTCTCCGACCGCGGCTTGCACTGGCCGTCGAGTACAAAGGCACCGACTTCGAGGCGGCGCGCAGACAGGTTGTCCAGCGAGTCACCGCCGACTGCGGGGTCGTCCCCTCAGAAGTTGTGTTCGTTCCTCCGGGTGATCTGCCGATCACGACGTCGGGCAAGCTGCGGCGCCTCGAGGTCAAGCGTCTTATCGAAACCGGTGGAGGCCTGCGATGACCGTGGCTGACCCGGAGAACCCGACCGTGGTCCCGCTGTCTATCGAAGGTTTTCGCGCGCTGCTGAGTTCAGTCATCGATGACGAGGTGACGTCGTGGGTGGACGAAGCCGAGAGGACCGAGCGATTCCCCCGCGCGCTGATCGAGCGCTTCGGTAGCACCGGGGTGCTGGCCGACAAGTGGTCGTCCGGAGCGCTGCCCGATGTAGCGAAGTTGGTCTCGTTGGGCTTTGCGCTGGGTGGACTCGGTTCGATGGGAATCAGCATCGGCGCGAGCTTGCACGACTCAGCGATTTCCATCTTGCGCCGGTTCGGTAGGACCGATTATCTGCGTGAGATCACCGAGCAGGCGATCCGCGGTGAGGCGGTGCTGTGCATCGGCGCATCCGAAGAGGCCGGCGGCTCTGATCTCCAGATTTCGGAGACCTTCGTCCGCAGCGTCGACGGCGGTTACCACGTGCGGGGCAGCAAGAAATTCGTCTCGCTCGGCCCGATTTCGGATCACATCGTCGTTGTCGCCCGCGGCGCCGACGGAGATGCCGCCAGCAAGCACGGCAATGTCATGTTGCTGCTGGTGCCAACCGCTCAGGTGGTGGTGCACGAGCGGTACCGGAAGCTCAGCGCGGGACCGCTCGATACCGCGCCGATCGATATCGACACGTGGGTTCCAGCAGACGCGCTGATCGCCCGCCCCGGTGCGGGGCTCGCCGCGATCAGCTGGGGTCTGTCGCATGAGCGGCTCGGCATCGCGGCTCAGGTGGTGGCGCTCTGCGAGAAGGCTCTCGGGATCACCATTGCCCGCATGGTGGACCGGGTGCAGTTCGGCAGCACCCTGCTAGGGCACCAGGCATTGCGCCTGCGTGTTGCGGATCTGCAGTCCCGGGTCGACATGATGCGCTATTCGCTTGAGGGCATCGCGGCGACAGGGCAGATGAACCTGCGTACCGCAGCCGCGGCGAAAGTCACCGCCGCCCGACTCGGCGAAGAAGTGCTCTCCGAGTGCCTCCACATCTTTGGCGGCTCGGGATACCTGACCGACGAGACGCCGGTCGGCCGCTGGTGGCGCGATATGAAACTGGCCCGGGTGGGCGGCGGTACCGACGAGACTCTCTGGGAGTTCGTCGCCGCCACCCTGAAACCCGATGTCGAGGGCTATCGCTCCCTGGGCGTTTAGGCCAGCGGGGCGGGTACATCCGCCGGGGTGCGCGGTGTGGTGTACAGCGCCATCCGGCGGTTGGGCATCTCGTGCTCGCCCAGGAAGGTGCAGCCGATGTGCTCAAAGACCCTGCGCGTCTCAACATTCTGGTGTTCGGGGTCGAACATGATCCGCTTACATCGCGGCTCCAGCTCGAAGAAGCTCTTGATCAGCTTGGGCAGGATCATGATCATGAAGCCCTTACTGGCCATGGCCTGGTTGGCGATAGCACCATGTATTCCCAGGTCATATGGGTCGGCGTCGTACTTTTCGCCGATCGAATCTTGAGCCGCCCGATAAAACTCCAGGTAGCCGACGGGCTCGTCCCGGAACAGCACCAGGTATGGGTGCGAATAGGTGCTCTCAACCTGGGCCTTGAGCTGGTCGTACCAACGCTCATCCGGCCAGTCTTGCTCCCAGCCGTTGACCAGTGCCGGCAGGCGCATCCATCGGGCAATCAGCGCTGTGTCATCGCTATCGGGGTCCACAAGCCTCACACCGAATGGGCTCACGAGCTTCGGTTCCGGAGGTGCGGGCACCGAGGGGTCGGGGGCGACATGGCGGTACAGCACTGGCCAGGGACGTTCCATAAATATAAGGATAGGCTACCCAACTGGAAGAGTGGCGCGGCCTGGGCCAGAAGTAGGTGCACCGCAAGGTTCACGGAAACAGGGCATTGGCTTCCGCATAGGGGATGGTGCGGGTTGCGAATCCAAAGGTGCCGTGCTGTGCGATCTCCCGGGCCCCGTCGACGAACGCCCCGAGCGCAGAGCGCGCCATGGCGGACCCGAGGCTGATCCTGCGCACGCCCCACTGTGCGATCTCCTCGACCGAGTGATTCAGCACGAAACCGGTGGCGAGCAGATTGACGGGGCGATCCACCGACGCGCAGAGGGCGCGGACTGCGTGGGCATCGGGCAGGCCCGGCGCGTACACCACATCGGCGCCGGCCTCGGCGTACGCCTGCAGCCGTGTGATGGTGTCGGCGAGGTCCGGTCGGCCGTACAGGAAGTTCTCGGCGCGGGCCGTCAGCGTGAACGGAAAGGGTAGATCGCGCACCGTGTGCGCTGCAGCGGTGATGCGATCCACCGCTTCGGCGAGCGGGAAGATCGGGACGTTGGGAATCCCGGTGGCATCCTCGATCGACCCGCCGACCAACCCCGAGGCCGCCGCCTCGCGGATGGTCATGGCGATGTCGCCCATGGTGGGGCCGCCGTTCTCCAGGTCGGCCGAAACCGGCAGATGCGTGGCCGCCGCGATGTGGGAGGCGTTGGCCAACGTCTCGGCCTGGCTGACCAGATTGGCGCCGTCCTGCCGACCGAGGGAGAAGGCCAACCCGGCGCTGGTCGTGGCCAGCGCGGGGAAGCCACAATCGGTGAGGACTCGGGCCGAACCGGCATCCCACGGGTTGGGGACCACGAACGTCCCGGACTGGTGAAGGGCTGCGAACACGACCGCACGCTCATGCTGGGAGGTCATGTGTGGGACGCTACGCCCATGACGGATTCTGTAGGCACACCGGCGGTTTGGCCCACGCGGCGGGAGGTGGCCGCACGTATCGACCACACCCTGCTCAAGCCCGAAGCGACACCCGGGGACGTGCAAGCCCTCATCGCGGAGGCCATCGATCTCGGAGTGCTCGCGGTGTGCGTTTCGCCGTCGATGCTGCCGGTTGAGGCTCCCGGGCTGGTTGTTGCGGCGGTGGCGGGATTCCCGTCGGGAAAACATCTCTCGTCCGTCAAGGCGCACGAGGCCGCCCTCGCGGTGGCCGCAGGTGCCGCCGAGGTCGACATGGTGATCGACGTGGGTGTCGCGGTGGCAGGCGATTTCACGGCAGTGCTCGCCGATATCGAGGCTGTTCGGCAGGCGATCCCGGCCGCGACGCTCAAGGTCATCATCGAGTCCGCGGCGTTGCTGGAACATTCAGGTGCCGAGGCGATCCGTGAGGCCTGTCGGGTGAGCGAGGCCGCCGGAGCGGATTTTGTGAAGACCTCCACCGGATTTCACCCATCGGGAGGAGCGACCGTGGAGGCCGTGCGCATCATGGCCGAGACCGTTGACGGTCGGCTCGAGGTCAAGGCGAGCGGCGGAATCCGCACGGCACAGGATGCTGCGGCCATGCTCCAAGCCGGTGCGACCCGGCTCGGCCTATCGAGCAGCCGGGCCGTCTTGGACGGCTTCCCGCATTAGAACGAGAGGTTCTGCAGGCAGGGATTCTCGACCGGTTTCATGGGCTGATTGGTGCTCGACAGTTTCACCGTGATGCCGTCGTTGGTGACCTTGACCTCTTGAGCCTTGAGCCCCATCGGGTACTGGCCGCCGACGAGCCCCTTGGAGAAGGTGTCGAGCGCCGGCTGAATGATCTCGCGCGGCAGGCCGATGAACGCGGAGACATTCTCGGACTGCAGCGTCACCATGCCGTCCTTGATGACGGGCTTGGTGGTGATCTGGGCCAGGCCTCCGGCAGCGCTCAGCGTCACCTCGCCAGTGGATTCGTTGGTGGTGGCATCACCCACCAACGAGCCGAGCATTCCCGGCACGAGGTCACGGGCGCTCTCGGTGATGCCGGCGGTCGGCCAGGACACCTCGACGTCCAGGCGTCCGATGGTGCCGAGCGAGTCGGCCGTCTTCTTCAGCGAGATGTCGCGCACCGTGATGGCGACGGACATCTTCTTGGCTTGCGCGATCTGATTGCCCGCGGTCTTGATCGTGAGCTTGTCGATGTGATTGCCGAGATATTGCACGACGAGTGGCATCGGGCCGAAGGATGCGGTCGCGCCGTCCTGCACCAGGCACGACGTGGCGGCGTTCACCTCACTGCTGGTCCGCTGGCGCGCGTAGAGCTCGATGCCGAGAACAGCGGCCACGAACACGGCAACAACGATGACGGCGATCAGTACCAGCGATCGATAGTCGCGGCCCTTCTTGGGCTCGGCAGGTTCTGGCGGCGCGTCTGAGGGCGGGGGGGAGACCGGGGGCGGAGGCACCGGGCTCTGCAGGGTCGGCGGCTGCTCTGGCAGCGGGGGCGGTACCTGCTCTTGCCGCGGGGGCGGCACCTGCTGGGACGGCGGTTGCCACGGCGAAGGCTCGGGAGGTGTCGATCCGGGTGGGCCGAGCGGCGGCTGAGGCGGTGTCGTCACCCGCGCGATTGTGCCCTATTCGACTGAGGACGGGTTAAGGACGGGCAAGATCTTGCGGGTCTCGGCGACCGCGTCCAGGTTCAAGTCCGCCACGATGAGCTCCGGCTCTGGACCGGCCTGGGCAATGAGTTCGCCGGTCGGTGAGGCCAGCAGGCTGCCGCCGATTCCCGTCGGGGAGCCGTTGGCGGGCGCCTCCAGCGCGGGCAGGGCCTGGTCGGCGGCGGCGATGAAGCATGTCGAGTCGGCTGCTCGCGCCCGCGCCAGCAGCGTCCACTGATCCCATTTGCCGGTTCCGGCGGCCCACGAGGCGCTGACCGTGATTACCTGCGCGCCGCGACGCGCCAGGTCGGTGTACAGGGCGGGGAAGCGGATGTCGTAGCACGTGGTCAGCCCAACGCTCACGCCGTCGACCGTGATGAGCACCGGCTCGCCGCCGGGCGCGACGGTGGCCGATTCGCGGAAGCCGAACGCGTCGTAGAGATGGATCTTGTTGTAGTGCGTCTCCGCGCTGGGGCCGGTGGCCAGCAGCGTGTTGTGGACGCGACCGTCGGAGGAGGGGGTGAACATGCCGACCACAACGGTGAGGCCCGCGGCGTGTGCGATCGTGCGGACCCCGTCGGCCCACGGGCCGTTGACGGGCTGTGCGACGGGGCGCAGGGGTACGCCGAACCGGCACATGGTGGCTTCCGGGAAGACGACCAGTGTGGCGCCCTGTGCGGCGGCATCGCGCACCGTGGCCGCGACGGTGGCCAGGTTCTCGGCGGGATCGGCACTGCTGCTGATCTGCGCCAACACTATCCGCATGTGTTCCACCCTAGGCCAGTGGCGCGACGGCTGCCCACGGTGTAGTCAAGATGCAGTCACGGACCTGCCGTCGCTGTTGCTCGACGGTAAAGCCATTGTCGCGCAGTGATTTCAACATCATTCGCCAGCGGACTCGGGGGCCGAAGACGCCGTGTGGGGCCGCCGCCGCCCAGTAGCGGTCGGCGGCGATGAGTAGATCGTGGATGGGTTGGCCCGGAACATTTTGGTGAATAAGGGCTTTCGGTAGCCGTTCGGCCAGGTCGGATGGCTTGTCGATGCCAAAGGGGTCGCAGGCCAGGGTGAGGGTTCGCGGTCCGGTCGCGTCGAGCAGTAACCACGCGCAGCGGCGGCCGAGCTCGTCGCAGGTGCCCTCGATGATGAGACCGCCGGGCGCGAGCCGGGCCGTCATCGCGGCCCAGGCCTGCGCCACCTCCGATTCCGGGTACTGGCGCAACACATTGAAGGCACGCACCAGAACCGGTGTGTGGCCTGCCAATTCGAACCCGCCGAGAGCGAAGTGGACCCCGTCGCGTGGCGGCACCACCCGTTCCGGATCGATCTCCAGGCCCACCACCCGGATATCCGTCCGAACTGTCCGCAGCCGCGAGGCCAGCTCCAGCGTGGTGGTGGGCATGGCGCCGTATCCCAGGTCCACCACCAGGGGATCGGCGGCATCGGCCAGCACCGTCTGCACATCGGGGTGATGGACCAGCCAGCGGTCGCTGCGGCGCAGCCGGTTGATCCCCGTGGTGCCACGGGTGATGGTCCCGTGCGGTCGGGGGGTGGGTGAGGGTGCCACGTCTCCATGGTGCCTGGACGGCCGCTGCCTGCGGTAATCGGGATTTCTTGGGATCGGTAGCGCCACGGGCCGCCTTCACTTGAGCCATGACGGCGCCATCGGGGCGACGGACGACGAAGGGACAGATGATGAATCGAGTGATCGTGGGCGCCATGGGACTCCTCGCTGCCGGAGCGGTGGTGGTCGGCTGCTCGACCGACAAGCCGGGTGGATCGCAGGTGAGCTCGGGCAGCAATGCCGAGATCAAGGTGGACGGCAAGGACCTGGCCGGCCTCGACCTCAAGTCCGTGACCTGCGTCAAGCAGGGCGGAAAGATCAATGTGGCCAGCGGCGCCGTCAACGGTCAGCAGGGCCTGGGCGTCGTCATGACCGACGAGACGCCTCCGAAGGTGCAGTCGCTGGGATTGGTGTACGACGGCGCCGCACTCGCGGTCAGCAGCGGCATGGGGGCCAGCGTCGGCTCCGCCGATGTCAAGGTCGACGGGAAGACGTACACCATCACCGGAGAGGCCTCCGGTGCCGATGTGAAGAACCCGATGGCCGGGATGATCACCAAGCCGTTCACCATCAAGGTGAGCTGCGGCTGACATCTCGATAAGCGGCGGGCGTGCACAGCACGCCCGCCGCTTCCTACTATTCGAAGGTGACGATCATCGGCGACCTGGAGCAGGCCCGTCGCCTGGCCTTGGCCGCCAAGGAAGAGGCCGCCAAGGAAATCCTGCTGTCGCTGCTGGCTCAGGCCGAGGAAGCCGACCGTGACGATCTCGCGTGCGAGGTCTTGGCTCAACTCGCCGAGATCTACCTGGTGCGCACCGCCTACGACGGTGTGGTGGAAGGTGTGCGGCGGATCCGTGAATGCCTGGCGACCTACGCCGACATCCGCTCGGGGCTGCGGCCTGATCTTGCCGCGCAGGTCACCCTGTCCGATGCCGAGGTCGACCACCTGATCTGCCGCTACACCCGGCGCGCTGAGTTCCTCGCGGCGGGACTGGCCGCGGCGAATGGTGACCACGACGGGGCCGCGGCAAGCCTGCGAGCACTGATCGAAACCGCCGGGGATTTCGAGGATTTGGCCGCCGAACACCGCGGTCTCGTCTGTTACGCCAGGATCTTGATTGCCCGGGGCCTGTGCGATGACGACATGTACGCGGACTCGGTGCCGGTATGGGCCGAGGTTCTCGATCCACTCGAGGAGTATGTGCGCGAGGGCGACCCCGAGTCCGACCATCTGTTTGTCAATGGCGCGCTCTCGTATGGCCGATTCTGTGTGGAGACCGGCCGGCTCGACGACGCCGAACCGTGGCTGCGGCGGGCCGAGGCGCGCGCGGGGGCGCGGGGCTGGCAACTGGCCTGCGCCCGTGCGCAGTTGGAACGAGCCGCGGCCCGATGGGCAGACGGCGATATCGCCGAAACCCAAACGCTGGTCCACCAGGCATACCCGGCGATCGCCGAGCATGTCCGGGCGCACGACGTGTCCCGCAGCTGGCTGTACTTCGGCTTGATCAGATTCCGGATGAACGCACTGGATGAGGCCGACGAATGCTGGGGACATGCCGAGCGGCACTGGCGCGAGATCGAAAAGCCACTGCATATTCATCGAATCCTGTTACAGCGCAGCTGGATCGCCATCCTCCGTGGTGACTTTGCCGAAGCGGCCGCGAAGGTGGCGCAGGCCAGGGAGCTACTGGACTCGTATCCGCGGCACAGCTGGCTGCAGTACGCCCGGCTCGACGATCAGCTGGGCAACATCTGGCGCGCCGACGCGCTCGCCGACTTGGGCCTGGATCCTGCGACCGGGGTGATGTCCGGTGGTGCGGACAGTCCCGAATACCGGCGCGGGATGTCCAAGCTCCAACGGGCCGCCGAGCTCAAGGTGCCGGCGGCGCTGGCGGTCGACGCGGTGCGCTATGCCATCCCCGACGCGGGGGCGCGGATGCGCTGGGCCAGGTGCGTCTCGGCGCCGCTGCTCGCGGGCGCCTTCGCGGTGGCGAAGGAATGGGATAACGCCGAACTGGTCAGTGAGTTGATCGAATACCACAGCGCGCGAGGGGCCTTCACTACCGAGCTGGGCGATACCCGGGTAGGTCCGTCATCGGGAGCGTGGGCGGCCACGGCCACTGCGGCGGTTCCCGTCGACGGCGACCTGGCGCTCGTCGCCGCGGCACCGCCGGTGCAGGCAGACGGTGGGCTCACCCGTCTCGGGCCGCTGCCGCCGATGAGGATGGATCCAGCCGGTGACCAGATCATGAGCAACTACCGGGAGCTGGCCTGGCAGCGATACGGCCGTGAGGTAACCGCCGCCGACGACGAATGGTCGACGTGGCCGTGACCGATACCTTGGTCCTGCGATTCGCCGACGTCGGCGTAGCCACCTACGCCAGCCTGCGGGTGGTGGGGGAGCCGTCGCGAACCATCACCTGGGTCGTCGAGCAGCAGGCGATGGAAACGGCCTGCGATGCCCTGAATTCCGCGCTACCGGATCCCTCTGGGGCGGAGACCGCACTCGTAGCCATCGAACGGGCCTTGACCACAGGGGCTTTCACCAGTCTTGATGCCGAGTTCGACCTGGCCCACATGCTCGGTTCTGAGTTGGTGGCAGCCGACGGCTGGAGGCTGTTGTCCGAATGCGTGGCATCTCCGCGTGCGGTGCTGTTCGTGACACCGAGCCCCCGGCTCGCCCGAGTGCCCTGGGGGCAGCTGGCCATGCCGGGTGCGGAGGATTTCCGATTGATGGAATTGGCCGACGTGTTGATGGCCGTGCCACCGAACATCGTGCATACGCCACGAGCGTCGGCTCGGTGGTGCGATCGTCAGCACGGTCCGGTGGTGCTTCTGCTGGACCCGCGCATCCCCGGGCAGCGCCCGGATTCGACGTTGGGTTCGGTGCTGGGGCGTCCCTTGCCGGAGGCCGTGCTGACTCGTCATTTCGGCGAGCTGATGGACGGCCACCGGGTGCTGCCCGCGGTTGGCGCGCCGGTGGACCTGTTCCGCCGGAACGATATCGACCGGGACTGGCTTGCCCGGGCGTGTGCACAACACCCGGCCCGGCTGCTCTACGTCGGGCATGCCAGCGCGGCCGAGGGCGCCGTAGGCCACGCCGAACGGGCCGCCCTGCACCTGGCCGAGGATCGTCCGCTGACCGCGGCCGACATGATGGCTACGCGGCTTTCGATCCCGCCCCGAGTCGCGCTGTTGGCTTGCTCATCGGGAGGCGATTACCGCTTCGATGAGGCGACCGGGCTCGCCGCGGCGATGATCCTGGGGGGTGCGCAGTTGGTGACCGCGACCCTGTGGTCATTGCCGACTGCGGCGGCTTACCGCCAATTTGGCTCACACACAACGGATCCCATGGCCGATACAGTGGCCGAGGTCGACCGGGCGCACTGCGACGAGGATGCGGGCCGTGCGGTGAACCGCTGGCAGCGGGCTCAGTTGCGGCGCTGGCGCGACGGTGACCGCGCGGCGACTCCGCTGCATTGGGCGGCCGTGGTCAGTTTCGCCGTCGACGGTGCCCGCTGAATCAGTCGGAACACGCCCGGACCGCGATGATGCTGTGGTCGCCAGGCCGGTAGTAGGCGTCGATCACGCTGCCCGGTGCCATCTTCGGCAGTGCGGAAGCGGGTATCACCGCAGTTTCGCGCGCCGGGAACTGGCGGCCGTCCGGCCGGGTCACCATGAGGTCCAGTTGCATCTCGCGGCCTGAACCGGTGGCGCTCAACCCGGTGACCACCCCGCGCGAGCGGGTGCCCCCGTCGATCACGGCGCGCTGTGCCCCGGCTAGCAGCCGCTTGCGGATCAGCACGTGGTCGAATTCGGCGGCGAATTCCTCGATCGTGACGAGCCGCTCGTCGGCCTCCGGACCAGGGTGCTCCGAGGTGTTCCGGCGGCCGGACAGCAACGCAGCGCATCCACCGAAGACCCTGGCAATGGTGGGAAATCGTCCTGTGGTCATGTCGATATCGTCGACCAGGCCGCCCGCTACCGAACCCAACTTTTGGGCGGCCGACAACGATTACCCTTGTGACGGTGAGCATCGGGTCGGCAACATCCGAGGCCGCCGTCACGGTGCGGTCGTCGGTGCCGCGGCGTGCCGTGATCGACCGGGCCTGGCGCGCGATCGGCTCCGGTGTCGAGGTGCTCAGTGCCGACGACGGTGGGCCGCTGCGTCGGACCGTGAAACGGATCCTGGACCCTCTGGTGCTGAGGCTGCGTAGCAATGCCGCCTTCTCGGCCCCCGTGCTGGATCCCGAGGTGGCCGCGGCCATGCACGCTCTGATCGTGGGGCACGGTCCGCAGTTGCGGGCCACGGCCGACTGGTTTGTGATGCTCAAGGCCGAGCGGCGCAGGCAGCGCATTACCACGGGCAATGCCCAAGAGCTCTACTTCCCGGTGTGTTTCGAATTGGCCGTCACCAAAGGCTTTCCGCAGGTTGAGGATCAGCGCACCGCGACGGTTGTGCTGCACGATCTGCACCACGATCGGGACCGTACGGCGATCGAGGTGCTCAACCGTCATGTCGATGACCCCGACGTGGTGGCCAGACTCGCCACCTTGCGGGACCGGAGCTGGCGCGATGTGCGGCCGGACGACACCATCACCGGCCCGTTCTTCACGGGACTCACCACGGTGCTCGGTGCGGCCAGCAGTCATCGTGAGATGTCTGCGCGCCAACGGGTGTGGACGGCGTTGATCGCCGATGCCACGCCGTACAACCTGGGTGCGAGCGCGCACGGCACGGTCGCCACGCTGCCGTGGTCCATTGTCGAGATCGGATTGAGTTCGGCCGAACCACAACTACCCCCGGCGATCGATGGAGACACCGAAGGCGACCGTCCGATGGATCGCAGCGTCGTTGATCGGGTGCGGGCCACACTGCGCCGGGCGCTGGACCACGACGAGCTGCCCGATGTTCCGCTGCTGTGTGCCGAGGAGGTCGACCGGGCCTGCGCCCCATGGGGTCTGATGAGCGAGGACAAACAGGCCGCCCTGCTGGCGGGTGTTGAGATGGCGACGGACCTGCGGCCACTGGATGATTCGGTGACGACGCGTTACGAACTCTCCGGGCGCGTTCAGGCCCGGCTGGTGAAAGAGGCCTACGTGATGCATGCCCGGCGCTATCTCGCCGACGGTGAACCCATCCATCCCCGGCAGCGACAGGTTGTCGACGACCTCGCCGCGTTCACGCGGCCCTACGTGAGCAGGTTGTGGGCCAGGTTGCACGGTCGCGATGTCTGGCAGGAATCGTGCGCTGACGTCGATGACCTTCGGTCACTGCTGGAGGGGGTGGCGCGCTCGGTAAGCCTGGACCACCGGCAGCGGATCAAGGCCATGCTGGAATTGCAGGTTACCGCATGAAGCTGATCAACGAATCCGGTGTCTGGGCAACGGGTCCGGCACCTGCGCCGGTGGGTGCGGTCGCCGTTCTCGAGGTCAGTGGCGCTGTGCTGTCGTGGCCGATTGACGACCCGTCGCTTTCTCCGGTGATCAGCTTCACCGACGCGGCCCGGGCCGACTGGATGTGGAGGGTTCTCGGTGAGGCCGGGCACGTCGCGGTCATCGAGGCGCTGCGTGATCCTGATCCCACCAAGGTGATCGAGCTGCAGTCGGTGACCGTGCTGGCCGGGTCGACAGATTCCTTGCGACGGCTGGCGTTGGGGCATTGGCTGCGGCGATGGTGGCCGGCCAGTCGCCGCGACGGCATTGTCGCGCTGGACCGGCCGGTGCTCGACGCTGAGCTCGCGGTGCTGACCGCGGCTGCCGAGGACTATTTCACCGACGACACCCTGGACGCCGATGTGGCCGAGCTGCTGGCGCCCCACGGTGCGGCGCTCGGTTCGTATGGCGACCCGCGAGTGGACGCGCTGGTGGCGCGGTGTCGTGAGCTGTCCGACGATGATGAACTCCAGTGGGGTGCCCACGGCGCCACGGCCGCGCGACGCGAGGACTATGCGCTGGCCGCCGGCCTGGACGATGAGTCCAGGCCCTCGGGCGTGATCGCCTCGGGGGACGCGACCATCGCCTGGTCGGACGTGCCACCGGGGATCTTCGACGCGGCCGAACGCAATCTGGCCTGGAGGGTGCTCGCCGAGGGCGCGACGGTAATCGCCCAGCTGCGAGCGGCGCTATCCGGCCCCGAATCGGCCGCGGGTATTCCGGTCTCGTTGTCCTGCGGTGCGTTTCATGGGGCCGGTGCGTTGGATGCCGAAGGCGGTGCGGTGCTGCCGGTGTTCGATGGCGACGGTCGGCCTGCCGATGAGGCGCAAGCCTGGAATGCCGACTGGTCGGCGGCACGGGTGAGTGTGGGTGTCGGGGAGGCCGCGGAATCGAGCGAGTTGCGCGATCGGGTCCGGGCATTCGCGCGCGCCCGACTGGCCACGCCTGCCGGTGACGCGTTCCTCGCCGAGTTACTGGCCGCCGAATCGGACTACTGACGTTGGCGTCGTGGGCCATCGTGGCGAGAAAACACCGATCCTGTTGCGCTCAGCGGTATTTTATGTCCTCCGCGGCAGGCGGATAGCGTCAGATTCATGGAATGGAGTTTTGAGTCGGCCGAGGGACTCGCGATCGCGTTGCGTGCCGGTGAGGTCACCTCAGTAGCACTGACTGACGAGGCAATCGCCCGTATCGAGCAGGACGACGTGGTGATCAACGCTATCTGTGTGCCGGACTTCGATCGGGCGCGAGCCGCTGCGCGCGATGCCGATCAGGCGCGTGCTCGCGGCGAGGACCGGCCGCTGCTCGGTATCCCGATGACAGTCAAAGAGTCCTACAACGTGGCAGGGCTGGCCACGACCTGGGGTATGCCCCAGTACCGGAACTACCTGCCGACGGACGACGCGGTGCAGGTATCGCGGATCAAGACCGCCGGCGCCGTCGTGCTCGGAAAGACCAACGTGCCCTTAATGCTCCAAGATCTGCAGAGCTTCAATGAGATCTACGGCACCACCAACAACCCATGGGATCACGGTCGAACGCCGGGCGGGTCCTCGGGCGGATCAGCGGCCGCACTGGCGTCCGGATTCGGCGCGCTGTCCATCGGCTCCGACATCGCGGGTTCACTGCGCACACCCGCTCATTTCTGCGGTGTCTACGCGCACAAGCCGACACTCGGACTTGTGGCGAATCGCGGTCATCTTCCGCCGCCCAATCCGCCGTTGCCCACCGACCGCGATCTGAGCGTGGTCGGCCCCATGGCACGCACTGCCCGCGACCTCGCACTGCTTTTGGAGGTGATGGCAGGGCCGGACCCGCTCACCTTGGGCGTCGGATTCGACGTGGCTCTACCACCCGCCCGCCACGAACGTCTCTGCGACTTTCGTGTCTTGGTCCTGGACGAGCATCCACTCATCCCCACCGGATCCGCCGTGCGGGCCGCCGTTAACCGCGTCTTTGACGCGCTCGTCGACGGCGGCGCCCGCGTCGAACGGTACAGTCCGCTGCTGCCCGATCTGGCCGACGCCGCAGGGCTTTATGCCGAGCTACTCACGTCGAATCTCGCGGCAGGTTATCCCGTGGAGAGGTACGACCAACTACGGATCCTGGCCGCCACGCTGAATACAGATGACCGGGGTTTCGACACAGCATGGTTGCGCGGCCCGGTGTTCAGCCACCGCGACTGGATCGAGGCGAACAGCCGTCGCGAACTTCATCGCCACGGCTGGCGGCAGCTCTTCGCCGAATTCGATGTGGTGGTGTGTCCGATCACGCCGACTCCTGCCTTCCCGCACGATCACGAGCTGGATCTGCAAGAACGGCATATCACCATCGACGGCATCGAGCACCCGTTCGTCAATCAGCTGGTCTGGGCCGGCCTGGCGACCATGCCCGGCCTGCCCGCCACCGCAATACCAGCGGGCCGATCCTCGGCAGGGCTGCCGGTAGGGGTGCAGCTCATCGGTCCGATGTTCGAGGACCGCACCCCGCTGCGGATGGCCGAACTGCTCGAGCAGAAAATCGGCGGCTTCGAGGCTCCGAAATAGTGCGGGCAACCTCACGAGACAACACCGCTAGTGGTGCTTCGAGATCCAGTCGGCGATGAAGCCTTCCTCCACGCGGAACAGGTCGCTGACGTGGTACAGGATCAGGTCTTCGAGCTTGCCCCCGATGAACGGGATGTACACCTTGCAGGTGCTGGAGAGCCTCAGCTGAGAACCCTGATCGGTATCGGACAGCGTGCAGACCCCCGTGAAGGCGCCCGGTCCGGCGAGCACGGAGGCACCGTAGCTGCCCATCGCGGACCCCTTGCCCTGATCAAACGGGTCGAAATGCTGCGTCCGGGTGATGATCATGTCGGTGAGCATCACCTTCTGCGCGATCGGCGGCAGATACATGCGGGGCAGATTCTGTTTGATGACCACATCGATACCGCGGTCGGTCACCGTCAGGGTGTGAATCTCCGAGACCGGTGTGAGCCACCCATACGCCGACATCAGGGTTTCCCAGTAGTCCCGGCTCGCAAAGTCCTGGTAGATCTTCTCGGCCGGAGCCGGAAAATTCACCGTGAACACCGAACGCCTGGACATCGGACCCAGGTTAGCCGTGGGTGCCGATCCACCCCGAGGTGAATCGCTGTTCGGCAGATAACAGGTCCATGAGTTTTCCGCCGACGAAGCCCTCGATCTTGCCGCCGACCAGGGGGATCTTCACCTCGACGCTGACCTTCAGGTCCTGACGTGAGCCCTTGGCGCCGGTGTGCAGCCGTGCGGTACCGGCGAGGGTGACGGGTGCACCCGGTATCGAGCCCACCACGGTTCCCTCGGACGCACCGTCGGAGATGGCGCTCCACTTCTCGGTGCGGACGATCCGCAGGTCGCCTCGGTGAAACTGCGACACGATGCCCGGCAGCCGATCGCTGCGCAGCACCTGAGTGGTGACGATTTCAAGGGCGCCGCCATCGGATTTCAGGGAATCCAGTGTGGCGGTGTCGGCGCCGGAGCCGGCCAGACGTTCATTCCAGTAGCCCTCATCGGCGAAGGCCGCATGGACCTGTTCGACGCTGGCCGAATACTCCACTGACAGGTCAAATGAGCGTGCCATGGGTGGCAAGGCTACCGTTAGCGCCCGTGAGCTTGGATGAGCCGCTTGCGCGAAGACCATTGGGCGCGGATGAGCCGCTTGCGCGAAGACCGAAAAGGCTGGCACCAACAACGCGCGCGAAGATCGAGGATCTCGGCGCCCTGGTGACCGATGATGCTCCGCTTGCCGCGTTGACGACCTTGCGGCTGGGTCCGGTGGCAGCCACGCTCATTCGGTGCGAGAGCAGCGCGCAGGTGACCGGCGTGCTGGCCGCGCTTGACGGCCAACCCGCCCTGCTCCTCGCGGGCGGTTCGAATCTGGTGTTGGCCGACCACCTTCCGGACCTCACGGTGGTGCACATCGCCTCGGCCGGTGTGACGGTGGATGGGCCGCTGTTGCGGGCGGACGCGGGAACCAATTGGGACGAGGTGGTGGCGCTCTCGCTGCGGGCCGGTCTGGGGGGACTGGAATGCCTGTCGGGAATCCCGGGCACCGCCGGGGCCACGCCGGTGCAGAACGTGGGTGCCTATGGCGTCGAGGTGGCCGCGCTGCTGCGGCGCGTACGGGTGCTGGACCGGACGACCGGACAGGCGCGTTGGTATGAGCCCGGCGAGCTGGGGTTCGGCTATCGCACCAGCATTCTCAAGGGCACCGATGCACGCGTGGTGCTCGGGGTCGAGTTCGGTTTGTCCACCGACGGTCTGAGCTCTCCGATCCGCTACCCGGAGCTTGCCAAGGAACTCGGGGTGGAGCCCGGGGAACGCACCGATGCGCTGGCGGTGCGCGAGGCGGTGCTCGGCCTGCGCCGGCGCAAGGGCATGGTGCTCGACGAGTCCGATCACGACACCTGGAGTGTCGGTTCCTTCTTTACGAATCCTGTAGTTGCCGAGGATGATCTGGACGCCGTTCGGGCACACGTCCGCGAACGACTAGGGCCCGATGTCGCCATTCCGCAGTATCCGGCCCCGGATGGGGTGAAACTCTCGGCTGGCTGGCTTGTGGAGCGAGCCGGGTTCGTCAAGGGTTATCCGAACGCGCAGTCTTCGGTGCGGGTGTCCACGAAACATGCACTGGCACTGACTCATCGCGGGGGAGGGAGCACCGGCGACTTGCTGGAGCTCGCACGTACCGTTCGCGACGGGGTCTTGGATGCCTTTGGCGTCCGTCTGGTCCCCGAGCCGGTGCTGGTGGGCTGCGCGCTGTAACTTCCGGTAATCCGCGCGTTTGCCCTGCGTATCTGCGGTGCTGGCTCGTACAGTGAGCCGATGGGGCTGGGAATTGGCGTGCACGGGCTCTTTGTAGGGCTCGGAGTGCTGGTTGCCGCCCTGGTCTTCGCCGGCGAAGCGCGGCGCAGGGGTGCTCCCGCGGAACAGTCGCTGATCGCGGTGGCGGGTGCGCTGGTCGGCGGCGCGATCGGTATGCGGCTATCGGGCTGGATCGAACATCTCAACCCGGCGCACAATCCCAGCCTTGTCGAGGCGTGGATGTTCGGGTCGCGCAGCATCATCGGCGGGCTGTTGGGGGCGTACGTCGGCGTCTTGGTGGCCAAGCGGCTTATCGGTTACCAGGCCAAGACGGGCGATCTGTTCGCCCCCGCGGTGGCATTGGGTATGGCCGTGGGCCGGATCGGATGTCACCTCACCGAGGCTCCGGGCCGACCCACCTCGCTGCCGTGGGGTGTGCACGCTCCGGCCACGCGGCCGAACTGTCCGGGATGCCTGACCGGGGTGGCCATGCATCCGTCCTTCCTGTACGAGATCGCCTTCCAGTTGGTGGCTTTCGCCGTGCTGTGGTGGTGGCTGCGTCCGCGTGTGACACATCCCGGTGAGCTCTTCGTGCTCTACGTGTCCGCGTACGCGGTATTCCGGTTCTTCGTCGAGTTCACCCGCGCCAACGAAACGGTTTGGCTGAATCTCACTCGCCCGCAATGGGTTCTGCTGATGGGCATGACACTTGCCGCGTGGCGGTTGTGGCGTGGTCACCGTGCGGGGTATTACGACGGCATGTTCCGCAGGCGCCTTGCCGAGGTGGCGACGGCATGAGCTATCCACCCGAACAGCCCAAACCCGGGACGAGCGGGGCGACAATGGTCGCCGGTGCACTCTCCTTCATTTTCGGTAACGCGGTGTTTGGATTTCTCGCCCTGATGGTCGGTGGATCGTTGGCCGACAGGTATGGCACCGGCTTCGAGGCGGTACCCGGATTTGTTGCGGTGATGGGGATTGCGGTTGCTTTTGGCGTGGGCACGGTGCTCATCAGAACGGGGGATCGCGACAAGCGCGGTTGGGGGGTGGGCCTGATGGTCGGCTGGGCGTTGGTATCCATGCTCACGGTCGGAATCTGCACGGGGCTTAATCCGGTGCTGTACCAATGAGCACCCCGCCGCTGCCGCCGCCCGAAGGTGAGCAACCTCAGCCGTACCCATATGGCCCGCATCCGTACGGCCCCGCCGGATACCCACCACCGCCGGGCTATCCGCAGTATCCGCCGGGTTACTACCCCTATCGGCGGCCGCCGCCGAAGTCGAGCAATGGCACGGTGGTGGGGATGACCTTCGTCGGCATCTTCGTGTTCTGGATGATGACATTCGGGACCTTTCTGGTCCTGGAGAACGCGATGAGTGGTGGGTTTTCACCTGACACCCGGGCGACCGTGGTGGCCATCGTGATGTCCGTCATTGGCCTGGGTGGCGGGCTCGCGTTGACAGTGTGGGGCCGAGATTGGGTCCGTGGGCTGGGAATCGGCTTCATGATCGGGTGGGCGACGGTGGCGATCATGACGGGGTTCATCGTGGGCTGCCTTTCGATGTTGGACGGATTGGAGTAGACGTGGCGGGTATGGGTCTGCGCGGGGATCGCATCCTGCGGTACGTCAACGCCTTCTGTCCTCAGTGTCACGAGTCGAACCCGGAGCGCTCGCTTGCGCAGGTGGAACGGCTCTCGGGCTGGCTCGCACACCGTGACGATCGGGTGTGGCTCGAACGAGCCTGCCGCACACACGGGTTGGTGCGCACGCTGTATGACGAGGACGCAGAGATCCTTGAGTACCTGGAGGAGTGGACGGCTCCCACCAAGACCCATGTTCCGGATGCGCCAGGCAATTTCGATCCCATCCCGATGGCGTATCTGCGCGGGTTGCCTGAGATGCAGACCCAGCACACCTGCATCCTGCTGGCCGACATCACCGAGGCGTGCAATCTACGCTGCCCAACCTGCTTCGCCGATTCCTCACCGGACCTGCACGGTGTGGTACCGGTGCAACGGGTGCTCGCCAACGTCGACCAGCGGCTTGCGCGGGAGAACGGCCGGCTAGACGTCCTGATGCTCAGCGGCGGCGAACCCACCGTGTACCCGAATCTTGCCCAGCTGCTCGACGAGCTGATGGCTCGCCCGATCACCCGAATCTTGATCAATACCAACGGGGTTCTCATTGCCCGCGACGATGCCCTGCTGGAGCTGCTGGCTCGTCACCGTGAGCGCGTGGAGGTCTATCTCCAGTACGACGGCCCGTCGGCCGACGCTTCGCGCCATCACCGAGGTGGCGATCTGACCAGAATCAAAGCCGAGGCGGTGCAACGTCTCTCGGACAGCGAGATCTTCACGACATTGGTCATGACCGCGGCGCTCGGTGTCAACGACGCGGACATCGGCGCGGTCATCCGGCTGGCCCTCGACACGCCCTACGTGGGAGGTGTCTCGATACAGCCACAGTTCGGGTCGGGCCGAGCAGGCGCGATCGACCCCATGCAACGGCTCACCCATACCGGTGTGCTGAAACGTCTTGGCCCGCAGACGGGTGACGTTGTCACCTGGCGCGACTTGACGGCCCTGCCGTGTTCGCATCCCCACTGCTGCTCGGTGGGATACCTGCTGCGCGATGATGCGGGAGTGTGGCGGTCGTTGACCTCCCTTATCGGACACGATCGTCTCAA